>JBOHQS010000046.1:0-13965 GCA_050732295.1 Methylomirabilales bacterium (SeqCode)
CCCTTCTCGGGCTCACCTTCTGGCTCGGCTGGCTCTTCTGGGCTTTTCTGGGGTTCATGCTCGGTTTCAGGCATCCCCAGCCCATGAACGACGTGACCCCCCTCGACCCCACGCGGCGACTCTTGGGTCTCGGCGCCCTGATCCTCCTCCTCTGTCTGATCACCCCTTCTCCCTTTATGTCCCCGGAGTTTTAGGGGAGAGCCGGTGGGAAATGCTCTCCCGATACTCTCCGCGCCTTTACGCGCGACGAGATTGCGAGGGTCTTGGGGGGACTCATTGACCGGGCGACCGGGCGAGGAAATCAATTACTCCAGGAGGCTCTCCAGGCTTGGGTCCGTGGGTCGCGTCCGAGGATGATCGCCCGAGTCCAGGGGTACCAGTGGTCGGGGGACATGCCGTACGCAAAAGTGTCAGAGAAGTCGTGGGCCGCGAAGAATCGGGCGACACCCTCCGCCTCTTCTGGCCCCCAAAGGTGCGCGAGTGCTGCAGCATAACCGAGGGCAAATCCGGGTGCGAAATAAGGGCTTACCCCTGAGGTTTCGCCTGGGAAATCGAGGTCCATCGCCCGCCCTCCTGGTGGGTACACCAAGAGTGATACTGCAGGGTATGTGCCAACAGGGGATCGACCGAGGCCCGGGGCTTGGGGGAAGCGGTGAAAGGCGCTTGTGCGACAAGAACAGTGGTGCCGAAGGGGGGACTCGAACCCCCACAGGCTTACGCCCACATGACCCTGAATCATGCGCGTCTACCAGTTCCGCCACTTCGGCAACACGTGGTATCTCTCTATCTCTAAAGAGGGGAGGGGAAAAAGTCAACGGGAAAGTTGGCGAACCCCTGGCCGGTCCGAAGGACTCCGGACTCCTGCGGAGACGCAAGCCAAGTTCCGCTTGGCTCCAGGCCCAGCTCCCCTCGCCTCCAGCGAGATTGTGCGGTCGGCGGTGGACGAATTTCAGGCAACTGCCAGTTTTTCAGACGTTGCGGAGGAAGGGTGGGGGAGGCGATGGAACTTGTGGATGATCAGATGTGTTTTGTCTGCGGCAAGAAGAATCCTGCGGGGCTCCACCTCGACTTCGAGCTCGTCGGCCAGACGGAGGTACGCACGAGCTTTCTCCCGACACCGGCGTTCCAGGGCTTCCGGGACATCGTCCACGGAGGCATTATCGCTACCATCCTCGACGAGGTGATGGTCAACGGGTGTTGGCTCCGCGGCGTGAGGGTCGTGACCGGCAAATTGGAGGTCCGGCTCAGGCAGCCCGCCAGGGTGGGGGAGCATCTTCACTTTGTCGGGAGAATTCTCCGAAATGGGCGGAGAACAGTCGAGGTGGAGAGCCAGGCAGCCACGGCCGAGGGTGTGGTCGTGGCTGAAGCCCGGGGAGTCCTGGTGAAGGTGGAGCCTTGAGGATCATCACCCTGCTCACCGATTTTGGACACGCCGATCCCTTCGTCGGGATCATGAAGGGGGTGATCCTGGGCATCAACCCTCGGGCGCAGATCGTCGATCTGTGCCACGGGGTCTCACCCCAGGATGTGCTCGAGGCGGCGTTTCTCCTCGAATGTTCATACCGGTACTTTCCGAAGGGGACCATTCATCTGGTGGTGGTTGACCCCGGCGTGGGAAGCGTGCGCAGGGGTCTCGTGGCCGAGGGCAGGCATGGGTACTACGTTGCGCCCGACAACGGGGTCTTGAGCTATCTGTTCGCCTCGGGTGAGATTCGGCGGGTCGTGGAGATTACCGTGGAAGCGTATCTTCTCCATCCGGTGAGCCAGACCTTTCACGGGCGGGACGTCTTTGCTCCGGTGGCAGGACATCTGTCGCGTCGGAGCGGCATTGATCGTTTTGGACAGGCCACGACACGCTCTGTGTGCCTCCGCCTGCCGGTCCCGACGAAAACAAGTGCCCGGGTCCTTGTGGGCTCTATCCTCCATGTGGATCGGTTTGGGAATCTCATTACGAACATCTCAGGCCGCGAGATCTCGGCCCTGCACCCGGAGAGGGGGATCACGGTCTCGATCAAAGGCCGGAGGATGCATGGCCTGGAGCAGAGCTATGACCGCCTCACGCCAGGTGAGACGGGAACCATTCTCGGGAGTGCCGGGTATCTGGAAATCTTCGCGAACCAGCGGAGCGCAGCGCGTCTCCTGAAGGCGGGGCGGGGGGCGGCGGTCCGGGTGGAGGCCCGAGGGCGCAGATGACCGCTCACCGATGACCGATGACCAACGACCGTTCAGGTCGGTTCATAGTTCACGGTTCGTGGTTCATGGCAAGATCAGACTTTCTAAATCAATACACCCTGAACCCTGAACCATGAACTGGTCTTCAGTCGTCGGTCATCGGCGAGGCGTTGTCGAAGTCCAGACAATCCAGAGGCGGAGCATGGGGACCATCAGTAGGAGGAGGATCCATCCTCCCACTCTGGCCAGGACTCCCTGCTCGCCATACAACCACTCGATTCCGGTCGGTTCCCGCAGCAAGAGACCGGCGGTCATGACGAGAAAGACCCAGCCGGCGTGGAGCCCGATGGCGAAGGGGAGCGAGTCGGTCCAGAGATAGGCGTAGGCAAGGAGCATACCGAGCAGCAAGAGGCCGACGAAGGGGAAGAAGACCTCCGGCCGTCCGAGCGGACGGAGGTGCGCGACGAGCGCCTGAAGGCCCACGCCCAGGTCAAGGCCGGGGGTGACCCGGACGGCGGAGAAAAGGGCGCTACTCCACACCACCGCGCCGAGCCTTGACCCACCACCCAGGAATCCCCCCAGCAGGTACCCACGGAAGATCGTCTCTTCCACGACTCCCACGACGAGGGCGCTAGCGAGGGCGCGGCCGGCGCGCCAAGACCAGTCTGCCGGAACGGCCGGTGCGAGCGAACGTTCGCCCATCAGGAGGAAAATTGCAAGGAAGAGTGAAAGAGAAAAGCATCCGAGCACGAAGCCGCTTCCGACCTGGCGCCCCGGACGGCTCCCGGTCCCGATCCCTCTCAGGGAAATCGGCCCCAGCCATTTCCGTCCGAGGGTGCCCAAGAGCAGGGTGAGCACCAGAAGGAGACGGCGGTAGATTCGCCCAAAGTCGTAGGAGCCGCCCGCGGTGTCAAGGTCGAAGAGTGCTGAGGAGGGAAAGGCCTGCAGGAGCCACTCGCCCGCCCCCTTGATGAGGGGAGCAGTGAGCACACTCAGGCCGATGACCCCCATCAACAGGCAGGGCCGAGCGGGGAATCGCACAGCGGTCCCTCCCTGGGCCTCATGGGGGCGCATTATATCAGAGGGGTCCGGTGGGTCAACGCCCATGCCATCTTGGCATAGTTCGTGCAAATATGGGTAATTCCATAGAATACAGGCCGCAATCGATGTCAGGTGGCATAGTGCGTGTGAGGGTGCTCAGAGACTTCAGGACAATTGGGCTGCTGTTGCTGTCATTGTTCATCGTGGCGATCCCGCGCTGGGGGGAGACGGCGGGCTTCCCCGAGGTGCGAGAGGCCGTCGCGCTCTGGCAGCGAGTGTTTGGACGAGTGCCGGCCCTCGAACAGTTCATTCAGGGGGGCAAGCCACCGGACGCCTCGACCATCGCGCTGCTCGCCGCGAACCTGCAGGACGTGGGCCGGAAAGACGCCTCGAACCCGTTCTTTCCCCTTGCCAGGGGAGCCCTGTCCACCCTGACCAAGGCGGGAGGCATTTCAGCTGCTCTCGCCGAGGCCTCTCAACGGGCGGGGGACCGCGTGGCTGTTCGGTGGCTGCTCTATCGCGCGTTTCTCCGCCTGGGCGAGGACCGGGCGGCAGATCACGAGCTGCGACAGATTCGGGAGGTTCGGGACCGGTTGGGTCTCGATCGCATTGCCTATATGGGCTGGCACCTGGCGCACTCGGCCGGGGCGCTCGCCGCACGAAACGATCTGCCCGGGGCGGAGAGGGCGTTAGACTTGGCGGAGGAGTTTGACCCAGCCCTCCCCGAGGTCTTCTTCGCCCGGGCCCGGATCTTGCTGGGCCGCGGCAATCCGGGGGGGCTTCTGGCTCTGATCTGGGGCTGGTGGCTCAGCCTGACCTCGCCCTTGTATGGGCCGAGCCACTGGGCGAACATCCTAGCCTCTCTCCTGCTCGCACTCCCCATCGCTCTCTTGCTGGTAGGGGTCTTATTCGTGCTGCGGGTGTCACCCCTCTTCCAACATGACGTCGCCGAGTGGGGGCGACGACGACTCTCCCCTGCGACTCAGGTACTTCTCCTCATGATGCTGTACCTGCTTCCCGTCATCCTCGGGTTCGGCCTGCTGCCCGCCGTCATGCTGACTCTCGTGCCTCTCGGGATCTACCTCAAGGGTCGAGAACGCGCGCTCTGGATCGCCTTAGTCCTCTCCCTCCTGCTCCTTCCGGGGGGATATCGTCTCCTCGCCAGCCTGATTACCGGCACGACCTCCCCACAATTTGTCACGTTGCTCAGGCTCGAGGAGGGGGATCCCGAAGCCGCCACAGAGGCCACGCTGCTCCGCTGGGCGGCCGAGGCGCCCCAGGACCCGCTGCCGCGGTTTTCTCTCGGACGGATGCATCGGCTTCGGGGTGAGTTTCGGCGCGGGATCGAGCGGTACTCTCAGGTCAAGGGGGGTGGGGCGCTTCAGGCGGCGAGCTGGACCAACCGGGGAAACCTGGCCTTCCTCGCGGGGGACCTGGCCCAGGCCCAGGCCGCCTACGAACAGGCCATTGCCTTGAGTCCAGACCTGGCCTATCCGCACTTCAATCTCTCCCAGTTGTTCACGGAGCGGCTCCTCTTGGAACAGGCGGAACAGGAGTATGCGCGGGCAATCCACACGCTGCCATCTCTGCAATCTCGTATTCGACGGGCGGGAGCAGAAGGGAGAAAGCGGATCATCCTCGACGCGCCGCTTCCGGTGACAGACCTTTGGCACCGGATTCTCGTCTTCGATGCGCCATCCCCGGAGATGGTGGAGGTGTTGTGGGGCGGAAGATTTCTGAGGGTCTCCCTGTCCCAACTTCCCTGGGCGGTGGGGGGGTATCTCGTGACCTTCGTGGGGATTCTGTGGTTGCGGAAGCGGCGGAGGTTTGCCCGGGCGTGTCAGGAATGTGGCAGGGTCTTCTGCCCCCGGTGTCAGCGGCTACTAGGCGAGGTCCGGTTCTGCACCCGCTGTGCGATTATTCGGCGGTCGCAGGCAGGGGAGATGCCTCGCATGATCAAGAGTCTTCCCTTCGAAGAGGTGAAGCGGCCGTCGAAGCTGCTCGAGGTTGGCCTTGCGCTCATCCCGGGGGTTGAGGGGCTCTACCGGGGGCGGACCTTCAAGGGTTTTGTGTTGCTCACTGCCACGGTCTTGGCTGTCTCGCCGCTCCTCGGACACCTCCTCGCCCCGGCGACATATCTTCCCGGCATGTCGCTCCCGTACCACGGGTCTCTGAGCATCCTCGTACTCCTCTCCGTCTATCTCTTCAGCGCGTTCACGTACGGCCGCGGTCGCTCACGGTGGAGGGGCGGGCCATGGCGCTAGAGGGAACACTCCAAGACTTTGCCCTGATCGATATCCTCCAACTGATCGGCATGCAGCGAAAGACCGGCGTCCTCACCCTGACGAGGAAAGACGAAAGCATCAACGTCGTGGTGCAGGACGGCATGGTGGTTTGGGCGGCCCCCCCCGACGAGGGTTTCGAGGCGGACCTGGGCCGGGTCTTGGTTCGGCGTGAACTGATCACCCGGGAGCGGTGGGAGGAGGTGCGGCAGATGCGGGCCCGCAAGGGACAGCGTCTGGTCCCCTTCCTCCTGGAGGGGCAGTGGGTCTCCCCTCGCGATGTCGAGAAGGTGGTGCAGCGCCTGGTGCTCGAAACTCTCTACCGGGCCCTCCGCTGGCGGGATGGACGGTATACATTCGCCGCTCAGACGCAAGTGGAACTGAGTCAAGGCCAGATCCCGCCCGTGGGGACGGAGACCCTCCTCCTGGAGGCTGTCCGTCAGATGGATGAGTGGCCGATGATCGAACGACGGATCCCCTCGCTGGATCTGGTCGTTCGACGAAGTAACCGGCCGGCCTATCGCGATCAGGCTCCTCCCGAGGCCCTCACCGTCCTCCAACTGGTGGATGGTCGACGGAGCGCCCGAGAGATTGCCGAGCTGTGCGACCTCGGAGAGTTCGACGCCTGCAAGGGGATCGCCGATCTGCTGGCGGCAGGAGCCCTGCAGCTCGAGCAGCGGGCCGAGACTGGGGTGGGAGAGGGAGAGGTCCGGCCCGTGCGGGCCCCCAGACGCCTTCCCTCGTGGATGGCCCCGAGCGCTGCCGGAGCCGTCGCGCTCGCCTTTCTCGTGCTTCTGTTCCGCGCGAGCGATGATCCCCTGCGCTTGTTCCCCTCCTCTCGGCTGGTGGCAGAGGCCGAAGTCCAGACGCGGAGGCTCACCCTCGCCGGACGGGAGCTTCCCCGCGCCCTGGACGAGTATCTGCTGCTGCGTCTCGGGTATCCCAATAGCCTGACCGAACTCCGGACCGAGGGGCTGTACGCCGGAGACCTGCAGGATCCCTGGGGGCGCCCCTGGATCTATGAGCGTCGCCAGCCGACGTACCGGTTGACGAGCCCGGGGCTCGACGGTCGGATCGGGACCGCTGACGACCTGCAGATCTCTCCCACCTGGCCCCCCGATTGACAGTCCGGATTCCCTGTGCTAGCGTGAAACAGTTTCGCGAGAGAATCGAGGTGGAGGTCTGTGCCATGGTGAGACCAGTCACGAGACTTTGTCAAAAGAGGCCCTGGCCTCTGATGCAGGCCTCCCTCGCTCTGTGTCTCGTGATCGTTTTCCCCCCCTCTGTCAGCGCCGCCGACCCGAGGGATCGTGCCCTGGTCGAACGTATGCAGCAAGTCTTCGTGGAAGTGGCAGAGCGGCTGAAGCCTTCGGTGGTGAACATCAGCACGACGCAAAAGGTCCAGCCCAGCCGCCGTCAGACCGAGCCCTTCTTCCGAGGCCCGTTCCGCGAGTTCTTCGGCGAGGAGTTCTTCGAGCGATTTTTCGAGCGGCGGAGTCTGGGGTCCGGGGTCATCGTCGATGCCAAGGGCACCATCCTGACGAATAACCATGTGGTGGAGCAGGCTGACGAGATCCAGGTGACGCTGGTGGACGAGCGGACCTTTCAGGCCAAGGTGATTGGGACCGATCCCAAGACCGATCTCGCCGTGATCCGGATCGAGGGAGCCAAAGATCTCAAGCCGGCGTCCCTGGGGAACTCGGCGAAGATCCGGACCGGTGACTTTGTGATCGCCATTGGCAATCCCTTTGGACTGAGCCACACGGTCACGGTCGGCGTCATCAGCGCCACCGGGCGCGCCGGCATGGGGATCACGGCCTATGAGGATTTCATTCAGACCGATGCCTCCATCAATCCGGGGAATAGCGGCGGTCCCCTGTTGAACATCGACGGGCAGGTCATCGGGATCAACACCGCCATCGTGGCGAGCGGCCAGGGCATCGGCTTTGCCATCCCTATCACCCCCGCCAGGGAGATCATGGAGCAACTGATCAAAGAAGGCCGGATCACCCGTGGGTGGCTCGGGGTACTCATTCAGCCCCTGACCCCGGACCTGGCCCGGCAGTTCGGGGTCAAGGCGGGAGAGGGCGTCGTGGTTGGCGATGTCCTTGAAGGGGGACCCGCCGAGAAGGCCGGGCTCACGACGGGGGACGTGATCCAGGCGGTTGGTGGCAAACCCGTCACCGACGTCCGCGGGCTTCAGCGCGTGGTCGCTGCTCTTCGGCCGGGAACACAGGTGGCGGTCACGGTCAATCGCAAGGGCAAGGACGTGACCCTGAACGCGACCGTGGGGCAGATGCCGACCGAAGAGCCGGTGGCGGTGACTCCCGAGCCCTTCGAGCGACATGGGTTTGCGGTTCAGGATCTCACCCCTGAACTCCGGGAAAAACTCCAGGTGAAAGAGGGTGGGGTCTTGGTTGCGTCGGTCGAGCCGGGGAGTCCCGCGTTCCGCCGGGGGCTCCGGCCGGGAGATGTGATCCTGGAGGTTGACCGCCAGCCGGTCAAGAGCCGTCAGGACCTCCTCGCGATGCTCCAGGCGTCCCGGCCCGAGATGGAACTGCTGCTGCTGGTGCAGCGCGGGAAGAGTAGCCGCTTCATCGTCATCCCCTCGACGAAGGGTTAAGCCCTCCATGACGGGTGCCAACGCCCATGGCACGACGCACACCCGAGTTCTACGAGGAGATCAGCGACGAGGCCCTCTCTGCCTATCTCCGCCGGATCGTCAACATCCCGCTCCTGACCAAGGCCGAAGAACTCCGTCTCGCCAAGCAGATCCAGAAGCAGGATGAGAAGGCCCTCAAGGAGCTCGTCGAGGCCAACCTGCGATTCGTGGTAAAGGTGGCGCTGCAGTACCAGGGGTATGGCCTCTCCCTCCTGGATCTGATCAACGAGGGAAACCTGGGAGTGCTGGAGGCCGCCCGCCGCTTTTCCCCCGAGTACAACGTTAAATTCATTACGTACGCCGTGTGGTGGATCCGCCAGGCGATCATGCAGGCCCTGGGCCGGGCCAGCGGGGCCTTGCGCTTTCCGGCGCGCAAGATCCGCCTGGCCAGTAAGCTGCGGAGCCTGCGGGCAGAGAAGCTGCAGCGGGAGGGCGTGGAGCCGACGGAGGAGGAGCTGGCCAAAGAGCTAAACCTGACGCGGGCGGAGGTGGACGAATTGTTGCAGACCAACAGGCCGCAGGCCTCGCTCGAGGAGATTCAGAGTCGGGAGGAGGGGCGGGGGCTCATTGCTGGCCGAGAGCGCGTCCCACCCGCCGATGATGAGTTGGTGCGCAAGGCCTTTGGGGAGGAGGTAGAGCGGCTGTTGAAGGGGCTCAGTCCCCGGGAACGGATGATCATCGAGCTCCGGTACGGTCTCCGGGGGGGAGAGCCCATGACGCTCGAGGAGGTGGGAAAGCGATTCAGGCTCTCGCGGGAGCGGATCCGCCAGGTGGAGGAGCGGGCGAAGAAAAGGCTTCTCGCATTGGCGAAGATCCGGCATCTGCAGGACTTTCTGAACTGAGGACAACGACGTGTCGGACTGGGCGGTCATTCTCCTCGTCGTAGGTATCGCTCTTCTCCTCGTCCTGGCGGTCAGCCTCGTGTGGATGGCCCGGATTCTCACGGGTCTCCGAGAGGCGCGCGCGGAGCAGGATCCCTCGATCCTCCTGCTCCAGCAAGACATCGCCCAATTCAGCACCGCGGTGAGCCAAGGGCTTCACCAGATGGGTGCCCAGGTGAATCAGCGGCTCCAGGAAAGCGCCGTGTTGATCCAGCAGGCCCATCAATCCATTGGAGAGCGGCTGGATCGTGCCGCCGCCGTCGTCGGTGAGGTCCGGGGGAGTCTCGGCAAACTGGACGAGTCGACGCGGCGCATGCTGGAGGTGGGCCAGGACATCGCGAGTCTTCAGCAGATCCTCAGACCCCCCCAAGTCCGGGGCGGCTTCGGCGAAACCCTCCTGGAGCAACTCTTGAGTCAGATCCTCCCGGGCGACGCCTTCCAGCTCCAGTACACCTTCCGGAGCGGGGAGCGGGTCGATGCCATCATCCGATTGGGGAGTCGCCTGATCCCGGTAGACGCCAAGTTTCCCCTGGAGAACTTCCGGAAGATGCTGGAGGCAAATGGGGGGGGAGACGAGGAGCGGCGGCGGGCGGCCCGGAAGGCCTTTCTCAAGGATGTACAGCAGCGGGTGAATGAAATCGCCAACAAGTACATCCTGCCTGACGAAGGCACGTTCGACTTTGCCCTCATGTACATCCCGGCGGAAAACGTCTACTACGAGGTGATGGTGAAGGACGAAGGGGAGGACTCCGTCCGGGCGTACACCTATGAGCGGCGAGTGATCCCCGTCTCTCCCAACAGTTTCTACGCCTACCTCCAGACCATCCTCCTCGGGCTGAAGGGACTGCGCATCGAGCAGAACGCCCGGGAGATCATGGAGCTCCTCGGACGGCTCCAGGTCGATCTCAAGAAGTTCCGGGACCGCTTCGAACTGGCTGGCAGACACCTGACGGATGCCAAGAATCGGTTCGACGAGGCGGCGGGCGCGTTGGCCCGCTTTGAGGCCAAGCTGGATACGGTCGAGGGACGGGGCGAGCAGCCCACCCTCCCCGGCACGCTGTAGTGCCGCACCACACTGTTCTTACGCACGCTCCCCCAAACCCTGTCGGCCTGTGCTACATTTGTGTGTGACCTCGGGGTTCTGGCGATGGCGAGGCCAGAGTATCTCGGGTCGCAGAAGACGGACGGCGTGACCCGTGATGGCATCATCGAAAAGTGGTAGACCTTCGTATCGCTCGACAATGTGTCAGGCGCGGGAAATGCCGTTGATGGAGAGGAGGCTGAAAACACCTTCCCATGGATGATCTCTTGAGTTGGATGACAGGCGGAAAGCTACTGGCCGTGATCGCACTCGTGCTGGCCAATGGGTTCTTCGTTGCGGCCGAGTTCTCATTGGTGGCCCTGCGCCGCAGCCGGGTGGAGCAGCTTATCGCCGAGGGGCACCGCCTCGCGAGAATTTTGGAGCGCGCGGTGAAGAACCTGGATGCCTACCTGGCGGCAACCCAACTTGGCATCACCATGTCCTCCATCGGCCTGGGCTGGATCGGCGAGCCCTTCCTGGCCTCGCTTATCGAGCCGGCCCTCCGTTTCCTCCCTGAGAGCTGGGCGCTGGTAGGCTCTCACGCAATAGCAGTGGCTATCGCCTTCACCATCATTACCACCCTTCACATTGTCTTGGGGGAGTTGGCTCCCAAGAGCCTGGCGCTGCAGCGGACAGAGTGGACAGCCTTGGCTGTGATCTCACCGCTCGAATGGTACCTCAGACTCTTCCGCCCGGCTATCTATGCTCTGAACAGCCTGGGTAACCTGATTCTGCGCCTCTTGGGTCTCCACCCGGCCGGAGGAGAAGCGTTCATACACTCTCCCGAAGAGCTGAAGTTCGTGGTGGCGGCCAGCCGCGAGGCGGGACTCCTGAGCGAGGTAGAGGAAGATATGGTGGAGGAGGTCCTTGGTTTGCGCGACCGGCGGGTTGGGGCCTTGATGACACCACGAACGGAGATCATCTGGATCGACCTTGACGACCCACCCGAGGAGAACCGACGAAAGATGACCAAAAGCGGTCGCTCTCGTTTCCCGGTGTGCCAGGGCGGCCTGGACAACGTCCTTGGTGTGGTCCTCGCCAAAGACTTATTGGCTCGCAGCTTAGCCGGTGAACCGGTGGACCTCAAGTCATCGGTGCGAGACCCACTATTTGTCCCGGAAAGTGTGCGGGCTTTGAAAGTCCTGGAGTTGTTTAAGCAGTCCGGGACCAACATCGCCATGGTGACCGACGAATACGGTGGCATCCAGGGATTGATCACCCTGAAGGACGTGCTCGAGGCGATCGTGGGCGAGATCCCCTCAGTCGATGAGGCGCCAGAGCCGCAGGTCGTGCAACGTGCCGATGGTTCGTGGCTGTTGGACGGAATGTTGCCTGTCGACGAGTTCAAAGAGGTCCTCCCCACGAGATCACCACGAGAAGAAGAGGGCACCTACCATACGTTGGGCGGCTTCGTGATGGCCCATCTCGGGCGTATACCATCAACCGGCGATCGCTTTGAGTGGGGTGGACTGCAATTCGAGGTCGTCGATATGGACGGACACCGGGTCGATAAGGTCCTGGTGACGCCTGCTCCGACCACTCCCCCTGATCCGACGAACAGTGCCTAACCTTGCGTCCACTATCCCGGGAATGTGATGAAGTTGAACGGCCGTATCGCCATCCATCTCGGCAGGGACGGGAGTGACGTCTGTGGGCTTCAGCGGTTCGTTGACTTGTCTTGGGGCCTCTGGTAGCATCCCGGGCAGTTCGCGGCTGAGGTGCGCATCATGAACTTGCTCGACCTCCTGCAGAGATCGACGGAAAAGTTTGCCACCAGAGCCGCGCTCATCAGCGGCGGCCGGTCGCTCACCTACGGAGAGCTTTGGGAGGTCGTGAAGCGCCTGGGGGCCGGCTTTCGTCGGCTCGGGGTCGAGCCGGGGGAGCGGGTTGGCCTCATGCTGCCGAACGTCCCCGAGTTCGTCCAGGTCTATTTCGGGATCCTGGCGGCCCGGGGAACCGTGGTGCCGCTGAATGTGCTCTATAAAGGTGAGGAGGTTCGATACATCCTGGAGGATGCCGCGACCCGCCGGATCGTCACCAGCCGGATGTTCCTGTCGGTGATCCAGGCGGCGCGCGAAAGGCTCACTCACCCGTTGCAGGTGGTCCTCGTGGACGGCGACGGTGGCGGGGATTCTTGGATCACCAGTGCTCATGATCTCCTCCGAGAGACGGGGGAAGTCACGGCTCCTGAGCCGCACGAAGTCGCGGTCTGCCTCTACACCTCCGGGACCACTGGGCGGCCCAAGGGAGCGCTCCTCTCCCATGAGAACTTGTTAAGCAACATGAGCGCGTTCCGACAGATCGCTCCCTGTGATGAGCGGGACGTGTTCCTCTGTGTCCTTCCCCTCTTTCACTCCTATGGCGCCACCGTCCTCATGCTCTTTCCGCTGGACATCGGGGCGGCAATCGTGCTCGAGCCTCGCTTCGTCCCCGACCAGACCATGCGGGTGATGGCCGAGCAACGGGTCACGGTCTTTGCGGCGGTCCCGTCGATGTATGCCCTCTGGGCCCAACTTCCCCCGCTGTCCGTGGATCTCTCACGCGTGCGTTTCGCCATTTCAGGAGGAGCCCCACTCCCCCTCGAGACCCTCCGCCGATTTGAGGAGCGCTACGGCATCCTCATCTACGAAGGATACGGACTCACCGAGGCCGCTCCCGTCTTGACCGAAAATCCGCTCTTGGGACCACGGAAGGTCGGGTCAGTGGGAAAACCCCTTCCTGGCATCGAGCTCAAGGTGCTCGATGAGGAGGGACGAGAGGTCCTCGATGGAGCGGTGGGGGAGATCATCGCCCGGGGTTCGAACATCATGCTGGGGTATCTCAACCGGCCTGACGCCACCGCGGAGGTCCTAAAGGACGGATGGCTCCGTACCGGAGATCTCGGCCGCCGAGATGACGATGGATACTTCTACATTGTCGACCGGAAGAAGGATCTGATCATCGTTGGCGGTCTCAACGTGTATCCTCGAGAGGTCGAGGAGGTGCTGGCGGCCCATCCTGCCGTGGCCGAAGCGGTGGTGATTGGCGTTCCCGATGCGACGCGTGGGGAGGCCCCAAAGGCCTATGTCGTTTTGAGGGCCGGGGCTTCCTGTGCGCGGCAGGAGCTCTTGCGGTTTGCCCGACAGCGTCTGGCTCCCTTCAAGGTCCCTCGCGATCTTGAATTTTGTGAGGCCTTACCGAGGACGGTCTCCGGGAAGATCCTGCGCCAGCAGCTCGGAGCCCGTGGCTAGTTGTGATGACCATCGAGGGAATACCATGACGGTGCAGCGGGTGGCCGTCAAAGATCTGAAGCTCAACGAACCCGTGACCTCTTTTTTCCAGGTGCGAAATCCCCAGCGCCGCCTCCGCAAGACAGGCGAACCGTTTGTGACGCTTGTGCTCACCGATGGGGCAGGAGAGCTTCCCGCGGTGATGTGGGAAGATGCGGACGGTGTCGGGGAACAGATCCGAGAGGGGGATCTGGTGAAGGTGCAGGGCGTCGTGGGGAGCTACCAGGGAGGATTGCAACTCACCATTCAGCGGCTGCGCCTGGCGCGGGAGGACGAGGCTGCCCTCCGTGACTTTCTTCCCTCGACCGACGCCGATGTACCCTCGATGCTCGCCTGTCTCACCCAGACGATCCACGCCTTCACGAACGAGCCACTCAAGCATCTCCTCACGAGCATCTTTGACGCGGAAGGCTTTCGCGAGGCCTTTGCCGCCGCCCCGGCGGCCAAGGAACTTCACCACGCGTACCTCGGAGGGTTGCTGGAGCACACCGTATCGGTGGTGAGGTTGTGCGAGACCATCGCCGCCCATTACGGAGGGGTCGTCGATCGGGAGCTGCTCATCGCCAGCGCGATCCTC
>JBOHQS010000047.1:0-13954 GCA_050732295.1 Methylomirabilales bacterium (SeqCode)
TGATCTCTCGAAGCAGCGGGGGCGGGTCCTGCTCGCAGAGGCTGAGGAGCGGTTCTTTCGGCAGGGTCGCCACCTGCATCTCGGAAGAGGCCAAGGCCCGCTCGAAGTATCCCCCGAGGGCGTCCAGGGTGTACCGCCACGCGTCGCCCTGGTTCGGGATAAAGGCCTCCAGGACCGCGACCGTGATCGGTTCGCTCCGGCCCCGCCGGTATTCCAGGGCGCCCGCCACGGGCGGGATATGGGCGAACGCGGCCCGCTCGGTCAGAAACCGCCCGATCTCCAGGTCGGGGTTAACGCCCTGATCGAGACGCCGGAACACTTTCAAAACCAGTCGGTCGCCGTACACGACCGAGGTGTTGCTCTGCTCCGCCTTCATGATCGCCGGTTCGAGCCGGGTCTCCGCCGGCCCCCGTATTCTCCGGAACGCCTGCGTCGGCGACGCCAGCAGCTCCCCGACCGCCCCCTTCAGGTGACGGCGCCGGGCGACGGCCTCCAGGAGCGCCAGGCAGAAGCCCTTGTCCCACAACGCGTCGAAGAGGATCCCGTCTTCGTGCCGGCCGTCCTTGGTCAATCGGAGACGGGCAATGGCCGCGTGAGGGTCGAGTTCCTGCGCCGCCGTTTCCCCCGCCCCATAGGTGAGGGGGAGGGCGTACAGCTCCGGCTCTCCCTCGGTATATCGGATTTCGACCATGGCGAGCACGGCGCCCCGGGGCGCTGAGGGGACGACCACGGTGTCGAGAACCTTCGCGGTCTTCACCTGGCGGGCCTTGCCGCCGAACCAGCGGCTGGCCTGGAGGTATGCGGGCAGGATCTCCTCCAGGGCGATCCTCGCCTCCTCTCGAAAGACCGCCTCCCAGGAGTTGCTCACCGCGAGGATCGGCAGCCTCGCCTCCTCGCGTGCGGCCGCCGCGGGCCCCTCGACGCGTAGCCGCTCGAGCGCGAACCAGTAAAAGGTGTGGGGGCCCAGGGTGAAGAAATAGGGCTGCTCCCCGATGCGTGGGAACTCCGTCCGGCCGAACATCTCGACGGGGACCATCCCCTTGAAGGCCGACAGGTCCAGCTCCACGCAATGGGTGAAACGCGACAGGTTGGCCAAGACCAGGATGCACTCCTCCCGGTATCGTCGGAGAAAGGCCAACACCTTGCGGTTCTCCGGATGCAGGAACTCGAGCGTGCCGTGCCCGAAGGCCTTGAAGCGCTTCCGGAGCGCGATCACGCGCCTCATCCACCAGAGGCGCGAGTGGGGGTTGGTCTGCTGGGCCTCCACGTTGACCGCCTCGTAGTGATATTCGGGGTCGATGATGATCGGCAGGTACAGCCGTTGGGGGTTGGCCCGGGAGAATCCGGCGTTCCGGTCGGCGCTCCACTGCATCGGCGTCCGGACCCCGTTCCGGTCGCCCAGGTAGATGTTGTCCCCCATGCCGATCTCATCCCCGTAGTAGATGACCGGCGTCCCCGGCAGGGAGAGGAGGAGGCCGTTCATCAGCTCGATCCTTCTATGATGATTGCCGAGGAGCGGCGCCAGTCGCCGGCGGATGCCGAGGTTGATCCGGGCTTGCGGATCCTGCGCGTAGACCCGGTACATGTAGTCCCGGTCCTCATCGGTCACCATCTCCAGCGTAAGCTCGTCGTGGTTCCTGAGGAAGAGTGCCCACTGGCACGGCTCGGGGATAGGCGGTGTCTCCTGGAGGATCTCGACGATGGGGAAACGATCCTCCGTGCGGATCGCCATGAAGAGGCGCGGCATCACCGGGAAGTGAAAGGCCATGTGGCATTCGTCCCCGTCGCCGAAGTACGCCACGGCGTCCTCGGCCCACTGATTCGCCTCGGCCAGCAGCGTGCGGTCTTGGAACTTCTCGTCCACCGAGCGCCGGACCTTTTTCAGGAAGGCATGTGTCTCGGGCAGGTTCTCGCAGCTCGTCCCGTCCCGCTCGTAGAGATAGGGCACCGCGTCCAGCCGAAGCCCGTCCACCCCCATCCCGAGCCAGAAATCCAGCACGTGGAGGATGGCGCGCCGGACCGAGGGGCTCTCATAGTTGAGGTCTGGCTGGTGCGAGTAGAACCGATGCCAGTAATATGCCCGCGCCACGGGATCCCAGGCCCAGTTGGAAGTTTCGAAGTCCTTGAAGATAAGGCGTGCGTCTTTATACTTCTCCGGCGTGTCGCTCCACACATAGAAGTCGCGCAAGCGGCTTCCCGGCTTGTCCCGGCGGGCCTTCTGAAACCACGGGTGCCGGTCCGAGGTGTGATTCAGGACCAGCTCGGTGATCACGCGGAGGTTCCGTCGGTGGGCCTCCCGGAGAAAGACTTGGAAGTCGTGGAGTGTTCCGTAGGCGGGGTGAACGTCCGTGTAGTCGGCGATGTCGTAGCCGTCGTCCTTTAAGGGCGACGGGTAGAACGGCAGCAGCCAGATGGCCGTGACCCCCAGATCCTGGATATAGTCTAGCTTTTCGGTCAGCCCACGAAAGTCCCCCACCCCATCCCCGTCACTGTCGTAGAAGGCCCGGACGTGGACTTCGTAGATAATCGCATCCTTGTACCAGAGGGGATCCCCTCGCATCGCGGACGCGTTCTTCGCCTGACGCATCGGGCGCTTACCCCCCCTCCTTCTCCTGTCCTGCGGCTGCCCCTCCGTTCCGCGGGCCGGTCCCAGGCGTGCCTCTTTCCTTTGACGAGGCCCCGAGGAGCGTACCCGCCTCGAGGTCCTTCGCCAGGCTGCTGATCTGGTCCCGGACCTTCACGTCCAGATGCTCGAGCCCTGCCTTGATCTCGTCCAATTTGGCCCCCACCGCCTCGCTGACAGGGCCAGGTGTATTGCTGACTGCGGTGAGTGCGCCCTTCGCGGCCGCGATCTTTTGTATCGCCCTCCCGAAGTTTCTCTGTTCCACTTCGGCCTGCGCCGCGGCCAGAGAGCCCAGCAGTTCCTCAAACCCTATGTTCAACTTCGCCCGCGCCAGCGCCCGCTCCAGCTGGGACTTCTGTGCCTCCAAGACCTTCTTCTCCATCGAGGCAAGCTGCTCCTTTTGACCTGCCATGAGCTGTTCTAGCTCCTGGACCTTCTTGTCCCGGATAAAATACCCCAACCCAAATCCTGCTACCGTTGCGGCGAAAACAACCACGATCCCGATGGTGACGTTGCGCAACGTCTTGCTCAACCCTCCTCGTTCTTCAGCACTACCCATGCTTTTACCTCCGGCGTGAAAGGCACTCGGCCTCGTCCGGGACTGGGGTGATCAGGCGGTCTACCCTCTCCGCTCCTGCCTCTCCTCTTCCGGAACCGATGGCGAGCGGGGCCCACCCGATCCCCTCACCACCCCCTCCAGTCGGTCCAACGCGTCGGCGGTTTTCGTCCGAAGCGCCTCCGTGGCAGGGCCCACGGCCTTCACCTGACTGCGGAGGTCCTCGATACCGCCTGTGCGGATATAGGCAAGGACCGCGATCACCAAGGCGAGCACGGCAATAATGAGGGTCACGATGTCCATAGTCACTCCTCCTTATCCATCCTTCTTCGAGCGGGTGAATAGTCATCGGGATCAGATCTCTCAGGCCCTCGAGCGAACGGACCACCGTAGGGAATGCAAGACCGAAGGAGGCGGAGCCTGACTGGCTTGGTGGGCGAAAGAGGGTTCGAACCTCTGACCCCCTGCTTGTAAGGCAGGTGCTCTCCCGCTGAGCTATTCGCCCACAGTCGCCCCCGAAGATCACATAGGGTCCCCAGCTTCGCAATACGACCCCTCTCTACCCCCCCGTGGCCTGGAGAGAACGCAGACCGAAGCAGGACCCTTAGCGGTCCGGCCTGTAGGGCCAGGGCACCTCCGGCTCTTCCCGAGGGATAACCACGATCCCGCTTTCCGTCATGAAATGGCGCGCTCGGTCCTTCTCCGGATCATAACCGATCTCAGTCCCCGGCGGCACGTAGACGTTCTTGTCGATGATGGCTCGGCGGATCCGGCAGCCCCGCCCGATCTCCACCCGGCTCATGATCACGGAATCCTCGATGAGACAATAGCTGTGTATCCGGACGTTCGGACTGATGACAGAACCGCGGACCAGGCTTCCGCTGATGATGGTCCCCTCTCCCACGATGGAGTTCAGGGCCATTCCCTGGCGCCCCGCCTCGTCGAAGACGAACTTCGCGGGTGGACCGCCGTAGCTGACGGTCCGGATGGGCCAGCTTCGGTTGTAGAGGTTGAAGGACGGATCGACAGCCCGGAGATCCATGCTCGCCTCGTAGTAGGCATCAAGGGTCCCGACGTCGCGCCAGTAGCTCAGCTCCTCGCCTTTGAGGGGAGTCGGGATTCGGTTCCTCCTGAAATCGTAGGCGGAGACCCTCCGTCCCTCCTTCACGAGGGCGGGCAGGATATCGCGGCCGAAATCGTGGGTGCTCACCGTCTTCTGTGCGTCGTCGTAGAGGGCCTTGACGACCGCCTCAGTGTCGAACAGGTAGTTGCCCATCGAGACCAGGGCGTGGTCTGGCTCTTCCGGAATCGGCTTCGGGTGGACCGGCTTTTCCTCGAAGCCCAGGATCCGCCACATGGAATCCACCTCGAGCACCCCGAAGCTCGAGGCTCCCTCGATCTTTACTGGAACCACCGACACGGTCGCCTCTGCTCCCTTCTCCCGGTGGTGCTCCACCATCTGGTGGATATTCATCTTGTAGATATGATCAGCCCCGAAGACGGCAACCATTTCAGGATCGGCCCGCTGGATCAGGTAGAGATTCTGGTAGACGGCATCGGCCGTCCCCTGGTACCAGTCATCCCCCATCTGCATCTGGGCCGGGACGGGGACGACGAAGTGTTCTGCGAGGGCGCCCGAAAAGTCCCAGCCCTCCCGAAGATGCTCGATGAGCGATTGAGCCTTGAACTGAGTCAGGACGTAGATCGAGTAAATGCCGGAGTTGATGAAGTTCGACAGGACAAAGTCGATGATCCGATACTTGCCGCCAAAAGGAACCGCCGGCTTTGCCCGGTCCTTGGTCAAGGGATGGAGCCGTTCCCCTCGACCTCCGGCCAGGATCATCGCCAGGACTTCCATCGCTGACCCCCCCTCTTTCAAACCTTATGCCGAGGGTCAGGGGCGAGTCAAGGCGGAAAAGCAAAAATCGAGCCATGGCGGGCTCCGCCATCGCGCCGGGGGCCTCACAAGAGACGTACCCCCGCTGCGAGGAACCCAGCTAGGTGTGCATTTCTACCGCAAGAAAGACAGCTACGGGGCGTTAGGTAGGCGGGGCAATATCCTTGAATGTCACGTACCTAGGGACCCTTCGATCTAAGACCCGGGAGGGGGAGCGGAACGATTGTCACCCGCCTCCGGCGTGAGGGTGAAACAGAGCCACTCGCCATCGGACTGGCGGGTGAGCACGCGAAGCCCGGAAGCCTTGACGGAAGCGTTAAGCGCTTCCTCTTCCTCAATCAAAATCCCTGAGATGACCAGGCGGCCCTGCGGGGCCACCAAGACTTTCAGGGTATTCAAGACTGGGTAGAGAGTCTTCGTGTCGAGGTTGGCGACGACCAGGTCGAATTGCATCCCGGGTCCGAGGGCCTCGACTCCCCCTTGAAGGACCTGGACACGGTCCCTGGTATGGTTAAGAGCGAGGTTTTTCATTGCACCTGCGCAGGCTTCTGGATCGGTGTCGACGGCGACCACGCGTTCGGCTCCGAGCACGCCTGCCGCCATGGCGAGGACTCCGGTACCGGTCCCGACGTCGAGCACCCGGGGGCCCGCATCGCCTCGCCACTGGTCCAGGAAAGCCTCAAGCGCTTCCAAGCACATGCGGGTCGTGGCGTGGTGGCCGGTCCCAAAGCTCATCCCGGGGTCGATCCGGACTACGAGTCGATCCTCCTGGAACGGGCCGGCCTCCCAGGGCGGGGCGATGACCAGACGCCTGCCAACCGGAAGGGGCCTGAAGTGCTGCTTCCAGTTCTTCCCCCAGTCCTCACTCGGGATCGTGCGGACCTCGATATGCCCGTCACCCCAGGCAAGGCCGAGTGCCTCGAGCTCCCTCTGGTAATCCACAAGCCGGACGACGACCTGTTTGACCGGTGAGGCCGGGGGGAAGCTTGCGCGAATCAGGATCCCGGCGCGCCCCTCGCACGGATCTTCGGTGACGAGGCCAAGCGCCCCTTCGCTGAAGAGGAAGTCGGCGAGCGCCTCGGCGGTCTCGGTCGTACCCAAGACGCCCACCTCGATGTAGCCCTCCCCCACCCTTTGCCTCCGCGAGACTCTACGCCTCACCGGAAACGACTTCCATCTGGTGCCGCTCACCGTCCCGCAGGATCGTCAAGGCAAAGCGCGAGCCCGGGGACCAGCCCGTCAAAAGCCGGTGAATGTCGTCCACGCTGGCGACGCCCTTGCCATTCACCGCGACGATCAAATCTCCCTCACGGACCCCCGCCTGATAGGCGGGGCCCTGCTCTTCCACCGAAACCACCTCGACAGCCGTCGTAGCCGAAGACTCAACAGAGCGCTGGATGCGCCGGCTGATCGGTCGGGCCTGCCCCCCAATGCCCAGGTAGGCTCGGCGGACCTTGCCGTGCGTGACCAACTCGCCCACCACCCACCGCGCCGTGCTCACCGGGACGGCGAAACTGATGCCCTGGGCCATGAAGATTATCGCTGTGTTAATGCCGATCACGCGGCCGCGGCTGTCTACCAGCGGCCCCCCCGAGTTCCCTGGATTGAGCGGCACGTCGGTCTGAATCACGTTCTCGATCAGCCGGCCGGACTGGCTGCGGAGCGCCCGTCCGAGTGCGGAGACGACCCCGGTCGAGACGGTGCTTTGAAATCCGAGCGGATTCCCGATGGCGATGACCAGCTGGCCCACGCGTAGAGAGCTCGAATCGCCCAGCTCGGCGGTCGGCAGGCCTGTTGCTCCGGCGCGGACGACAGCGAGATCCGTGGCCGGATCACCCCCAACGATCTGCGCCGGAAACATTCGCCCATCCGTGAGGCTCACCTCGACATCCTGCGCCCCCTCGACCACGTGGTTGTTTGTAAGGATGAACCCGTCCGGAGCGATGATGACCCCGGACCCCGCGCCCTCCTGCCGCCCGCGCGGTCCCTGGGCACGCTTCCTGACTCCGATGCCCACCACCGCCGGGCCCACCTTTTCCGCGACGCCGACGACGGCACGGGAATAGGCATCGAGCAGGTCCTCGTCCTGATCCGAACGGGTCAGCCCGTGCGGTTGTCCGTTCCCCCCTCGCTCCACGTCTCCGCCAGCCAGAAGTTTCACCAGGCTATATGCTTCAGTCATGGTGTGATCCGCCCCCCTTCATCGTCTCAGTCCCTTGGCCGAGGTGCTGATCACGGCCTGCATCCAGTTTATCATCTTTCATCTTATGCGCCTCCTCCCTGCCTTACGCCGCCTTAAGCAGAAAGGTCAGCTTGTCCGCGAGGACCTTCTTGGGCGCTACGCCGATCACCCGATCCACGACTTCGCCGCCCTTGAAAAAGAGCAGGGTCGGGATAGAGCGGATGTCATATCGCGCGGCGACCTGGGGATTGCGGTCAACGTCCACCTTGGCCACCGTGGCGCGACCTTCGAGATCGGCCGCCAGCTCCTCGATCACCGGGGCGATCATCCGACACGGGCCGCACCAGCTCGCCCAGAAATCCACCAGCACCGGCTTCCGACTTTCGAGCACTTCGCTCACGAAGTTCTCCTCAGTGAGCGTCAGGTACTGAGTCTTCTTTGCCATCGTCCTGTCCTCCTCTAGCAGCTCAGGCGTCTAGTGTAAATACACATATTACCCCAAAAAAAGGGGGCGTTGGCCAGGCGCCCAACTTGCTATTCCCATCCGGTCTTCTGCTGCCGCCGTGTCCGACCGCAGCCGAGAATCGGCTGTTCTCGTTCACCTCGTCTGCTCCTCGATCGGGGAAGAGACCGTGTCGTCTGGCCGTCGGTCGGGGAACAGACCGTTTGGACGCAGGTCGATGATTTCCAGAACGCGAGCTGGATCCCTCGCCTCGGGGTTACCCAGATTGACATCCCTGGCTATCGTCAGACCTCCAGTCGGTTCGACCCAGGCGATCTCCAGGAGCTCACCCCTCAGGTTATATGTCTCCGCGTAATCCACCGGGCGTCGGAATTTGGGGTCCCTGTAGAGAAACACGATCAGGCGGTTGTCCACGCTGATGAGTTGCTGCAAGACGAAGCGCTCCTTGGACGGGACCTCCATCGGGACGAGGACCTGATCTCCCCGGAGGTTCACCACCTTCGCCTGGGATCCAGCATACAGGGGACTCACGCTAACGGTGAGCGTGGTTAGAACGACCACGAGCAGCTCTTGCAGGCCTTTTCGACTGGAGAGAGGTCGACGGACCCGAAGGCCCCTGGCCGTTTCATACGCCCAGCTCCCCAAGATCGCTAGGCTCAAGGTGCCGTACAGAATGATGAAGGTCAGGATGAACATCGTGTACCAGAGTTTCATCTTTCGCTCCTTTATTATCTTATATCTATTATCTTATATGGTCTCGTGTTTGCCCCTAGGCCGCATCAGGCGTGGGGATCGCGCGCGCCCCATTTCGCCAGATCCTTCTCGCCTCCAACACCTCCTCAGGTGGAGCGAATCGCCGCACCGTAAAACCACAAGCCGCACAGCGCTGATATACAAAGGGCCACCCCCGTTCGTCCTGGACCTCGCCCACCCGAACGGTATGCGACCCACAGCACTGACTCGGGACGGGCGGGGAGATGATTCTCGCCGGGTAGGCGTTGATGGATCGCTTTTGGGCGCTGTATTCCACGATAGTTGCCATCGGTTTCCCCTCCAGGTTATGCCCTTCCCCTACCACCTTATTAGATACGTTTCAGCGCCAAAGGTTTCATCCCCTTACCCCTGCCTTCCTTGAGGCCTCGTCCGCGCACCTCCTGCCTTTATGTACGATGGCAAGCGACGGACGGATTGCCAAATCCAGCTTTGCCTACGAAGGGAAGCACTTGCCGAACTTCACGAGCAATTTGGGCGACCCCTTAATGCGGATTTTCCTTCGGATCAGCGCCCAGATGAGGCTCCGCTCCTTGGCCAGGAACCCGAGCCAGGTGTGGCTATCAGCGGTCACGTGCAGATCCGCGGTTCCCACATGACCGTCATGCACATGAAGTGCCTTGTCCCTTATCATGACCGTCGCTTTGGATGCCTCCTCGCCGCTAAAGGTGAAGTGATAGGTGGCATCGAGGCCTTCGGATTGGTGTCGCTGGAAGGCATGTGGCAGCCCGTTTAGGAACCCCCGGATCGAGCGGGGTCGAAGGCCATTGCCAACCCGCTTTGTCTTCTTGTGCGGAAACCGACGAGCCACGTGCGATTCGGCATCAGAACCGGGCACCACGTAAACGGTCTCAACCTTACTCTGCAACGGCTTGACCACGTCTTCCAAGTAGCCCTTTCGGTTCGTCAGAAACGGACCGATGACATCTTCACCCGCAGGACAGACGGCCATGCAGTAGGCAGCCTTGTAATTGGCCCCGTAAGAAAGGCTCTGCCACATCGAAACCGTTTCGGGGTCGCTAACTCGACTTCGGTAATCCTGAGCATTCTTGCTGTCCGCAATGTTTTCCACCCAGTCTGTGAATCCCCCCATGAATTCGCGATAGTTGTGCGTGTAGCATGATGAGAAATTGAAGTAGCCGTCAGCCCCGATGGCTCCTACGGGGCACGCGGAGACGCACAGCTTGCACTCCAAGCAGGGGTTGTAGTCAATCGGGCGGTCATACTGGGTCACCTCTGCGTCCATGAGAACGGTCCCCAGCAGGATGAAGTTCCCGAATTTCGGATGGATCACGTTGCGGTGGATCCCCATGTGGCCGAGACCTGCGGCAACCGCCACCGGCTTGTGGGAGACGACCCAGACCTTGCCGGGGAAGCGGTCCATCTCCATGGGAAAACCCATGGCCGGATTGATGGCTCGAATCCCCCGCGACTCGAGAGCAGCTACAATCTTATGGGCAACCTCGTTGATGTGGTCCCCGGTATTGTGGAACTCGACATTTGCCACGGAGCGGGCCGGACTGCGGATCGGCTCGCGGTTCATCCGACAGACAAAGCTGACGAGAGTCTTGGTATGTGGAAAGTAAGCCAGGATTTCGTCTCGTTGGTCGGCGACCTCCGGCCGATCAATCTCGACAAACCCTACGTCGTCCGCCCCGTACTCGTGGCAGAGCTGACGAAGCCACCCGGAATCCAGCTCAGAAGGTGGCACGGGATGGGCCTGGGGCGTCGCGCCCCCATAGAAGCGTTTCACCGTAGGATGTTCGCTAAGTTGCACCACCATACACCCCCACCTCCTCTCTCGTCAGATGGTCGCGTTCCCTTGCAGTAATAGGCGACCTGACGCCTGTCGAAAACAGAGTGTAGCTACACGTATATACTCAAAAAAAATGAGCCTCAGCCCCCTCGCGTTAACGAGACCACTGCGGACAATCCCTCGCGCAGGCTCTTCCACCGCTCTTCCCCCAGTCCCTTGACCACGTGGGTCTGTGCCTCTTGCCAGAACGGGTACCCCTTGGCCAGCGCCTCGCGCCCCCGATCCGTCAGCGTGACCTCCCGCTCGCGCCGGTCGCTCCCCGTCTGAATCCGGATGAGGCCCCGCTTCTGGAGCAACTTGAGGTTTCGTGTCAACGTGGTGCGGTCCGTCACCGTCACCTCGGCCAGCTTTGTCAAAGTGAGAGGCCCCATCGCCATCGTCGCTCCCAGGATACCGAACTGCGTCGCCCGAAGACCACTCGGCCGCAACGCCTCATCAAACAACTGCGTCACCGCTCGGGCCGCCTGGCGGATATTGCTGCAAGCACAGGCCCGTCCCTCCCCTTCCGCCAACTTGCTCATCTGCTGCTCTACCGTGTCCCGCATCATCGCCCCCATTCGAGCCTCGCACTCCTCACCCAAGGGGCACATCTAAAAGAGAGTATATACACCTATTCTCCCCTGTCAAGTATTTTTTGCCCACGCCTCCGCCGCCACTCGATCTCTGCACCGATGGTTTCAGCGGGTGCGTATGTTATAATCCCTCGACTAGTGACCTCGGTAGAAGGAGTGTGCATGCCGGTCGTCGCGCCGGAGTGGGCCAAAGACGCGGTCTTTTATCAAATCTTTCCTGATCGTTTCGCCAAGAGCAGTCGCCTCCCCAAGAATCTCCACTTTGAACCGTGGGACAGCCCCCCGACCACGTTGGGCTTCAAGGGGGGGGACCTGTTCGGGGTCATCGAACACCTCGATTACCTCCAAGAGCTGGGCGTTACCGCACTCTACTTTAATCCCGTCTTCGCCTCGGCGGCCAATCATCGGTACCACACCTACGACTATTTCACCGTCGATCCCCTGCTCGGCGGCAACACCGCCTTACGCGAACTCATCGATGCTGCCCACGGCCGAAACATCCGCATCGTGCTCGATGGGGTCTTCAACCACGCCAGCCGCGGCTTCTGGCAGTTCCACCATACCTTGGAGAACCGCGCCGCCTCCCCCTATATCGATTGGTTTCACTTCCATCCGGACCGTCTGTCGGGCGAGCGCCACTTCGGCGCGTATCCCGATCCGGCATCGCAGGAGGCGCTACGCAGGGGCGTCGGGAGCTACGAGGTCATCGGCTATCACGCCTGGTGGGACATGCCCGCGTTACCGAAATTTAACACCCAGACGCCGGCGGTGCGCGAGTTCCTGTGGAGCGTGGCCACCCACTGGGTTGAATTCGGCATCGACGGCTGGCGGCTGGATGTGCCGGGCGAGATCAACGACGATGATTTCTGGCGAGAGTTTCGCCGCCGGGTCAAGGCCGCAAACCCCGATGCCTACATCGTCGGCGAGATCTGGCACGAGGCGACGCGCTGGCTCCAGGGCGATCAGTTTGACGCGATCATGAACTATCTGCTCACGGCCGCTTGCTTGGGTTTCTTTGGCGGCGAGCGGCTTGACCTTGAGGGGATCCACCGCCTGCACAGCTTCCGCGATGTCCGCCGGCTCAGCGGCATCGAGTTTGCGGACCGGATCGAC
This sequence comes from Methylomirabilales bacterium (SeqCode), assembly GCA_050732295.1. GTDB lineage: Bacteria > Methylomirabilota > Methylomirabilia > Methylomirabilales > CSP1-5 > CSP1-5. The sequence continues at coordinate 11,994 of JBOHQS010000047.1, forward strand.
TGGATCCTGAGCCTCTACGATCCCGCCATCACCCAAGCCCAGCTCAATGTCTTGAGCACTCACGACACCCCGCGCTTCATCACGAGCGTTGGCGGCGACCAGACGGCCCTCCGACTCGCGCTTTTGTTCCTCTTCACCTATCCGGGCGCGCCGTGCATCTACTACGGCGACGAAATCGGACTGGCCGGGGGACACGATCCCGACTGCCGCAACGCGTTTCCGTGGGACCGATCGCAGTGGAATCACGATCTGCTTGCCTTTGTCAAACAATGCATCGCGCTCCGCCGCACCTACCGTGCCCTGCGCCACGGCGCGTATGTCCGCCTGTATGCCGACAACGACCTGTATGTCTTTGGGCGGAAGGTCGCCGATGAGGTGTGCGTCATCGCGCTGAATGTGTCATCGGATGCCCGGGTGATTGATGCGCCGGTCAGTGCTCTCGGACTCATCGACGGCCTTCTGCTGGACACGGGGAGCGGGGCGCGATGGCCGGTTGCGGCTGGAATGCTTCGCAAGCTCAAGCTCGCACCCCGAAGCGGTGCCGTCCTTGCACAGAGCGGAGTGCAGAGCGGGCGCTGATGGAAGAGTTCTCGACGAGAGTTGCCAGGGACTCGGGAGCGTGGTATATGCTTTCCTTTTGAGGATTCGGCCGAATACGCGCGCGTGTGGTGACGTCCCAGTGGTTGCAGAGGCACTGTGCTGGCGGATGATCGAACACCAACGAGGAGGTCCCGTCTGAACATGGAGCCTTCAGCGTCGGCGCAAGGGGCCCATCCACACAGCATTGCGTATTTTTCGATGGAGGTGGGTCTTGAACCTGCCATCCCCACCTACGCCGGCGGTCTGGGGGTGCTGGCCGGAGATACCCTCCGGTCCGCCGCCGACCTCGGGGTGCCCATGGTGGGGGTCACCCTCGTCCATCGAAAGGGGTATTTCACCCAGCACCTCGATCCCGGGGGGAACCAGTCCGAGAGCCCGGCCCTGTGGGCTCCGGAAGAGGTGCTGGAACCTGTACCGGCTCGCGTGACGCTCGACATCGAAGGCCGGCAGGTGCGCGTCGCCGCGTGGCGTTACGTCGTGCGTGGCGTATCCGGGCATACGGTAGCCGTGTACTTCCTCGACACCGCCCTGCCCGAAAACAGTGCCTGGGATCAGACGCTCACCGACTATCTCTATGGCGGGGACGACCACTACCGCCTCTGCCAGGCGGCGGTCCTGGGCTTGGGCGGTGTGGCGATGTTGCGCGCCCTCGGGGACGACACGGTCGGAGTCTACCACATGAACGAGGGCCACTCCGCCCTCCTCGCCCTCGCATTGCTCGAGCGGCAGACCGAGGGACGAGGCCTTCATGCCGCCACCGACGCGGACATGGAGGCTGTCCGTCGCAAGTGCGTCTTCACGACCCACACGCCCGTCCCCGCGGGCCACGACCAGTTCCCAGTCGACCTCGTCCGCCACGTCCTTGGGGCGGAGCGAGCTGCCGCCCTGGAGCAAATGCACTGTTACACGGACGGAACCCTCAACATGACGTACCTCGCCCTCCGCTTCGCCAACTATACCAACGGCGTGGCCATGCGACATGGCGAGGTCTCTACTGATATGTTTCCCCACTACCCCATCAACGCCATCACCAATGGCGTGCACGCCGTCACTTGGACGGCGCCGCCTTTTCGCACCCTCTACGACCGGCGCATACCGGAGTGGCGATATGATAACCACTACCTCCGCTACGCGGTCGGCATCCCCCTGCACGAGATCCAGCAGGCCCATGCCGAGGCCAAACGGGAACTCCTGGACGAGGTCGAAAAGCGAACCGGTGTCCGCCTCAATCAGGCGGCCATGACCCTCGGCTTCGCGCGGCGGGCCACCCCGTACAAACGGGCAGACCTGTTGTTCTACGACCTGGACCGCCTTCGGGGGATTGCGCGTCGAGTGGGGCCGTTGCAGATCATCTATGCAGG
>JBOHQS010000048.1:0-13795 GCA_050732295.1 Methylomirabilales bacterium (SeqCode)
GGCCGCCGCCTGGACGAACCGTATGCCGTGGGGGCCACCCACCCCGATTTCGGGCCGACCACCGTTGGGGAACACTCCTACTTCGTCCTCGGGGACACCCGATGGGTGCGGGAGGACAGCCGCGATTCTGGTGCTGTCCCGCTGAAGAATATCGTGGGCAAGGTGAAACCGGGCGAGCTTTTCCCATTGCGCTAAACGATCCCCGACACCCCGCCGAAAGGGAACCCCTCTGACCTGGACAGCCCGTCGTCGTCCCACCACTTCACGCCTCTTGGCATCTCCTTTGCATTGACTGAAGGTCCGAAAACCAGCGCGTAGAACTCTGAAATGAGGTTGCATCCCACCACAGTGTGCGACAGGGCCCTGTCGGCCTGTGGCGGGTTCATGGACACTCTATGATCACTCGATGTCGCAGGGCCATATCGTGCGGTACCCGGGGATGAGTCGATGAATGCGCGGGATCTCCAAGAATCTCTCGTGAAGGTAGTGGACCGGACCCGAACACTCGACGTCCGCCAGTACGAGTGGCGGGAGCAGAGCTCCCTTGAACGCGAACTCCTCCCCGCCGTTATCGAAGGCCTCTCGGGGGCGATCAATGTATTCACTCAGATGCTCACGCATTACGGAGACAGTCGGGAAGATGAGGCGCCGAGTGCAGGATCGCGCCCTCCCGATGCGGGCCCCGGTGACAGGGGTGACCGCGTGACTCATGTGGAGCTAGGGGTCCGGCGTATCACCGACCTCGCCTTCATGGCCCGGTGGGAACTGTACCGCGAGCGCGAAGGACTGGGGAAAATCCCTTCCGGCCGTGCGGCGTGGGCCATCGTTTCCGAATGCGGGCGTGCGTGCAGGCGGTTGATCACGTCAGCGATTGCGATCGAAGACGCCATGTGCGCATATGAAGGTTTGGAAAATACCCTGCGCCATCTCTATCAAACAGAGCTCAGCCGGTCGCTCCAAGTCCGGCGCGCGTATGCGATGCTTCGGCACACCATCGTGGGCGACGGTCCCTCGCCCGGGGAGAGGGTTCGTGAGCGACTGTGCAGGGCTGGCTTCGGCATTGCACGACTCGTCGGCAACGACGTGTACGGTGATTTGCGTGCCTCCGACCGCATGCGCATAGAGGCCGTCCAGCGCCAACTCACCGAGTGGCTGGAGGCGAATCGAAATTGCGATCCCATTGTGGGTCTCAGGCTTTGGCAGGAGATCGAGAACGTCTCCGAGCTCTTGCTCGAGGTGAACAAGCGCGCTGAGCTCCGAGAGCACGATCAGGCCGTCGTTGCCGAGGTGCATGCGAAACTCTTCAGCGGCGCCAACGCGCCGGATCTTGTGCCGCAGGATCTCCTGCTCCAACTTCAGTCTCTGTTCGGCAGGGACGGGGAACTCGACAGGCTGATTAGTGACCCCGGGTCGCATTCGGTTGCGGACTGGAGACGGCCCCTCGGAGAGGTTCTCGAAGGGCTGAACCGTACCAAGCGAGAGATGGAGGGGTTGCAAGGGAGCCTCGGCCCGTCTCTGTCTTCGTTCTAACTAATACATCTTGTGACAATTGAGCAATAGAACATTAGACCGCAATGGGGCATTTCACTTCCAAGATCACTCTATTGTTCCACTGTTCCATTGCTCCAAAGTAAACGCACTTGTGCGTTTACTTTGGAGCCTTCCAACATTTCTCACCCAGGTCACACACCCCTCACCTTTGAGACCTTCCTGCCCGAAAGAGGGTATCCGGGAGAGGGTAGCTTCACGGCTGGCTGTAGGGGTGGAGCGATCCGAGAGGAGATCCGTGCAGGAAAGGGGGACTAGGCGAAGCCAACTTTTGGCTTGACACGGGGAAGACCATTGAGGTATGCAAAATGGCAAGGTTGAGTTATTTTGTGTAGCTAGCTTGCAGCAGTGGGGGAGCGGCAAGCTCCCCGCCGGGGTAGTACGATGGAACCGGGGTGACCATAGTCCCCGGCCCCCCCTGTCGGATCAATTTCGGCGCGTTGAAGACTGGAACGCCTGCCTAGGCATCGCGGGTGGCCGGGACGGCGCCTCCCGCAGCGACGATGGCCGCCTGGACGTTACGCCGCCCCCTGCTACGCCCAGACCGTTCCGGCCGGCGCTGCCGAGGCCTCCGTCATCAGCCTGCTTCCCACGAAGCTGCGCGCAGCATGAATACCCGCCCGCAAACCCTGGGCTACGGGCTCTCGGATTCGCCTGCCGACCTGGCTGCCTTCTACTATGACAAGTTCGCCGCTTGGACGTACAGCGGCGGCGAGCCCGAGCGGGCGGTCACGCGAGATGAGATGCTCGACAACATCTCGCTCTACTGGTTCACGAACACCGGGACGTCTTCCTCGCAGCTCTACTGGGAGGTGTGGGGGGTCAGCCCCTTCAACGCCGTGGACATCCCGACGATCCCTGTCGCCGTGACGATCTTTCCCGGCGAGATCTACCGTGCGCCACGAAGCTGGGCCGAGCGTAATTATCACAAGCTCATCTATTGGAACGAGGTCGAGAAGGGCGGTCACTTCGCGGCGTGGGAACAGCCGGAACTCTTCTCTGCTGAGATCCGAGCGGCGTTCAGATCGCTGCGCTAATTCAATAACGTCCCGCCGGTCCCGCCGCGCACGAATGCGCGGCAGGCCACCGGCTTGGAGAGAGATGAATGTCCGAAGAAATCAACCATGATCGCCGCCGCTTTTTGGGCACTGTGGCCATGACGCTTGCTGCCGCCCAGCTCGTCATGATCGGTTCTGCGGACGCACAATCCAGCAAGACAACCGGGTCCATAAAAAGCCTTATCGCCGGTCCCGGCCTCGCCAGCGCGGCCAGCGAAATGCCCGCCTTCAAGGTGGAGCGCTGGGTGAACTCGACGCCACTCACCGCCGAAGCGCTGCGCGGCAAGGTCGTCCTGGTCGACTTCTGGGAGTACACCTGCATCAACTGGATCCGCACCTCGCCCTACGTCAAGGCGTGGAACCGCGATTACGCCAAGCTCGGCTTGGTCGTGGTCGGCGTGCATGCGCCCGAGTTCGAGTTCGGCAAGCGCGCCGAGAACATCGACCGTGGGATTCGCGACCATGGGCTCACCTATCCGATTGCGCTCGACAATGATTTTGCGATTTGGCAGGCCTTGGGCAACGACGCCTGGCCGGCGAAGTACCTCTTCGACGCGCAGGGGAAACTGGTGAAGCGGTGGGTGGGAGAGGGGAGCTACGACGAAATCGAGGCGGAGATCCGGCGCCTTTTGGTTGCGGCCAAGCCCGGGACCAAGCTGCCGGCGGTCAGCCCCGAGGCGACGGCGTTTGCGAAGACCGGTGAGCCCTCCTACGCCGGGATCACCAACGAGACCTACGTCGGCGCCGAGCGACGCGAGCCGGGCACGGTCACCCTGGAGGGTGATTGGCAAAGCGGACGCCAGTACCTCGAACTCCAGAAGGGCACCGGCAAGATCGTCCTTCCCTTCACTGCCGGTGAGGTGAATCTGGTCATGCAACCGGGACCGTCGGGAAAAGCGGCGGTCACGGTGCTGCTCGACGGGAAACCGGTCGGCGAGGCGCGCGGCGCCGACGTCGGCCCCGACGGAGTGGCGCGCTTCGATCGGTCAGGAATGATTCGCCTGGTCGCCCGCGCGCCCCGGGGAAAGCACGTTCTGACTCTGATCGCGAGCGATCCCGGCCTGCGAGCGTTTGTGTTCACCTTCGGCCCCTGATGAAAGCCCGACTCTCCCTGTGCCCGGCCAAACGCAGAAAACACTTCTCCGAAGTACTTCCTCAAATCCCATGTACAGCGTTTTGCGCCGGTATTTGGCCATGAACACCACGTGGTGCAGGCACTCCCATTTCGTGTGATTTGAGATCTCATTCTTTCTCTATCTCGAATTCTGCTTATCCGCGCACCAGGCAGGGGAAGTCAAGCCGCCGAGGCTCGGTGGCTCGTGGGCTTATTGGCGACGGACTTCAAAAGTGCTACCCTGACGCAGGTGGCGCGGTACTTTGGGCGGGATGTGGCAACACTGAGTAATGGCGTACGACATCTACGAGAGCGCTCGAACAAAGATAGGGCGTTTCGGCGACGCGTTGCCAAATTGGTAGATGGGTTGGCAGGAAGCAAACGTTCAAAAGCCTGACCCCAATTTCCGAATAGGGTGTGAGTGCAACGAAGGGGATCGGAGGCGATACACGAACGGACGGTGGCAAGCACAAGTGGGTGAGAGGATGGCGTATTATTTGGTGCGGGCGAAACCTAAACTCAACAAACTGGGGGAACTCGAGAAACTGCTATTGGAGCGGGCCTTTGAGGGGCTGCGGCCCTTCGGGCAAGCGCTGAGCGCGGGTCTCGCTGGCGCGCGCGTGGGGGCCGATGGGCTCGCCCTCTGGGAGGAGGAGGATTACTGTTCACCACCGCTCGCCATGGAGCGGGCCGCGGTGCTCGACAGCTATTTTGACGATATCCAGGTCGAGCCGGTCAAGGCGGGGCAGGGCTGGAAACGTATTCGCGAGCTACCGCGGCTGTTCTCCACCCTCCCTGTGCAGAGCACTGAGGACTGAGCGATGAGGACGGTTCGACGGAGTCCACCGCCCCGAGCAACGGTGTCGAGGGGCTGAGGGCTGAGGAGTGACGCCCGACGACCGCTTCCGGGGTGGCTATCGGAGCTGAATATTCCCCGTCCCGGGGTCATAGGCGTAGAGACTGACGTCGATTCTTTGGTTCTGGACGAGGGGCAGTTCGGTCAAGCTTGCCGGGAAGCGGCCATTTTCTACGTAATACTGCTGGATCGCTGTCTCGAGGGCCTTCATGTCTGCCTGAGCCCGCACCCTTTCAACGCGTCCCTTCGCATCGATGACTTCTTTCCCGTATTGCTGAATGGGGTTTTGGCCTTCACCACATCCGAGAGCCAAGAACAGGAACAGCAGAGCAACTGAGGCCGCCGCGACGTGATTTCTGTGCATGGTCTTCCTCCAGCGTGATGATCCGCCGAGGTGCAAGGGGCGTGCCGGGAGGAAGCGATGCCCAAAGCCATCTGGAGTGGAGTTCTCTTGGCCGAGAGTGATCGCTGCGAGCCAAGCACATCGCAGGCTATGTCGCCTTCTGGAGGGGTGTGAAAGTCGAGCCCTGAGGGGACAGGGCCTGCTCATGAGTTTCCCGTTGACCGGATGTACATAGTCTGCAACAATCCGGCGTCATTTACGTCTGAGAGGATAAAAGGGGGCGTGGGATGCCTATGCGAAACGGCGCGAAGCGATGGGGCAGGGGTGCAGCGTTGGCCGCGGGGGTGTTGGGTCTGACCCTCTGCCTTGTCCCCGGATGGGGGCTCGGGGCCCAGGAAATAATCGTCGTGGATTTCAGCCGGGAAAAGGACAGGGTTCCCCAGGGTTGGGAGCTGTCCGAGCATGAGGGGAAGGCGGATCTCGGCCTCGTCAGTGACGGCGTCGGCCAGGTGCTCCGGCTCCGGAGTGAATCCTCCTCTTTTGCGATTCAGAAGGCGGTTGAAATCGACCTCAGGCAGACCCCCATTCTCGCGTGGCAGTGGAAGGTTGCTGAGCTGCCGAAGGGGGGGAATTTCTTCCAAAGGTCCACCGACGACCAGGCTGCCCAACTCGTCCTTGCCTTCTCCTGGCGACGGTTCATTACCTATATCTGGGACAGCACCGCCCCGGCGGGGACCATGGCGGACGCCCCCTCCCCACCGCTTCGAAGCATCAAAGCGGTGGTGGTCCGATCCGGAGAAGCAAACACAGGAACGTGGATCACCGAGACGCGGAACGTGCGCGAGGACTACAAGCGGCTCTTTGGCGATGATGCCGAGAAGGTGGTGGGGGTCCGGATCCAGATTAATAGTCAGTACACCAAATCGCAGGCGGAGTCCTTCTGGAGATCTGTGACCTTCAAGGCCGCCCCATGAAACGTCCTCCCCCCATCATTCCCCCTTTGAACCCCCGTCCGTAGCACGCCTGCCTTCCGACTCTCACCCCCCGGCCAATGCAAGCCCTCCGGGTGCGGGACTCTCCGGCTGTCAGTCAGATGGAGAAATGAAGGCTGAGGCCCCGGCATGCTATTTGCAACCCCATGACATTGACTCTATCTCTTCTTGTCACAGCAGATTGCCGGGGAGCCATGAGGCAGCGTGTTCACGGCGGATCACGAAATGTAGGCTGGTGCACCGGATTCGTAATGATCCTGGGCCTCTGTCTCATTTCCGGAGGGGCGGCCGAGCCCCCAAAGCTGCTCGTTGTCGATTTCAGCATGGAGAGTGAAGGAGAGGGTGTCCCCCCGGGGTGGAAGCTATCGACAAAGGAGGGAACAGCAGACCTGGCCGTCGTCAAGGACAGCGGCGGCCGCGCCCTCAGGCTTCGGAGCCATTCCGCTTCCTTCGCCATTCAGAAAGAGGTCGACATCGACGTGAAACGGACCCCCCTCGTTGTGTGGGAGTGGAAGGTCACCGAACTGCCGAGGCGGGGTGATCTGCGCCAGAGCAGCACGGACGATCAGGCCGCCCAACTCTTCGTGATGTTTTCCCCCGATTTCTTGCGGACCGACGTCATCGCCTATGTCTGGGACAGCACGGCGCCAGCCGGAACGGTAGCACAGTCTCCCTCTCTACCGCTGTATCCCGTGCTGCGCATCAAGGCGGTGGTGGTCCGGTCCGGGAAGCGGGAAAAGGGGAAGTGGATAACCGAGACGAGGAATGTCGTCGAGGACTACAAGAATCTCTTTGGCGGTGACCCCGACACGGTCACGGGAATCCGATTTCAGATCAACAGCCAACACACCAAATCGTCGGCCGAGTCCTACTGGCGGCTGGTGACCTTTAAGGCCCACCCCTGATGGGGCACGCCCCCTTCCTTCGATGAACCCCTTGGGCTCGGCGCGAGGATTCGGGTTTCCGCCGGTGGGCTACGCTCCACTTTGCCGCACAAAGTGCAACCGGAGCTCAGTGACCATCTGCTGGAGGGTATCGCGCTCTGCCGGCGGTGCCAAGGGGCTGAGGTGTTCGATCAGGGCCGCCACGCAGTTGATGGCGAGCCGGGCTTGGGGCAAGTCTTTTGCGACGAGACGCGTGGCCGGGTTGGCAATCAGCCCCATATCTATCAACGCCCGCATTTGCAGCTCTGCGACGAAGAGGCGGACCAGGTCCGGCAGGGCAAGGTCTTCGGGGGGCGAGGCTTCAGCCTCCGGGGACTGAGGATCCGGCCTCGCCTCTGCAGTCTCTCGAGGACCCTCGGCACCCACCCGCCGCCGGTCCGTGACGCGAAAGCTCGGTTCCTTCTCTTCGCCTGGGCTTTTGTCCGGCACTCTGCCTCACCTCCGATGAATCGAACCCAGGACCCTGGGGGAGAATTCGGAGCCTAGTGCAGACGCCGGTATCGTCGGCCGCAACAGGCGCCCCCCCGGCAGGGTTATTCGCCGATGATCTTGATCAGGACCCGCTTCCGCCGCCGGCCATCGAACTCACCGTAGAAGACCTGCTCCCAGGGCCCAAAGTCTAGCTTCCCGTCGGTCACCGCCACCACCACCTCGCGGCCCATGATCTGCCGTTTCAGGTGGGCATCGCCATTGTCCTCGCCGGTCCGGTTGTGACGGTACTGGGCCACGGGTTCATGGGGGGCGAGCCGCTCGAGAAAGTCGTCGTAGTCCTGGATAAGACCTGCCTCATCATCATTGATGTAGATGCTCGCGGTGATATGCATGGCGTTCACCAGACAGAATCCCTCGCGGATGCCGCTCTTTTTCACGGCGGCGGCTACCTGGGGAGTGATGTTGATATACGCCCGTCGGGTCTTGGTCTCGAACCAGAGCTCTTCCCGGTACGACTTCATGGCGCTCCCTCCGCGGTGAGAGCAGTCAGCAGCCTCCAGTCAACCGTGAGACACATCGGACCGGGGACCGGAGACGGGAGACCGGAGACCAGAGACCCTAAGCTCAAAACTCCAGTCTCCAGTCTCTGGTCCGGTCCTGACCGCTATTCTCTGGATTAGGCCGTGTGCACCGCTTGAGCGATCAGATCTCCCATCTGTCGGGTCCCGACGACCTGAGTCCCCGGTTGCTCGACGTCGGCGGTCCGATACCCCTGGGCCAGCACCCGCTCGACCGCCGTCTCGATGGCGGTCGCTGCCTCCTCCTGCTTCAGAGAGTAACGCATGAGCAGGGCCACGGAGAGGATCGTTCCGATAGGGTTGGCCTGTCCTGTTCCGACGATGTCGGGTGCGGTCCCGTGGACGGGTTCGTAGAGACCCCCTCTCGCTCCCAGGCTGGCGGACGGGAGGAGCCCGATCGAGCCGGCGATGACCGCTGCCTCATCCGACAGGATGTCGCCGAACATGTTCTCGGTGACGATCACGTCGAACTGGCGCGGGTTGCGGATGATCTGCATCGCGCAGTTATCCACCAGGATGTGCTCGAGGGTGACGCCGGGGAAATCCCGCGCGACCTGCATGACCACGCGTCGCCAGAGCTGCGAGCTCATCAGCACATTGGCCTTGTCCACCGAGGTGACCTTTTTCCGGCGTCTGGATGCCGCCTGAAAGGCGAGGCGCGCGATCCGGGCGATCTCGGACGTGGTGTAGATGAGGGTATCCACCCCCGTCTCTTCCTCCCCGCGTCGCTCGATCCCTCGAGGGGTTCCGTAATAGAGGCCGCCGGTGAGTTCCCGAAAGATCATGAAATCGGCCCCGTCGATCACGTCCCGCTTGAGGGGAGAGACGTCCAGCAGGGGAGGAAAAACCCGCACCGGGCGCAGGTTGGCATACAGCGCGAGGCCCTGCCGGAGTCGCAGGAGCCCTCGCTCGGGCCGCCTGTCACCGGGGAGGGTGTCCCACTTGGGCCCTCCCACCGCCCCGAGCAAGATGGCGTCCGCCTCCCGACACCGGCGAAGGGTCTCTTCGGGCAGCGGATCGCCGGTCGCATCGATGGCCACCCCGCCGAGAAGCGCCTCCTTGAATTCCAGCGCGATGCCGTATCTTCGGGCGGCGGCCTTGAGAACCTTCAGGCCCTCCTCGACCACTTCCGGGCCGATGCCATCCCCCCGCAGGACGACGATGGTCGCCATCTTTCTCCTCCCGTGCCCCCGCAGCTACCATAGGTTGGCTGCAGGAGTCAAGGGAAACACCCTTTCCCCCTTGCCCTGCTCCTTTCCATCTGATATCTTGAAAGCATCTCGCCGTTCCAGAGATGAAGGTTACTTCTGCAGAGTTTGTAGGCAGCGCGACGGGTCCGAGCGGCTTTCCGGGTGACCGGCGGCCGGAGATTGCCTTTGTCGGTCGCTCGAACGTCGGGAAGTCCTCGTTGCTCAACCGGCTCTTGGGCCGGCGAGGGTTGGCCCGGGTCTCGCGGACTCCGGGGCGGACGCAGACGATCAACTTTTACCGGGTCAACGCCGCGTTCTATTTCGTCGATCTCCCCGGGTATGGGTACGCCAAGGTCTCTGAGCGAATCCGGCGTGCCTGGAGACCTATGGTCGAGGGGTACCTCCGGGGCCGAGAGCTCCTTCGGGCCGTGGTGGTCATCGTGGATGCCCGTCATCCCCCCACCCCTCTCGATCAGGAGATGGGGGCGTGGCTGCAGGCAGCCCGGATTCCGCAACTGGTCGTCTTGACGAAGGTAGACAAGATAGGCCGGGGCGCCTGGCGTCGGAGTCGCGAGATCACGGCGGCGGCCCTGGGGATCCACAACCCGAAAGAGGTCTTGCTTTTTTCCGCGGTGACCGGAGAAGGGGAAGAGGAGCTGTGGCAGCGCCTGGCACAGTATCTGCAGCGCGAGGATTCTTCGCATCGAGGGACCCAAGATTAATAGAGGATTAATGAACAAGAATCGGCGGGCCACCGTGATGGCAGGGTTGGTCTTCATCATCCTGGGGCAGGGGTGTTCGTCCCTTGCCCGGTCTCCGTCCCCCGTCGCCTTCCCGCCACCCAAGCCCAAGCCATCGGTCGAGGCACCGCCCCCGGGGTCCGCCAGGAACCTGACGGAGGAGAGCGCCGCCTACTACTACTTCCTGCTGGGGAGTCTGGCGGAGGACCGGGGGGATCTGAGCACCGCCCTCCGGCACTACGAGGAGGCCTTGGCCTTCGATCCGGGCTCGGTGGCCATCCGGATGAGCATTGCGGAGCTGTATATGCGGCGCGGGATGGTTCAGGAGGCGATCCGCCTCGCCGAAGCGATCGTCGCCAGCCACCCGGAGAATGTGGAAGGTCTTCTGTTGCTGGCCACGGCCTACGAGGGTATCCGAAACGCCCGGATGGCCGAGCGATTCTATCGCGAGGCGCTCAGTCTTCAGCCGGATCGGGCGGATGTGTACCTGCGGCTGGGGAATCTCTTCGCGAGGACGACGAAGTACGCGGAGGCCGTAGAGGCGTATCGCAAAGCGATCACCCTCGACCCGACCCTGTACCAGGCCAGGTACAACCTGGCCCGGGCCCTGCTAGAGACCAAGCAGGTCGATGAGGCCATCGTACAACTGGAAGAGGTGCTGAGACTCAGGCCGGGCCTGGACCAGGCCAGCCTCCTTCTCGGCCTGACATACGAGCGGCTGAAGCGATGGGAGTCGGCGCGCGCGGTCTACCGGAGCGCCTTGCAGGAGGACCCCAGCGACCGACAATTCCTCGAGCGCCTCGCGGAGACGTATCTGAGGACCGGGGATCTGGCCGGGGCCCTGGCAGAGTTTCAACGACTTGCTGCCACCTACCCCGAGGATCTTGCCCTCCGAAATCGGATCGGCCTGGTGTTGATCGAGATGCGAAGGTACGAGGACGCCCAGAAGGCCCTCGAGGAGGTGCTCAAGCTCGACCGGGACAACCAGGAGGCGCGCTTCTACCTGGCGATCTGTCTCGAGGGACAGCAGCGGTATGACCAGGCCCTCGCCGAGCTCACGAAGATCCCCCCCCGCGGGGAGCAGTACGGTGATGTCCTGATCCACAAAGGATTTGTCTTCGGGCACCTCGATCGGTTGGATGAAGCCCTCGCTGCCTTTCAGGAGGCGGCGCGGTTGAAGCCGCAGGACGGGAACACCCACTACCTCGTCGGCGTGACGCATCTTCGTCGCAAGGAGTACGCCCAGGCGGCCAAGGCGATAGAGGAGGCGGTGCTGGTGAACCCGAATAGCGCCAACTACTATTACCAGCTCGGGGCAGCCTACGAGCGGAACCGCCAGCTCGATAGGGCGGAACAGGCCTTCCGCCGGACCCTGAAAATGGACCCCAAGCATGCCGATGCGTACAACTATCTCGGGTATATGTTCGCCGAGGAGGGGATCCATCTGGAGGAGTCGGTGATCTTGATCACAAAGGCCCTCGAACTCGAACCGAATAACGGAGCCTTTGTCGATAGCCTGGGGTGGGCGTACTACAGGCTCGGGCGACTCGACGAGGCCCTGCGCGAGCTCGAGCGGGCGGTCACGCTGGTCCAGAAGGAGGACGCCACGATCCGGGAGCACCTCGGCGACGTCTTCTTTCACAAGGGGATGATCGCGCAGGCGGTCGACCAGTGGGAGCAGTCGCTGAAGCTCGACCCCACCAATGCAAAGGTGAAGGAGAAGCTCGAGCAGGCCCGCGGCCTGCTGCTGCACGGCAAGCCATGATCCCCGCGGGGCGGGGGTGGATGGGATGTGCACTCTTGGCCGTGAGCTTCCTGGCCGGATGCGCGAGCCTCCCACCCCCCAGAGAGGCCGGTCAGCCGGTCCCGTACGAGACGCGCGACGAGCTGGTCGCCCGGCTGCAGGTCCGCCAGGAGCAGATCCGGTCCCTGCGGGGCATCGCGGCGGTCGAGATCGCAGTGAACGAGGAGACGCGAAGGTTTCGGGAGGCCTTGGCCCTGAAGAGCGATGGCCGATTCCGCCTGGAGACCTTGAATGCCTTTGGGCTGCCGGTCCTGATCGTCGCTTCGGATGGGAATCGCGTGGTGGTCCACGGCGCGTCGGAGTCCGGTGGGTCCCCGGACGGATGTGAGCTGCTCGAGCGTCTCCTCGGGCTTCGCGTCTCTCCCGCCACTCTTGTGCGGCTTCTCGCCGGTCTCCCCCCTCGGCCCGTCGGGCCCTCCGTCTTCGCGTCCTACCTGCCCGGGCGGCGGGTGTATCTCCTCGAAGAGGAAGATTCCGATTCGGTGCAGCGTCTCTACCTGGACCTCTCCGGGACACTCCTGGGCGGAGAAATCTGGGCGGGGCGACGCGGCCTCTCTTTCGATTTCACAGCGGTCCGCGATGTCGATGGGATCGCTGTGCCGATGAGCATTGCGGTCACGCAGGCCCGCAGGCCTGTGCGCATGACGCTGACCTACGAGGCGATAGACGTCAATCCGATCCTCGCCGATCAGTTCTTTCCATCTCCCCCGGCCGGCCCGGCACAGAGCGGGGGCTGCTGAGCCGCTGATGGATCTCACCCTCTGGGCGCCTGCCAAGGTTAATCTCTTTCTGGAGGTGCTGCGGAAGCGGGCCGACGGGTATCACGAGGTCCAGACCCTGCTGCAGCACGTGGACCTCTGCGACGAGATCCGGTTTGCCGAGGGTGCGGGGATCGTCGTGGAGACGGGGGGGCTTGTCTGCCCGGGGGGAGAGGAGAATCTGGCGCACCGGGCCGCGGCCCTGTTCTTCAAGACCACCGGCACCCACCCCGGCGTCCGCATTGAAATCACGAAGCGCATCCCCCTCGGCGCGGGGCTCGGGGGAGGGTCGAGTGACGCCGCCGCCACGCTGTGGGGACTCAATCGCCTCTTCGGGACCGGCCTCACGTCCAAGGCCCTCCAGGAGTTGGGGGCGCATCTGGGGTCGGATGTCCCCCTGTTTTTCGAAGGCCCTACCGCGTGGGCATCCGGCCGCGGCGAACAGATCCGTCCCCTGCCTCCCTTTCCCCGCTCCTGGCTGCTGATCGTCTTTCCCGGTTTCCCGGTTTCGACTGCGTGGGCGTACACCAATTTGGAATTGACAGGCGAGGACAAAAGCATTAGGGTAAGGGCGGAGGCGGAGAAGGGGAATTACGAACCTGTCGTCGCTGTATCCTGGAATCGTCTCGAAGAAGTCGTCTTCCGCCGCTACCCTGTCGTCAAGCAGCTGAAGGTGTCTCTGGAGGCCTGGGGTGCCCGGCCGGCCCTCATGACGGGCAGTGGCTCGGCGGTCTTCGGTCGGACGCATGCCCGCGAGGAAGCAGAGGGGTGGGCGGCCCGTCTCAGGGAACAGGGGTACACAGTCTTTGTCGTCCAGACTCTGTCTCATCCCCCGCTGGCTCCTGGGGGGATCGGCGAGATGGGGCCGGAACGATCCTCCTGCTGAAGAGGGGGAGGGGATGAGCGTGTCGCAGCCATCACAGCTCATCCCCCAATTTTTTCGGCGCGAGGTCCGGGTGATGAGGTCGAGGTGCGGGGTCGGCTAATGGTAGGCCGCCAGACTTTGGATCTGGCTGTCCAGGTTCGAATCCTGGCCCCGCAGCCATGGAGCAGAAGGAGGGCAGCGTGACGCGACTACTTCTCTTCTCTGGCAACGCCAACCGGCAGTTGGCACAGGAGATCGCTGAGTATCTGGGTGTCTCCCCGGGTCTGGCCGAGGTGTCTCAGTTCTCTGATGGAGAGGTCTTCGTCCAGATCTCTGAGAATGTGCGGGGCGCCGATGTCTTTGTGATCCAGCCCACCTCCCCTCCCGTGAATCACCACCTGATGGAGCTGCTCATCATGATCGATGCCCTGCGCCGCGCCTCTGCTCACCGCATCACGGCCGTGATTCCCTACTACGGATACGCCAGGCAGGATCGCAAGGTCCAGCCCCGGGTCCCTATCTCGTCCAAGCTGGTGGCCGACCTCATCGCCGTGTCGGGGGCCAATCGGGTCC
>JBOHQS010000049.1:0-13755 GCA_050732295.1 Methylomirabilales bacterium (SeqCode)
GCTGGGGAACCAGGGCCAGGAGCGGCTTTTGGGGGTGATCCTTCGGGAGGCGGATCGCCTGAAGTTGATCACCGGCCAGTTTCTCGAGCAGGTGCGGTTGCCAGAGACGCCGGGGAGAGGATGCGACTTGGTGGCCTGTCTGGAAGAGACGCTGTTCCTGCTCCAGCAGAGCGAGGAGTGCCACCATGGTATCCATGTCGGATTCGAAAAGACGGTGGAGGCCCTGCCGGTTCACGCCGATCGGGACCGGTTAAAGCAGGTCTTCTGGAACATCGGACTCAACGCCCTGCAGGCCATGCCGCGGGGCGGGACCCTCTCCGTCGTCGTCGGGGCAGAGGAAGAGTTCGGGGCCGTCGAATTCCGTGATACCGGCGACGGGATCCCCACCGAGCACCTCTCCAAGATCTTTGAGCCGTTCTATACCACCAAGAGAAGGGGGACCGGCCTCGGGCTGACCATCGCCGAGGGTCTGGTGACCGATCTCGGCGGACAGATCGAGGTGAGGAGCCGCCCCGGAGAAGGCACGACCTTCCGCATCTCCCTCCCACGCCTGCCAGCGATGGGATCCGAGGCGGCGTCCACTTCGACCCTGTTTCCGGCCGGGGATGCGCGATGACCAGAGTCTTGATCGTGGATGATGAAGCAGGCATGCGAGAGTTCCTGAGCATCCTCCTGGAGCGGGAGGGTTTTCAGGTGGAGTGCGCGCAGGACGGCGACGAGGCCCTCCGCGCGGTCCAGCAGACTCGCTTCGATCTGATCGTCTCTGACCTCAAGATGCCGACGCTGGACGGCGTCCGTTTGTTGGAAGGCCTCCACAAACTTCAGCCCGAGATCCCCGTCATCCTCATCACGGCCTACGCGTCAGCCGACTCCGCCATCGAGGCGATGAAGCTCGGGGCGTACGACTACCTCACCAAGCCCTTTCGGGTGGAAGAGATCAAAGCCGTCATCGCCAGAGCCTTGGAGGCCAAGGCCTCCCGCACGCCAGGGGTCTTTCCCTGGTCAGGCGAGGCCTCTCCCCAGCCGGTAGAAGGGCTCATCGGCCGGAGCCCCAGGATGATCGAGCTCTACAAGCTGATCAGCAAGGTGGCGACGGTCTCCGGGACGGTCTTGATTACCGGGGAGAGCGGCACCGGGAAAGAGCTGGTGGCCCGCACGATCCACAAGAACAGCGAGCGCGAGACGAAGCCGTTTCTCGCGATCAGTTGCGGGGCGATCCCGGAGTCGCTTCTGGAGAGCGAGCTGTTTGGTCACATGAAGGGGGCCTTTACCGGCGCCGTGACCGCCAAGGAGGGTCTGTTTGAAGTGGCAGATGGGGGGACGGTCTTTCTGGATGAGATCGGCGAGACGAGCCCCGCGATTCAGGTCAAACTCCTTCGGATCCTCCAGGAGCGCGTCTTCCGGCGGGTCGGGGGGACCGAGGACATCGAGGTCGACGTGCGGGTCATCGCCGCCACCCACCAGGATCTCAAAGAACTGATCCACAAGGAGCGGTTCCGGGAGGACCTCTTCTACCGACTCAATGTCATCCCCGTCCACCTCCCTCCCCTCCGAGAGCGGCGGGAAGATATTCCGCTGCTCGCCATGAATTTCCTCGCGAAGTACAGCGAGGAGAACAAGCGACCTATCCAGGGGATCGCCCCCGAGGCCATGGAGCTCCTCTTGCGCTACCATTGGCCAGGAAATGTTCGCGAGCTCGAGAATGCCATCGAGCGCGCCGTGGCCTTGGGGACTGCGGCCGTGTTGGCCCCGGACAGCCTTCCGGAAGCGGTACGAGATTCGGGTCAGGAGACGGGAGACCCGAGACCGGAGACCGGAGTCCGGGGACCGGGTACAGAAGACTCCAGTCTCCAGTCTCCAGTCTCTAGTCTAGCCCATGGTCTCAAGTCTCCCGTCGATCTCGATGCCATCGTGTCCCGGGTCGAGCGGGATCTGATCCTGGATGCGCTCAGGCAGGCTGGGGGTGTGCAGAAACGGGCGGCCCAAATCCTGGGGCTGAGCTTTGAATCGTTCCGCTACCGGATGAAGAAGCACGGGATCGACCCGGGAGACCAGAGACTAGAGACCAGAGACTAGAGACCAGAGACTGGAGATGGGATCTTCCCGCTCATGTCTCCAGTCTCCCGTCTCCGCGCTCCCCGCGGGGGTTTTCAACACCGGGTGCTGAGATCCCCCATTTCGGGCGGCAAGACCGGCCCTGAGGTTTGCCATGTTGGGGAAGGAGCGGAATCAAAAATCCTTTAATGACAATAGGTTAGAAATGATAATGGCGTTTCGGTCCCCCCTTGGTACAGGCCGTGCAACCATTCCTCGTCAGAGAGATGCAGAGCCTCCCGAGGGGAAACGGTATGCTGAAGTGGATGAGAAAGCACCTCAACCAGGCCCAGAAGGGCTTCACCCTGATCGAGCTGCTGATCGTCGTGGCCATCATCGGGATCCTGGCCGCCATCGCCATCCCGAACCTGCTCACGGCCCAGCGGCGGGCTCGCTACTCGCGGGCGGCGGGGGACACGAAGTCGATCATCACCCAGGCCCAGGTCCTGACGAGCGACAACAATCAGGTCTCAACCCTGATCGCCGGGTTGACTCCTCTGCCCGTCGGCCTGTGGGATGGCACAGCCCCGAACGGGACCATCTACATGGCCAAGGTCACCGACCCCTGGGGGGCAGCGGGCGCCAATTACCAGTTTAGCGAGGCAGCAGGAACTGGTTGCGCAGCGGTCGGGCCAGGCTGCGTCGTGTATGCGGCGCGGACCATAGGTAGTGACGCGAACTCGCCTGGTACAGCGTGGGATGGGAAGGTTGCCACAGGTGCGCCAGCTGATGACGATCTCGGTAATTCGACAGAAGTGGGATGTGCCTTCGGTCCGACCGTCAGCATCGCCAACCCCTGCTAGGCATCTGAAGTAGTTCTGAAGACCTGAAGAGTAAGGCCCCGCCCCTCGGTGGGGCCTTCTTGTTCCCAGACCCCGGACATCAGGCCTCAGACCCGGCCCAGGATTAAGGATAGGGTATCAGTGTGAGGTCTGGGGTCTCAGGTCTGTGGTCTAGAGTCGAGGGGGATGGTGGGGCTCAACGCCGGGTGGTGAGATCCCCCATTTTTTCGAGGGGAAGGGGAGGGAGTAGTGAATAGAGGGATCCACTGAATCATTTGATTTCAATGAGTTAGCGGGATAATCTTCATTGGTGACTCCCTTGGCACGCAGCCTGCAGTCCTCCATGAACAGAAAGGAAACCCTTAACTCACCAAGAAGGAGGTAAGAGTCGATGTTGAAGTGGATGAGGAAACAGTTGAACCAGGCCCAGAAGGGCTTCACCCTGATCGAGCTGCTGATCGTCGTGGCCATCATCGGGATCCTGGCCGCCATCGCCATCCCGAACCTGATCACGGCCCAGCGGCGCGCTCGGTACTCCCGTTCGGCGGGCGATACGAAGTCGATCATCACGCAGGCCCAGGTCCTGACCAGCGACAATAACCTGGTAGCATCAGTGGTGTGTGGCGCTGGGAATATGCCGCAGTGCCTCTGGACCCCGGTCCTGCAGCTTGCCCCCGCCAGCCCGACTGTCTACATGGCTAAGGTAGGCGATCCCTGGGCGGTGGCAGGCGCGAACTACCAGTTCAGCCAGGCGCCCGGAACTGGTTGCGGCGCTAACGTCGGGCCAGGCTGCGTTGTCTATTCAGCACGGACCATTGGTGCTGATGGGGTGACACCTGGTATTGCATGGACCGGGGCCGTTGGCACCGTCCTGTCGTTAGATGACCTCGGCAACTCGACAGAGCTCGGATGCGCGTTCGGGCCTAACGTCGGCATCGCCAACCCGTGCTAGGCGTCTGAAGTGGCTCTGAAGACCTGAACGAAAAAAGGCCCCGCCCCTTCGGCGGGGCCTTTTTCCTCTTGGGGGGGGACATGGCGAGCTGCTTCAGACAGGATAAAACCGGCTTCACCCTGATCGAGCTCCTGATCGTCGTGGCCATCATCGGGGTCCTGGCGGCCATCGCCATCCCCAATCTGATGTCGGGCCAGCAGCGCGCTCGCTACTCCCGTTCGGCGGGCGATACGAAGTCGATCATCACGCAGGCCCAGGTCCTGATGAACGACAGCAATCAGGTGGTGAACGCCGCGTGCGGGAACCCCATGCCGCGCTGCCTTTGGGACGCCAGCGCTCCGAACGGGATCACATACATGGCCGTGGTCAATGATCCGTGGGCGCCGCCGGGTACGACCTACCGATGGAACCAGATGCCCGGCCCGGGGTGCGCGGTGCCGTCGCTAGGCTGCGTGGTGTATTCGGCGTGGACCGTCGGGGCTGACGGGGCAGCCGGTGCTTGGGATGGGATCGTTGCTCTGGCGGGGGACGACCTCGGGAACTCCACACTGCTCGGGTGCGCCTTCGGTCCAGGGACTCCTCCCTTCAAGCCGTGCTAGTGGGAAGGCGACGTCGATAGGGCCTCTCTTGCCAACCTCCTCGCATCTATGTTATACGCCTCCATAAAGGTCCAATTCTTGCAAGGGCTGTGACGAAACGCCGGGTAGCTTCTCCAGGAGGTCTCAATGGTTGTTCTGAAGACCGAAGGCCTGACGAAAGAGTACCGCATCGGCTTCTGGCGAACACGCGTCCGGGTCCTGCACGACCTGAACCTGGAGGTCCACCAGGGTGAGATCTTCGGGTATCTCGGCCCGAACGGCGCCGGAAAGACGACCACCCTCAAACTCCTCATGGGCCTGATCTACCCCACCGCCGGTCGCGCCTCGATTCTGGGCCGGGACGTCCAGGACGTCGCGGTCAAAGCTCAGGTCGGTTTTCTCCCGGAGAATCCGTATTTCTACGACTACCTCACCGGTCGGGAGTTTCTCCACTTCTACGGGCAGCTCTTTGGCCTCGCGTACCGTGACAGGCGGCAGCGGATCGACGAGCTGCTCCACGCCGTCGGTCTCTCGAAGGCAGCCGAGCTTCAGCTCCGCAAGTACTCGAAGGGGATGCTTCAGCGCATCGGGCTCGCCCAGGCCCTGATCAACGATCCTCAGGTGATTGTCCTGGACGAGCCCACCTCCGGGCTCGACCCGGTGGGCCGCAAGGAGGTGCGGGACCTGATCCTGGACCTCAAAGGGAAAGGAAAAACCGTCTTCTTCAGCACCCATATCGTACCGGATGCCGAGATGATCTGCGACCGGGTCGGGATCATCGTGGCTGGGCGGTTGACCCGAGTGGGGACGCTCGAGGAGCTGCTGGGAAGCGAGGTGGAGAGGATCGAGATCACCGCATCGGGGTTCGATGAGGCCGTGGGCAGCCAGATGACCCAGTGGAGTGTTCGGCCGCCTGTCCAGCACGGCGACAAGGTGCTCTTTGCCGTCAATACGGAAAAGGAGGCGTCTCAGGCCATGGAGTTTCTCCTGGGTCGCGGGGCCGCGGTCCACGCGGTCCACCCCAAGCGGCGGACGCTGGAAGATCTCTTCCTCCAGGAGGTTGCCAAGACGTGAGCGCTTCAAGGTCTGAAGTCTGCGGTCTGGGGTCTGTGGTCTGATGTCTAAAATTTGGGCCATCACCCTGAATACCTTCAAAGAGGCGGTCCGGGATCGGATCCTCTATGCCATCCTTGCCTTTGCCATCGCCATGATCGGCAGTACCTTCATTCTGGCGACGATCGGCGTCGGGAGCGGGCCGAAGATCATTCGCGATATCGGGCTGGGGTTCATCTCCATCTTTGGAGCGCTCATTGCCGTCTTCATCGGGATCGGTCTGGTCCATAAAGAAATCGACCGGCGGACCATCTACACCATCATCTCCAAGCCGATCCACCGTTTTGAGTTCATCCTCGGAAAGTACCTCGGCCTGATCCTCACCCTCTTTGTCAACGTCACGATCATGACGTTGGCCTTGATGGGCCTCATCTACCTCGGCGAAGGCTTCTGGGATTTCCGCCTGTGTGCCGCGAGCGGCATGATACTTCTCGAGCTCATGGTGATCACGGGCATCGCCGTGCTCTTCTCGGCCTTCTCCACCCCTGCCCTCAGTGCCATCTTCACCCTGTCCTTCTTCGCCATCGGACGCCTCCTGGACGACCTCCGGCTGTTCGGCGAGCAGTACGCCGGGCCGATCGGACGGGCGGTGATTCGGGGATTCTACTACCTCCTGCCCAACCTGGGGCGGTTCAATATCAGCGGCGAGGTGGTCCATGGGGTCCCCCTGGGGGAAGTGCTTTCGGGGATGACGATCCTGTACGGGTCGCTGTACGTTGTAGCCCTCCTGGCGTTGACGAGCCTGATCTTTCAGAATCGGGATTTCCGATGAAGATGAAGAAGATCAGCGTCCTCTGGGCAAGTCTCTTCTCGCTGGCCTTGGTGGGGGCGGTTCTTGCGGCGCGAGGGCTCGAGGGCAGAGGGCGCGCGAGCCGCATCGCGGACGACTCCCTCTACCTCCCTTCGGCGACCTTTCTGCGATACGCCTCTCTCGGGTACCGGACGATGCTCGCGGACCTCATGTGGATCCGGGCGACCCAGTATTTCGGCAGTCAGGTGGAGGTTCGAAAGGCGACTCCGGAAAAGCACAGGTTCCTATACCCCCTGCTGGATCTGGCCGTCTCGCTCGATCCTCACTTCATGGACGCCTATCGGTTCGGCGGGCTGCTGCTTACGGTGGTGAGAAGGTACGAACAGGCCATCGCCCTGTACGAGAAGGGCTACACCGCCAACCCCGACCGGTGGGAAAATCCGCATGATCTCGGGCGCCTCTACTATCTCGAACTGAAGGACCATGAGAAGGCCCTGCACTGGTGGAAGATTGCCAACGATCTCCCGGGGCGTCCGGATTACATACCGCGCTTTGTTCCACTCCTCTACCTGGAGACCGGCCACCGCGAGATCGCGGTCGAGCTCTGGCTCGAGATGTACCGGGCCACCGACAATGAGTGGCTCCGGGGGGTGATCGAGGGGCACCTGCAGAAGCTGGGAGTCCAGGTCCCTTGACGGGCGGGTTTCTATCCAACAATACAGGTGGAGAGGATACATGCAATCGACGAACAGCGAACTAGCACCTTCTGAGCTCCGTCGAATTCATCTGGCACTCCTGGTCTGTTTCTTCCTTTCGGGGGCGACGGGCCTCGTCTACGAGGTGGTCTGGACTCGGATGGCTGGCCTGGTCTTCGGCAACACCGTCTATGCCGTGACCACCGTCCTTGCCGCCTTTTTTGGCGGATTGGCCCTGGGGAGCTACCTGCTGGGTCCGATCGCTGATCGCGCCAGGAGGCACGTTCGTCTCTATGGCCTGATGGAGATAGGGATCGGCCTGTATTGCCTATGTACCCCTCTTCTATTCCAGTTGGTCGAAAAGATCTACCTGACCACCTACCAGATGGGCCGCGAAAATCTTCTGTTATTCACCCTCTTCCAGTTCGGCCTGGTGTTCCTGATCCTCGTGGTCCCCACGACCCTCATGGGTGGTACCCTGCCGCTCCTGAGCCGATACTTTGTGCGAGGTGAAGCTGAAATTGGCTACGGGGTTGGTGGGATCTATGCCCTGAATACCGCCGGCGCCGTGGTGGGGACGATCGGCGCCGGTTTCGTTCTCCTCCCGGTCATGGGAGTGGGTGACACGATCTGGTTCACCGCTACCCTCAACCTGGGCATTGGACTGCTCTGCGTGGCGTTCGCGCGACGTCTGCCGCACCTTCAGGCAGAGGGCGTGGCTCAAGAGGCTGGACGCCTCCCGCAGACCGGGGATGAACAGCGGGTCCTCGTGGGCAGGCTGCATCTTCGGCTGACCGTGCTGGTCGCCCTGATGTTCGGCATTGCGGGTGGGGCGTCCATGATCTATGAGATCGCCTGGACGCGTGCCCTGTCCCTGGTGCTGGGCAGTTCCGTCTACGCCTTTACCACCATGCTCGCCACCTTTCTGATTGGCCTGGCGGGTGGGAGCTATGCCTTTTCCTATTTCTTCCGGCGCAAGGAAGAGGTGGGACCCGGGTCCTTTGGCTGGCTCGAGATCTTCATTGGGTTCTCTTCGCTGTTGACCATCCCTTTCTTCGATCGGCTGCCGGATCTCTTTTTGCGGATGGCGGGGCTCGTGAGCTTCTCGTTTGGAGGGCTCCAGTTTATTCAGTTTGTGGTGAGCTTTTTCGTCATGATCATTCCTACCCTGTTGATCGGCGCGACCTTCCCCTGTGTGGTCAAGATCTGCACACGGCACGTCCAGCATCTCGGCGGCAACATCGGCACCCTGTACGCCGTCAATACCTTTGGATCGATTCTCGGATCCTTCCTGGGTGGGTTCTTCTTGATCCCGTGGATGGGCGCGCAGAACGCCTTGACCCTTGCAGCCTTCCTCAATCTCGGGATTGGGGCGGTCCTCGTATTCCTCACGTGGATGCAGGCAAGAGCGTGGACGGCCAGGGTGGGGGCGGTGATGGCCTGCGCCGCCATCATCCTTGCTTTCCTGATCCCTCGGTGGGATCCCCATCTCATGGCAAGCGGGGTCGCCATTTACGGGCAGAGATATCTCGCGGGCGGACGAAGCCTTGCGCTCGATGAGCTCGCCAGGGCCGAGGACCTCCTTTTTTTCAAGGAAGGCCTCAATGCGACCATTTCGGTCCACCAGAAGGGCAGGAGTCGGTTCCTCAAGAGCAATGGGAAGACCGATGCCAGCAATAACCTGGACATGCATACCCAGTTGATGTCCGGTCACATCCCGCTCTTCCTCACTTCGGGATCGAAGCGGGTCCTGGTCATCGGCATGGGGAGTGGGGTAACCGCGGGGGCGGTGGCCAGGCACCCGGTGGAGCGGATCGACGTCGTCGAGATTGAACCGGCAGTGGTTGAGGCGGCGACCTTCTTTGAGAAAGAAAATCGCAAGGTCCTCCGGGATCCTCGCCTCAAGGTGGTCATCGCCGATGGACGAAATTTCCTGCTGAGCACGCCCGCCACGTATGACGTCATAATCTCCGAGCCCTCCAATCCCTGGATCAGCGGCATCGGCAATCTCTTCACCCTTGAATTCTACGAGGCGGCCAGGGCCAGACTGGCTCCCGATGGGGTGATCTGCCAGTGGATCCAGATCTATAATATCCTGCCGCAAGACCTCAAGATGGTGATCAGGACATTTCGGACTGTATTCCCCCACACCACCATCTGGCAGACCCTCGGGGGGGACTTTCTCCTCATGGGAACGATGAAGCCCCTCGTGGTGGATCTTGCGCATTGGCGAGAGACCGCAGCCCTTCCCGGGCTCATGGAGGATCTCAGGTCTTTAGGCCTCGATTCCCCGGAGGCGGTCTTGGCAGATTTCGTCTTGGGGGAGGAGGATACTGCCCTTTTCGGTCAGAATGCCGCGCTGAACAGCGACGATCTTCCCCTCCTCGAATTTTCAGCCCCGATGAGCCTCTACCTGGAGACCGTTCGGCTGAATCAGAGCCTCGCCCGAAGCTATCGGCGACAAGAACTCCCTCCCATCACGGGGGGTGCACCAGGGATGCTGAGTTCCGCCGAGTTCCGGTTCCAGCTCGCCAAGGCGATGTGGGGCAAGAGGGATATGGAAGAGGCCCTTCGCCATGTGAATCTGGCCCTGGCGAACAGTCCGCATCATCTCCCCTCGCTCATTCTCCGGGCGGAGCTATGGCAGGAGCAGAAGCTACCACTTCGTGCGGTGGCAGACCTTGAGACGGCCCTCAAGGTGGACCCGCGTCATTCCCGGGCCCTCTTCAGGATGGCGATGCTCTACCATCAGCAGCGCCTCCCCAAACAGGCGGAAGAGTATGCACGGAAGGCCATTGCGGCCCGGGAGGATCTGGCCGACGCCCATTTCCTCCTGGGACAGCTCCTCATGGCGCGGGGACAGGCAGAGGCGGCAAGACGCGCTTACCAGAAGGCGGCAGACCTCCGTCCAGATGCCCCGACCACGTTTGCCCGTCTGGGAGAGGCCCTGATGGCGGTCGATGCCCTCCCCAAGGCCATTGAGGCATACCGCAAGGCCCTTGACCTCGCCCCCGAGGGTGCCGAGCTGCATCTCGCCCTCGCGCAGGCGCTGGATCGGGGTGGAGAGGAGGAGGAGGCCTTTCGTCACTACGGGGAGGCCATCCGTCATAACCCCCGTCTTGCGGGTGCCTACGTCGGGCGTGCCAAGTATCATGAGCGTCGCCAAGAGCATCGGCGGGCATTCGACGAGCTTGCGCGAGCGGTGAGGAGGAACCCGGACGATCCCTCCCTCTTGCGGTATCTCGACCAGATCATGGCCGAGCTCAAGTAGCGAGGATCCTCAGGATCGCAAGCCGTGAATAATCCCTTGGGCGTCGCGGTCAGCTTCGTGTTGGGACTCCTCGTGGGGAGTTTTGGGAATGTCTGCATCCATCGACTTCCCCAGGGGGAGAGCGTCGTTATCCCGGGCTCCCGATGTCCCAATTGTCGGACGGCGATCAAGGCCTATGACAATATCCCCGTGTTCAGCTTCCTTCTCCTCAAGGGGCAGTGCCGGAGCTGCGGACACCGGATCTCTTGGCAGTACCCGGTCGTCGAGCTCCTCACCGGCTCTCTCTTTGCGGTGACCGTCCTCCGATTCGGCCTCACGTGGCATACAGGCATCCTGTGGGCTTTTGTCGCGGCGCTGGTGATTGTTACCTTTATCGACCTCGAGCATCAGATCGTCCCCGACGTCATTACCCTTCCCGGGATCGCCACCGGCCTCACCTGGAGCGTCCTGGCTTGGCTCTTGATGAGAGGGGATCGGATCCCTGCGGCTTTCTCCCCGCCGACCCCCGTTGAGGCGCTCGTGGGAACTCTTGTCGGTGGGGGTATCCTGTATCTCGTTGCGGTTCTCAGTCGGGGGGGGATGGGGGGCGGGGACATCAAGCTCACCGCGATGGTGGGCGCGCTGCTGGGGTGGCGGGGTGCACTCCTCACCATCTTCCTCGGGACGCTCACGGGATCGATCATCGCCCTCTTCCTGCTCGCCTCGGGCAAAAAGGGTCGCAAGGATCCGATGCCCTTCGGGCCCTTTCTGGCCCTGGGGGCGATCCTGGCCCTCTATTGGGGGGACGATCTCATCGCCGGATATATCCGTCTGGTCCGATGGCGTCTCTGACGAGACCGGAGACCGGAGACCAGAGACGTGAGACCAGAGACTGGGGACTAGAGACGGGAGACAGGGGACAAGGGAGCGGGGCCAGACTCCGGTCTCCAATCTCCGGTCTGAAGTGTGAAGCGCATGGGCAACCTCACATCGCATCTTGATGAGTTCTTGAACGCAATGACGGTAGAGCGGGGAATTGCAGACAACACCCGGGAGGCCTACTCACGCGATCTTCGAAGATATCTGGTCTTCCTGGAGAAGAAGGGACTCTCGTCCCCGGGTGAGGTGTCTCTTGCGCATCTCCAGGTCTTCCTCGAGGGACTGCGGGACTCCGGTCTCGCCCCCCGCTCGGTCGGCAGAGCGATCTCGGCTCTGAGGAGCTTCCATCGGTTCCTGGCCGCCGAGGGGTACGTCCGCAGTGACCCCACATCCCTGCTTCGGGTTCCCCGAGTGTCCCGGCCACTCCCGAATGTCCTCTCCACCGACGAGGTCGAGCGGTTGCTCAAGACCCCCGATGTCTCAAAACCACGAGGGCTCAGGGATAAGGCGATGCTCGAGCTTTTGTACGCGACCGGCTTGCGGGTTTCCGAGCTCCTCTCCGCCCCCCTGACCGCCTTGGACCCGACGGTCGGCTTCATCCGTTGCCTGGGCAAGGGAGCCAAGGAGCGGATCGTCCCCGTGGGATCCTCCGCGCTCCAGTGGCTAAAGGAGTATCTCACCCGGGGCCGGCCATCCCTCGCTGCCGAGCGAGAGACCCCCTTTCTCTTTCTAGGACGAGACGGCCGGCGCCTGACCCGCCAGGCCTTCTGGAAGAGTATCCGATCGTACGCAGGAAAGGCCGGGATCCCCAAACGTATTAGTCCCCACACGCTGCGCCACTCCTTCGCCACGCACCTGCTTGAAGGTGGTGCGGACCTGCGTTCCGTGCAGCTGATGCTGGGTCACGCCGACATCTCGACCACCCAGATCTATACCCACGTCAGTCGGGCCCGTCTCCGCGAGATTCATGAACGATTCCACCCCCGCTCCTGACTCAGACTTGAGACCGGAGACCAGAGACGAGAGACCGGAGACCCGGGGACTGGGGACTGGAGACCGGAAATCTGGGCGTTGAGATCAGGTGTTCCTGCTGCAGTCTCCTTGCTCCGGTCTCAAGTCTTCTCTTTACTCGTGGTTTCTCTTGCCTTAACACGAAGCGCCTGTCTCGTTAGCCTGTTCTCGTCCAAGAGGGAGTTCTTATCACTTCACTAAATGGCGGGTTGGTAACCGGCGGATGATCTCCTGAGGCGGGATAGCCACTAGACCGCTGGTGGCACAAGCGTTGCAGTCCTCTTGGGGTTAGGAGACCCAAGAAGGCACTTTGCTATGATCAAGGCCCAATTCTATCGTGACCCCATGAGCCACGCATGGTTGCGGTGAACCCGGTGCGCGCTGACAACGAGACTGCGACCCTCCCTGCAGCGGTCCTCTACTCGCTGTTCTTCCTCTCTGGCGCGACGGCCCTGCTGTTCGAGACCCTGTGGTTTCGCCTGGCCGGGTTGGCCTTCGGCAACAGCCTGTGGGCGAGCAGCCTCGTGTTGGCGAGCTTCATGGGTGGACTCGCCATCGGCAACGGCGTCGCCGGCCGCTGGGGCGAACGCCTGCGCGACCGGTTGCGCGCCTACGGGCTCCTTGAGCTGCTCATCGGGGTGCTCGGGCTGGGGCTCGTCCTCCTGTTCCCGCTACTTAACACGCTCCTGGCGCCCGTGTTCCGCTATCTCACCGCTTGGCCGTGGGCGCTCAACTCCGTTCGCCTCGGCCTGGCCTTTTTCCTGATGCTCCTCCCGGCGGCTGCGATGGGGGCCACGCTGCCGGTCCTGGTCCGGGAGCTGTGTGCCCGCCAGCGCGGGTTCGGCGACTCCCTCGGGCTCCTCTACGGGCTCAACACCCTCGGCGCCATGGCGGGGGCCCTCGCCGGGGAGCTCGTCCTCGTCGAGCATATCGGCGTCCGCGGCACCGCCGCGCTGGCGGCCATCCTCAACCTAGGCGTGGCGCTGGTCGTGCTGCGGCAAGCCCGGCCTTGGGGTGCAGCCGGGCGAGCGGTGGACCCAGGGCCGGCAGTCGCGGCGGAGTCGCGTCCGCTCACCCGACGTGCGCTGCGCCTGCTTCTGGCCGCCTTCATGGCCGGTGGACTGCTCCTAGCGCTAGAGGTGGTGTGGTTCCGCACCCTCCAACTGCACACCTTTGGGACGAGCGTCGTGTTCGCCGTGATGCTCGCGGTCGTGCTGGCGGGGATCGGGATCGGCGGGTTCCTCGCGTCCAGGTACTCGCGGCTGCAACGACAGGACCGGCTGGCGGCGGCGACCGCCCTGCTCTCGGGTACTGCCGTCATCCTCACCCTGACTTTGTATGCGTCCCCTGCCTTCAGCCCCGACCTGGCGTGGAGCGGCTGGTTCGGGTGGGTCTTCATCGAGCGAGCGGTGCGGTTGATGCTCCCGGTCTGCCTCCTCTCCGGGGTCCTGTTCACGCTCCTCGGCACGGAGCTCCACACCGAGCTCGGCTCCGAGACGCGCGCCGCCGGCTACCTGACGCTTGCCAACACGCTCGGCGCGATGCTCGGTGCGCTGGTCGCAGGCTTCCTGCTCGTCCCCGGCTGGGGGCTCGAGGTCTCCTTCGCGGTCCTCGCGCTCGGATACGGGGGCGTGGGTTTGCTCGCCCTCC
>JBOHQS010000050.1:0-13607 GCA_050732295.1 Methylomirabilales bacterium (SeqCode)
CATCACCACCTTGACTGCGACAGTTCGCTCCTTTTCCAAGAGGTCCGTCGTCATGATCTGCCTCCTTTCCTCAGCATCGGTCACCCGAGCTGGTGAGCAGGGTGAGGGTCTTGAGGTCCAGGAGGATCTCGCGGGGGAGATCCTCGCCGGTCGCCAGCCGCTTGACCAGATTGCCGATCAGGCTGGCGATCGCAAACCCACTATAGCTGATCGCCGCTGCCGTGCAAGGGAAAACCTCGGCCTCCTCGTCGCCATACAGGGTCTTTTCGTACAGCCGGACGTCGTCCGGATCAGTCGGATTCACGGCGTAGATCCGCGCCACCTCCGCGCCCATTCGCGCGTCCAGGTACCTCAGCACACCGGCACGATAGCGAATGGATCGCTGCCAAATCGTCTTCCGGGCCCGCATGGTGTCCACCGCCGCAATCACGATCCCCGTCATGCGCTGGGCCTCCACCTCGATCGGGACGCTCTCCACGGGAGTCCCGGCGAACTCCTCCAGGATCTCTCGGAGCGCCTCGACCTTCAGTCGCCCCACGTCCCTCAGGCGGAAGAGTTGGTTCGGCAGGTTATGCTCCTCGATGCCGTCAGGGTCATAGAGGTGCAGCTGCTGGGCCCCCATCTTGGAGAGGGCCAGGGCGGCGAAGGAACCGATCCCGCCGCAGCCGATGAGGTGGATGGGGAGGTCCAGCGTCTCCGGATTCACCAGATCCAGCTGCCGCAAAAACTCCATGGACCGCCCGGGTCTCACGATCTCGACTCCTGCCAGTAGACGATGGGAACGCGCCAGTCCTTCGGGTTGACCGTCTTCAAAAAGTCGAGGAGGACGTAGACGAGGGCCACAAACTGGTACTCCCCGATCAGCTTGGCGATGCCCTCCCGGGTGTTGCCGAGACAGGGCCGGCCCTGATAGATGTGCGGGTGGTCATAGGCCCCGACGGCGCCGGTGAGGTTCCAGATCCGAATATCGCCGGCGAGGGAGATCTCCATCCGATAACTCCCCAGGGTGAATTCCCGGCCCTCGTATTCCGCATGGATCGGGGCGGTGAAGACCGTGATCCGGCCATCCTGGACCTGCACCTCTCGGACCTCGGGGAGCTCCTTGAGGTCGTCCAGCTCCTTGAGATGTTGCGCCTGCGAGGACGCGGTGCCCCGCAGGGTGTTGAGACGCTCCCGGTATGTCGAGAGCCGCCGGGTCTCGGCCGTGATCCGACGGGCATACTCTTCCAGGTTCTCCTCGAGGAGACGCATCTCTTGTTCCAGAAAGGCCATCTCCTCGTGCACGCGACTCCGGCATTCCTGCACATAGGCCTGCCGGACCTTGGCCTGCCGTCGTCGGTCCCATCCGGCTGCCGCCTCCTCGGTCTCCTGCCGGAGCGTCTCCAGAGTGGCCTCGAGAGGATCCCATCCCAGCGGGGACAGGCTTCTGAGCTCTGTGAGGACCCGGGGGAGACTCAGGTCGAGCAGGCGTCGCAGGAGCAGTGGCCGGAGTTCTCCGTCCTGACCGAGGAGGTTGAAGAGGACGTAGATGTTTCCTTTGGCGATCTCTGCCACGGCTCGCCCTTCCTCGTCCCGCAGAGTCCTTCCCCGACCGATGTGAGAGCCGGGGGGAAAGCCGTGCTGGGCTGACGGTGCCAGGGGATAGCCGAAGGCGAAGGGGACGCGGATTTCCGGCACGCGCGGGAATAACCCAAAAAGGATCGGCGGTGTCGGGAGGGCGAAATGATGGACGGTGATGGCCTCTCCGCGGCTCGGACGCGCGTATCGGCGCTGATTGCCGACAAACGAGAAGGGCACCTCGAGCCTGTGGGCGTAGTGCCTCAGTACCTCCGGAAGAGGGGACAGGCCGAGCGGATACGCCAGAGGGGAATCCGCCCCCTTTCCGCATTCGAGACGAACGGAAAATTCCGGTGGAATGCACGGCCCCCCGTCAGGCCCACCACCCGGGAGAGGAGCCTTGGAAAGGGGAGGGACATCCGTTCCACCCGTTGAAGTCGATCGGCTGGACAAGGCGTGTGTCCCTACCTAAGGCCCTAGTGAGTGCCTCGTGATGATGGAAGGTGTTTCTTTGTTACCATCGCCCCTCCCGTGTTGTCAAGACGGAATCGGCGGTTGGACGACAATCAGGAGACCGTCTGGGGCCGGATCGGCTTTCGACCCGGAAAGCCTTCGGTGAGGCCGTGCCAATACGCCACCTCGGCCTCATCCGGCTTCCAACAGAGCAGGACCTCCCCGCCCTCGTGGAGGGAGGGAAAATCGACGAGACCCAGGTGGAGGTCCTTGAGGAGGCAACCCAGGGTTTCGATCTGTGTGACGGCGGCGTTGCATGCCTCCAGGATCGATTCGGCCTCGCGCTTGAGGCGGAGGAATCCTTCCCCTCCCAGTCGGTAGCCGTTTTCCCCCGCCTGTTGCCGGATCGTCTCCAAGGCCTGCTGCCGCTCTCCCAGTTCCCGTCGCCTCACCTGGAGATGATCCAGGATCACCCGCAGCTCGGGAAGGAGGGCGTTGGCCTCCTCGACCGTGAAGTACCGCCTCGTCATCGATGCCCCTCAAGGAGCGTGCATCTGAGCGTACCCAAGCGGACCGGACCCGTCAACACGAAATCCCGGCTGAGGCGAGCCACCGGCCGAGATCTGCCGTGACGGCTCGGACCACCTCCTCGCTGTTCGTGGGCGTGAGGCGCTGCACCTGTACCTCGGGGCGGGCCTTGATCCGGTCCGCGACCGGATGCGCCTTGGCCATGATCGTGCCCACGAGGGGGCGCGGGCTGTCGAGGACCTCGAAGAGGACCGCCTGGAAGGCGCGGGAGTAAAGCTCCATCTTGCCGATCTCATCGATCACGATGAGATCGGCGTCGTGCAGGGCGCGCGTGACGGCCTGAACCCCGATGGTTTCAAAAGTCTTGAGGTCAACGCCGTACCGCCCGACCCGCGGCGGCCCCGGATGTCTGACATGGGCCAGGACCCCTTCGCGGCCGCTGAGATCGGTGATCTGAAAGCCGACCCGCTCTCCCCCTTCGCGAATCTCCCGGGTGGTGAACCCGCCTTTCCTCCCCGGAAGCATCTCCAGAATGGAAAGGAGCAGGGATGTCTTCCCCACCCCGGGAGGGCCTGTGATGAGTTGTGCGCGGGCCATCGGCAGTTCAGGCCGGTCGCTGGCGCTCCTTGGGCACGACGCTGGTCGCCACGGCCCGGGCCACCAGCACGGGGGGATCGAGGATTCGAGCCGAGGAGGGGAAGGGGCCCTCACAGGTGATGACCTTTTGGGCCTCAAAGACCATGCGGCGCGAGGTGCTCCCGACCGCAACGATCCTTCCGGACGCCTCGATGTAGTCCCCACCCCGGACGGGGGCCAGGAACTCGACCGATTCGTAGGCCCGGAGGAGCCCCTCGTCCCCATCGTAGTGGATCGTCAGTTCCGTGGCCAGGTCGCCGAAGAGGCGAAGGATGTGAGACCCGGCAACCAACATTCCCCCATAGTGGACGTCGGCGTGGCTCACCCGTACTCGCAGGGAGGCCTGCGGGTACTCCTGGTCCCGCGTCACGGCTGGGCCCCTTGGGATTGGGCCTCGAGCACCTGTTCCGCCGCCAGGATCGGCGCGCCGACACGAAGAGCGAGCGCGACGGCGTCGCTCGGTCGAGAGTCGACCTGGACCTCTCGCCCGTCCACCTGGAGGACAAGGGTGGCGTAATAGGTGTTCTCCTTCAGCTCGGTGATCACCGCCCTGGCCACGCTGGCGTGGAAACGGCGGAGCACGTCCAGGAGGAGGTCATGGGTGTACGGCCGTGGAGGGGTCACGCCTTCGAGGGGGAGCGCGATCCCCACCGCCTCAAACTGCCCGATGGCCATGGAGAGAGCCCGCTTGTCTCTCTTGCTGCGGAGCAGGACGCGTGCCTGTCCGCCCGGATCGGCGATAACGCCGAGGACCTCCATCTCATGGAGCGTTGCCGTCTCCTGGGCGTGGGCGAGGCCGGGCGTGAAACCACAGAGCAGGAGAGGGAACAGGAGGACCCACCACCGGGAGAGAGAGCTACGAGCCATGTGTACCTCCTTCGTTCGGCCAGACCTGTGGCCGGGTCTCCTTGACATTGATACACCGGACCAGGCGCCAGCCGCTGAGCAAATTGACGCGGTGGATCTGGTCCGGGACGAGGCCCACCTTCTCCAGGAGGGGGGTCAGTTGGAGGTCCGGCTTGAAGAGACCCGTTCGCGTGATGAGGGGGGCCATCATCCTCTCGAGCCGGCCCATGACGGGGTGGTCGCTCTTGAAGTGATTCAGGATGATGATGTGGCCTTTTGGCCGGCACACCCGCTTGATCTCGCGCAGGACCTGGATGGGATCCGGCACCGCGCTGATGACGTACGTCGCGAGGACGTGGTCAAAGCTGTTGTCCTGGAAACCCATCCGCGTGGCGTCCATCACGACGAGACGCACGTGTTGGGTGCCCAGCTCGCGGACGCGTTCCTTCGCCTTTCGGAGCATGTGCCCCGAGAGATCGATCCCCACCAGTCGGCGGTGGCGCGGGTAGAGGGGCAGGTTCAGGCCGGTGCCGATCCCGACCTCCAGAATCTGGTCGTATGGGCCGACGCCCAGGAGTTTGATGGCCTCGACCCGCCCGGGATAGAAAACGCGATCGAAGATGAGATCATAGAAGGGGGAAACGGCGGCGTAGGCCCGCTTGACGGACTTATGCGAGAGCTGCCATCGCGAATCCATGATGTCGCCCCTTCCCTCGGGATGCGGAGGACGGTATTCTAGCCGATCCCTTTCGGAAAGGGAACGATTTTCTCCCTGCAGCGTGGTCAACGGGTCCTGTCACTAACAGCCCAGCTGTCCTCGGGGAGGAGGTGCCCATTCATTGGCCAAGGCTCTGAAGGTTCGCCTAGTAAGGGATCAGACACAGCGCGGTAAGCCAGGCGGCTGCCAGGATGGACTCGATGTGCACTCGACGCGCTTGGCGGCGAAGCTGCCTTACCACTGCGGTGTCTTGGATTTTCTCTTCTCCGGTGTCCGGATTTCGCGAACCTCGCGCCGCCAGAGCCACTCAGGTCTGCTCGAGCGCCTGGAAGATGCCAAGGGCTGCCATCCAGAACGGGAAGAAGAGGCCGAGCCTCCACCACCGATCGACGCCAGCATAGATGAGTCCGATGGTGATCCCCACGGACATGGCCAGCGTGACACCCCCCATGATAAGCCGCTTGCGCTCCTCTCTCGGCCCGATATTCATCGCACACCCAGCCGGTTCAATGTCTCCAGTCGCTGGCTTGGTGAGGGCAGGGGTTAGGCGGAGTTGATCTGGATGCGGGCGCCGTCCTTGACCTTCCGAAAGATCGTCGGGTCTCCCTGGACGCGCCCGATGATGTTGACCGCGCTCGCGCAACGAATCTCGCTGCCGGTGCTCACCGGGGTGGGCCCGAAGAAGATACAGAGGGCCCGGCCGGGGGGCCAATAGCCCAGGTCCCCCATTTCCACAATCTCTCTCGCGGCTGGCTCCAGTTCACGCTTGACCGGAGTCGCGAAGTAGATCTCGTCTCCCCAGGTGTTGGCCTTGCCGGTGATCGGCAGGGCCCCCCAGACCGCCTTGGCGGTGGGGCTGTTGTTGAGGACCGCCTCAGCGGTAAGATCCCCTGCCTTGATCACGATCTTGTGCGCCATCCGCCCCTCCATGAAAGTCCATCCCTTATAGCATGCGCGCCCATTGCCGTCAAATCCGCACGGAGATTGCGTCGGCTGCCTCACCGGCTCGGGGAGCATCCTGCGTTGGCCAGCCTGTGTCCGATGACCGACCACCGACGACCGATGACCGACGGCAGCAAGAGACGGGAGGCAGGAGACGGGAGACCGGAGTTCGTAGGGCGAGCCGGCGAGGGAAGCAAATCCCGAGGAAGGCGGAAACTGGTTTGCGTGTCCGCAAAAGCCAGGACTCCTTAGGACCGCCCATGGGGTCCCGACACGGCACCAGCACCTGCAGGCCCCGAGCGACATTGGCGAAAGCGGCGGGGTCCCTCGGCGCGCGGGGGCCTGGGAAACCGAGGCGCGATCCGTGCCCACCTTTCCTGCACGGATCGTGAACACGGCGGGACCCGGGCCGTAAGCCGCCGAATCGGGTTGCCGCGGGAGCCCCGGAGCGAGGGGCCGAGGGTGCTGGTGCAACAGAATCAGGACTCCGTGGAGTTTCCGCCAACGAAGGATGCCTTCTCTCGCCGGCTCGCGGAGGGCCACGTGCGGCCTCATGGAGGTGAAGGTTGAAATACCCTCATGGACGGAAGATCGAGCGGAGGGGGCGGCCGTCCCAGTGGGCCGGGATGGGGATCCCCAGGAAAAGGAGGACGGTGGCGGCGGTGTCGTAGATCACGACCTGATCGGGAATCTCGTAACCCTCGCGAACGCCGGGCCCAACGGCGATCCACGGGATGGTCATATCTTCGGGTAGCGTCGTGCCGTGGGTGAAATCATGGCCTCCGTGATCGGCGGTGATAATGAGCAGGGTCTCGCGGACAAGCCTCGTCTCCTCCATCGTCCGGAGCAAGATCTCTACCGCGTCATCGACGGTCTGCAGGGCGATGAGGTACTCCGGGCTCATCCAGCCGTAAAGATGTCCGGTTATATCGGCGTCAGTAAAATGCATGAAGAGGAGGTGAGGCTTTTCAGATCTTAAGTACGCGAGGGCCCGAAGGACCACGTCTGGCGCAAGATGGGGAACCAGCTCAAAGTGATCCAGACTCCCGGGGCGGGCGAGGAAGCCGAACTTCTCCTTCGTCACCACCATGGCGGTCTTCAGCCCGCGGGATTTGGCCAGGCTGAAGACCGTCTCGACGGCGACTGTCGCCTCTCCGGGCCACCAGCTATTGTCTCGCTCGCCGTGGCGGTCAGGAGAGATTCCGGTCAGCATGGAGGTGTGGGCGGGAAGCGTGGTGCTGGGGGAGATGGTCTGGGCGCGGAAGGAGTAGGCCCCCTGCTTCCAGAGGCGGGTGATGGTTGGAGTCCTGGTTGCAAGGAGCCCATCGGGCCGCGCTCCGTCGATGCTGATGACAATGACCCGTCGAACTGGGGGATCGGCCTGGGTAACCGGGACCCGGTCGGTGACCAGCAGAGAGAGGAGAAGTCCGATAAGGATCGTCCGGATCCTCATTGACCGCTAGTGCGCCTCCATGTAGGGGACGTTCGGCAGCCTCACCGGCTCGGGAAGCATCCTGCGTCGGCGGAAAATTTCACGGGGTGCTCTGGCGGAAGCCCTACGTTACGCGCCGACCCCCAATCGCGCCTCCAGCCGACGGCTGAAGCGGGACATGCTGTAGGTACAGATCCAGTACACAACAGCAATGAAGAGGTACAGCTCGAAGGGGCGGATCTCGCGGTTGTTCACGATCTGGGCGGCCTTCGTTAGGTCCACGTAGCCGATGATGGAGGCCAGCGAGGTGTCCTTGAAGAGCACGATGAACTGGGTCACCAGCGCCGGGATCATGTTCCGGAGCGCTTGGGGCAGGATGACGTGGCGCATGGTCTGGGCCGGGGTGAGCCCGGTGGCTGTCGCCGCCTCCACCTGTCCTCTCGGCACCGACTGGATCCCCGCCCGGACGATCTCCCCCAGGTAGGCCGCCTCGAAGACCACGAAGGCCATGAGCGCCACCCCGTACTCCGGCAGCGGAACGCGCAGCAGAATCGGAAGGATAAACCAGAACCAGAAGATCACCATGATGAGGGGCGTGCCGCGGAAGAGCTCCACGTAGCCCGTCGCGGGGATCCGGATCCACGGGGCGCGGGCCAGTCGCCCCAGGCCGATGAAGATCCCCAGGATGAACCCGAGGACGATGGCGGGGATCGCCAACCTGAGCGTGCCGCCCACGAAGTTCCCGAAGCCCAGGAACCCCTGGACCATGATGAATGGAAAGTTGTTGACCACGACGCCGAAGTCCATCTTCAGTGCTCCGCCCGTCCGACTCGGGCGATCAGGCCGGGGATAGCAAAGCGCCGCTCCACCCGGGCCATCACCGAGGCGATGCCGAGGCAGAGGATCAGGTAGATCAGCGTCCCTGCGGTGAGGGCCTCGAACGCCTTGGCGGTGTAGGTCTCGATCTGGCGCGTCTGGAAGGTCAGCTCGGCCACGCCGATGGTCAGCGCCAGCGACGAGTTCTTGAGGAGGTTCAGGGACTCGTTGGTCATCGGCGGGACGATCAGCCGAAGCGCAATCGGGATGATAATGAGGCGGTACGCCTGGGCCACCGTGAGCCCCGTGGAGGCGGCGGCCTCGAACTGGGTCCTGGGGATGGACTGAATCCCCGAGCGAATCACCTCGGAGAAGCGCGCCCCGTGATAGACGCCCAGGGCGAACATGCCGGCCCAGAACTCGACCCCGTGGTTGAAGAGCCATTCCTGGACCGGCCGGGGGAGGAGCGGAGGGACGCCGAAGTACCAGAAGAACATCCAGACGAGGAGCGGCACGTTTCGGAAGAACTCGACGTAGAACGTGGCGAGGGCCCGAAGCGGTCGGACCGGGACGGTGCGGAGGGCCCCCGAGAGGATCCCGAGGGCCGAGGCCAGGAGCCAGGCCAGCGCTGAGATCTCGAGCGTGGTCAGGATCCCCTGGAGGAGCCACTGAGCGGACTGGCCCCTCCAGAGGACCGACCAGTCAAACTGGTACGGCACGTTACTTCGGCACGGACTGGAAGATCATGAATCTCTTGATGTCCGAGTCCATGCGGTATGGCAGCTCGCTATTTGGCCCGAACCACTTCCCGTAGATCTCGAAAAACCTGCCGGAGTCGATCCCCTCCATCAGGCCATTGTTGACAACGGCGCGGAAGTCCGAGTCCCCCTTCCGCATGGCCATCCCGTACGGCTCGTAGCTGTAGAACTCCCCGACGATCTCCCACTCGTCGGGCTTGGGGGCCTTGGCCTTGAGCCCGGCCAATTGGATCCCGTCATTCGTATAGGTATCCACCAGACCCTGCGCCAGCGCCTGGAATCCGGACGGCTGATCCGGGAACTCGCGGAGCTGGGCGGTGGGCACCTGCTCGCGGATGATCCGCGCATTCGTGGAGCCCTGCTGGGCGCCGATCCGCTTTCCGGCGATGTCCATGATCCCCCGGATCGGGCTCCCCTTCTTCACCAGGAACTGGGCCCCGGTCGCGAAGAAGGTCAGGCTGAAGTCGACGCTGTCCCGGCGGGTGCGTGTATCGGTCATGGTGCCAGCGATGAGGTCCACGGCGCCGGAGGAGAGGAGCGGAATGCGGGTGGCCGGCGTGGATTCTTTCTTCTCCAGCTTCACGGGCTTGCCCACCTTCTTCGAGATGGCGGGGAGGATGAGCTGCTCGACCAGATCAATGGAGAAGCCCACCCACTCGTTCTGCTTGTTGACGTACGCGAAGGGAGGCGAGCCGGTTCGCGTGCCGATGGTGAGGGTGCCGGTGCGGGCGATCTTCTCCAGGGTCGTTTCCGCACCCGCATGGCCGACACCCCAGACGCTGAGCCCCAAGGCAACCCACAGCAGTACCACACCCCGAATCCTTCGCCTGTGCACCATGGTTCTCCCTCCTCTGATGGTGAGTGTTAGTGAACGAGGATCTTGCTCAAAAAGAGCCGGGTCCGCTCCTCGCGGGGGTGGCTGAAGAAGGTGTCGGGCGGACCCTCCTCCACGATGCGCCCTTCATCTATGAAGATGATCCGGTTGGCCACCTTCTTGGCGAAGCCCATCTCGTGGGTGATGACGATCATCGTCATTCCCTCCTTGGCCAAGCTCACCATGACGTCCAGGACCTCCTTGATCATCTCCGGGTCGAGGGCGGAGGTCGGTTCGTCAAGGAGCATGATCTTGGGCTGCATGGCGAGTGCTCGCGCGATGGCGACTCGCTGCTGCTGCCCGCCGGAGAGCTGGGCGGGGTAGGCGTCCGCCTTCTCCGGGATGCCGACCTTGGCCAGGAGATCCCTGGCGATGCCCTCGGCCTGAGCCCGCTCGAGCCTGCGGACCTTCATCGGGGCCAGCATGATATTCGCCAGGGCGGTCATATGCGGGTAGAGATTCAGCTGCTGAAAGACCATCCCCACCTCCGCCCGGAGCCGGGCGAGATCGAGCCCCGGATCGTTGAGGTGGACGCCGTCGACGATAATCTCCCCCGATTGGATCGGTTCCAGCTTGTTGATACACCGGATGAGCGTGCTCTTGCCCGAGCCGCTCGGCCCGCACACCACCACCACCTCACTTTGTGAAATCTGGAGAGTGACATCTTTGAGGACGTGGAGGGGGCCGAACCACTTGTTCACCTGTCGGAAGTGGATCATCCAAATGCCTCGTCTGATCGGGCCCCTCAACCTTATAACCGCACCCCGGATTACTGTCAATAGCCCGGTGAGGCTTTACTTCCGTTGGAAATTGCAGTAAATTTGGTTGAACATCATCAGCGCCCGATCGGCGGGGGATGCCACACAGTGTTCAGGTCGATCAATTGGGACCCCCCCAAGGTTTACTTCCACGGACATTGTGCTCAGAGTAGAGAAAGGCTCCGGCGCGGTCGATTCGATCTGTCTCGGCGACTATGAAGCGTGAGATCATCGTGAACTCGTCCATGGTGGAGACCCGCGTGGCGGTCCTGGAGGACGGCCAGTTGG
This sequence comes from Methylomirabilales bacterium (SeqCode), assembly GCA_050732295.1. Taxonomy (GTDB): domain Bacteria; phylum Methylomirabilota; class Methylomirabilia; order Methylomirabilales; family CSP1-5; genus CSP1-5. Next base: position 10,607 of record JBOHQS010000050.1, read on the forward strand.
CGGAGCTCATGATCGCGGACGCCCAGAACGCGGGGCTGGCCGGCAATATCTACAAAGGGCGCGTGCTGAAGATCCTGCCCGGGATGCAGGCGGCCTTTGTCGATATCGGCCTCAGCAAGGATGCCTTCCTCTACGTCCGGGACATCTACGAAGACCTGGAGGATTACGAGCAGATCCTCACGGCGGGTGAGGAATCCGAAGGGGAGGAGCGCCTGCCGCCGCCCTCGCCCCCCAAACGACCCCCCCGCCAGGGGCAGCCCTCGATCGACGAACTACTCCAGGAGGGCCAGGAGGTGCTGGTTCAGGTGGCCCGAGAGCCTTTGGGCACGAAGGGGGCCCGGATCACCTCCCACATCACCCTCCCGGGCCGCTATCTGGTCTACATGCCCACCGAGCAGCACATCGGCATCTCCCGGAAGATCGAGAGCGAAGGGGAGCGGGCGCGCCTCCGCCAGATCGTGCAGGAATTGACCACGGGGACCGAGGGGGTGATCGTCCGCACCGCGGGGATGGGAAGGAAGCGCGATGAGATCGCCGCCGATCTGCAGTTTCTCCGCTCCCTCTGGCGACAGATCAGGGCGAGGGCCGAGACGGTCACCGCGCCCGTCTTGGTCCAACGGGATCTCGATTTGGTCTTTCGGATCTTCCGCGACCTCTTCACCCGCGATGTCACGCGGCTGGTGGTGGACAACGAAGGGGAGTATGAACGGTGTCTAGAGTTTGTGGAGTCGCTGTTCCCCGATTTGCGCTCTCACCTCTTCCTCTACACCGAGGAGGAGTCCATCTTTCGGTCCTTCGGGGTCGAGCGGGAGATCGAAAAGGCCCTGCGGCCCAAGGTGTGGCTCAAATCGGGCGGGTATCTCGTCATCGAGGAGACCGAGGCGTTGGTCTCGATCGATGTCAATACCGGTCGCTACGTCGGCAAACACGACTTCGAAGAGACCGTCTTCAAGACGAATCTGGAAGCGGCGCGGGAGATCGCCCGTCAGGTGCGCCTCCGGGACCTGGGGGGGATCGTCATCATCGACTTCATCGACATGGCGAGGCAGGAGCACCGGGACCGGGTGGTCGCCGAACTCAAGGAGGGCCTCAGATCCGACCGCTCTCCCACTAACGTCGCTCTCCTCTCGGAATTGGGCCTGGTCGAGATGACCCGCAAGCGGGTCAAGCAGGGTCTCATCCGCTCCCTCAGCGTGAGCTGTCCCAACTGCGGGGGAACCGGCCTGCTCCGGGCCATCCCCTCCATCGCCCATCAGGTTCTGCGGGAGGCGGAGTGGCTGATGGTCAAGCGCAAGCCGGCGCACCTCAAGATCCGCGCCCATGCCGACGTGATCGCGTGGCTCCGGGCCGAGGAGGCGGAGGCGATCGAGGCCTTGCGGCAGAAGTTCGGGACCGAAATTTCTCTCGCGCCCGAGGAGGGATGGGGGACTGCGAAGTACCAGGTCTCCGAAGGCTGACGCCCCCGGCCATTCATCCGCCCCCGTCGCTCCCGATCCTGGTCACCGCTGAGCCCCGCCCCCGCACCTGAGCAACGGGGGCCCTTCTTGACAGGTGCAAATATTCCTGATACATAGAAAGATCGGCCCAGCCAGCGAGGCATCTGGAGGCATCGAGATGTACGCCGTCATAGAGACCGGAGGAAAGCAATACCGCATAGCCCCGGGAGGGGTGATCGCCGTGGAGCGTCTCCCCGGGAGCGTGGGGGATGTCGTCGAGCTGTCCCGGGTCTTGCTGGTCGGCGAGGGGGAAGCGGTCAAGGTCGGGGCCCCCATCGTCGCCGGGGCGAAAGTGCGCGCGACTATTGTGGCGCAGGCGCGGGGCCCCAAGATCACGGTCTTCAAGTTCAAGCGGCGGAAAAAGTACCGGCGCAAGACCGGACACCGCCAGGCGCTGACCCGTCTGCGAGTTGAGGAAATCGCTACGGGTTCATAGTTCAGGGTTCACGGTTCATGGGATCGAGGGCTCGGGGAGCGCCGCTCGCCTTCCATGGACCGAAGGGATGAGTAGCATCCATGCACTCTGAACCATGAACCATGAACGGAGGGAGCAATGGCGCATAAGAAGGGGATGGGGAGTTCGAGAAACGGCCGCGATAGCCACTCGCAGCGGCTCGGGATGAAGGCTTTCTCTGGGCAGACAGTCACCGGCGGGAGCATCCTGGTTCGGCAGCGCGGCACCCGATTCAAGCCCGGCTGGAACGTCGGGATCGGTCGGGACGATACGCTGTACGCGAAGGTGAGTGGGATCGTTTCCGTCGTCGAGCGGGGAGGCCGAGGCCGTTTCGTGAACATCACCCCGGTTTCTGCAGAGCAAAGCTAAGAGGCAGTCAGCCGTCAGCGGCCAGCGGTCAGCATTGAGGAGAAGGTCAACGACCCGTCGAACTAGATTCCTCATTGCCGACAGCCGACTGCTGACAGCCGAAAAGCTGACGGTTTGCTGACAGCCGACTGCTGACAGCTGATAGCTAAGGGCCAAGCCAATCTGTGTTCATCGATGTTGCCCGGATCAAGGTCAGAGCGGGCCACGGCGGAAAAGGCTGCATCGGCTTTCGGCGTGAAAAGTACGTCCCCCGCGGGGGGCCGGACGGAGGGGACGGCGGACGGGGAGGTCACGTGCACGTGGAAGCCTCCCGGTCGGTGGGGACCCTCCTCGATCCGAAATACCAGCAGGAGTATCGGGCGCCACACGGGGGCCACGGACAGGGGAAGAAGAAGCGCGGTCGTGACGGGGCGGATATCATCATCCGGGTTCCCCGCGGTACGGTGATTACGGACAAAGAGACGGGGCGGCTCCTCGGGGACCTGACGGAAGACCGGCAGCAGGTCTTGGTGGCCCGCGGCGGGCGAGGGGGCCGGGGCAACGCGGCCTTTGCTACGTCGACGCGCCGCGCGCCGCGGATTGCCGAGGAGGGACGGGCGGGCGAGGAGCGAACGCTCCTGTTGGAGCTGAAGCTCCTGGCTGATGTCGGGCTGGTGGGGGTTCCCAATGCCGGTAAGTCCAC
>JBOHQS010000051.1:0-13312 GCA_050732295.1 Methylomirabilales bacterium (SeqCode)
GGCGCCTCGCCGGTGGTCGAGCGGCTCCCGGCCGGGCTCGACACCCGTCTCACCGAGCGCGGCGCTTCCCTGTCGATGGGAGAACGTCAGCTCATCGGGCTCGCCCGCGCCCTCGCGTACGCCCCCGACATCTTGATCCTCGACGAAGCCACGTCAAGTGTGGACCCGGCCACCGAGGCGGCGTTCGCGCGCCGGCTCCGGGATCTGGCCGCAGGCAAAACCGTCCTCGTTATTGCCCATCGACTGCAGGCCGCGGCAGAGGCGGACCGGATCCTGGTCCTCCATCATGGAGCGCTGGCGGAAGAGGGAACTCACCAGGAGCTCTTGCGCCGGGGGGGCCTCTACGCCCGGCTCTGGCATCTGCAGCACGACGGCCACCCCTTGTAGACGTCGGCACCACACCCCGGGCGGGGCCACAGTTCATCCCAGGACAGCACCCATTCATCCTCAGTGATCACGGCGCGCATGCTCATCTGCCAACCATTCAAGAAATCGGACGACTTCCCTTACACGTCGGACATAGTATTGTGCCTTTGACTGGTAATGCTCACCCACGCGAATGGTGATGCCGCTCTTCAACACTCTAAACGCGTCCTCATCTGTCTGGTCATCTCCAATATAGATGGGTAGACACGATGGGCTGGCGAGCTTTTTCATGAACCAGAGGGCAGCGTGACCTTTGGTCCACGGCACATTGGGGCGAACCTCAAATACCCTTTTCCCTTTCATCACACGAATTGTGCCGGACCGGACAAAGGGCATGACATGATTCCAGAATTCTCTTTTCAGGTGGGTAAGCCCGTTTGCCTTTACCAAGCGGTAATGGAGACTCAACGAGAGGCCTTTGTTTTCCACAATCACCCCGTCGAACTCACGACCGACTTTGTTGAGAATCCGTGTGACTTCGGAGAGGGCCTCTTTCAAGGCCCTTGGAATCTTCACTGTCCGTCGTTTATTGTGCCACCACAACTCCAAACCATGATTCCCGGCATAGGCGAGATTTCTCAACCCAACCATCCTCTTCAGATCAGCCAGCGCTCGGCCGCTGATGACAGCGAGGGTCACGTTGGATTTCCGTGAAAGCCTTCGAAGTACCAGCTTCGTCTGAAGGCTGAGCCTGGCTTGTCGGGGTGTTGGGGCAATGAGGGTGAGCGTACCGTCGTAGTCCAGGAGGAAAAGCAGGTTTTTCCGTAAGCGAATTTGCTTCAGTATCTGAGGCCATCGGCTCCACAGATAGTGCATACACCCTTGTCATGCCTACGACTGGGCGATAGAGCCTCTTTCGATACGTATTTGGGCAAGTTCTGTCATCAAGTTCGCAGCCCAGCGGTAGATATTGTGCTTCTTGAGCATGTCGCGCATTCTCTGCATGTGAACTTTCTGCTCGTCGACAGGCATTTCTATCGCTGAGCGAATTGCCTCTGCCATCTCGTCAATGTTGTACGGATTGACAATGAGGGCGTCTCTGAGCTCCCGCGAGGCTCCGGTGAAACGACTGAGGATCAGCACCCCCCGCTCATCTTCTCGCGCACCAACATACTCCTTCGCCACGAGGTTCATGCCGTCGTGCAAAGACGTCACGAGGCACACGTCGGCGGCTGCGTAGAAAGGTGCGATTTCTTCGTGGCTATGATGTTTTTTCAGGAGAATGATCGGCTTCCAATCCTCGGTGTGAAAGCGCCAGTTGATTCTCTCGGACTCAGCCTCCACCTCGGCGATCAACTCGTGGTAATGCGTGATATAGGTGCGACTCGGGGCCCCGAGTTCGACGTAGGTGAATTGCCCTTGGTATCTGGGATACTTTTCCAAGAAGCGTTCAATAGCCCTCAGGCGCTCCACGATCCCTTTTGTATAGTCAAGACGGTCCACGCCAACCCCCAAATACCTTGCTTTGACCCCGAGAGTTTCGAGCAATGTCTCCTTGCTGATCCTTGGCACTTGTCTCGTCAATCCCGGCGCAGCAGGGTCAGGAAATGCAATGCTAATGGGAAATGGCTTCACATACGTTCTTCGCCGGCCTCGCCTGACCGCGAAATGTTCCCAGTCAATGCGGGATTCCAGTGTCCGATCGACGGTATCCAGGAAGTTGTTACAATGGAACTGGAGGTGAAAGCCGATGAGGTCTGCCCCGAGCATTCCATGAAGAAGTTCTCGTTGCCAGGGACAGATGCTAAAGGATTCCGGATTGGGCCAGGGGGTGTGCCAGAAGAGGCCGATCCGGGCGTCGGGGCGTTTCTCCTTAATCAGCCTGGGAAGCAGCGCAAAGTGATAATCTTGAATCAGGACGAGAGGCTCCTCGACGCCCTCAAGTTCCACCAGCGTTGCCTCTGCGAATTTTTCATTCACGGTTTGATAATGCCCCCAGTCGTCCATACGGAAGATCGGTCGGGTATGGGCGATATGACACAAGGGCCAGAGACCTTCATTCGAAAATCCATAATAGTACCCCTTTTCTTCCTCCTTGGTGAGCCAGACTCGCTTGAGAACGTATTGCGGTTCCTCTATCGGCACGCGGAGCTTTCCCTGGTTATCCGCGACTTCACGGTCTGCATCGCCACTGCCGTGGGCAATCCACATGCCTCCGCAGACCTTGAGCACCGGCTCCAGAGCGGTCACCAAGCCGCTGGGAGGGACCACACACTCGATCTGGGTCCCTTTCCTGACATGCACATACGGCTCGCGGTTGGAGATGACATAGAGGGATTTCTCCGAAAGAAGGGTGCGTAAGTGTTCTTTGAGTCGCGCGGGGGTCCAGACGGACTCTCCGGCCTGTCTCAGTCGTGCTTCCTCCTCGGCGGATGCCCGTGCCGCCAGGACGCTTCTCGCCATCTGGGCGACCTCTCTTGTCAACGGCTCAAAGATATCCCCATCAGGGAAGTGCAGTGGTTCGGCGGTCGTATCGGTGCGGAGCCTCTTCATCCAGTCCGCCATTTTGGCGATTGACCCGACAATGCTCCAGCGGATAACAAAGAGCGTGGTGAGGGAGATCAAGAGCGCCTGGACCAGAAAGCCGACGAAGTTGTTTTTCCAGATTCGGAAGAGATGGTCTTGGAGGTACGTCGCATCGTAGAGGATAACCAGGGCGCCAGTGACGACAGCTTCGCGGTGGAGGGGAAGGGCATAGAGATACATCCTCGTGTTCCCAATTTCGACGAAACCTCCCGTGCCGCGATCTGCATTCATGGCATCAAGGACCAGCGAGGGTGTCGTTGGGAGCTCAGGAGCCAGCGCCGGTGTGATGGCGATGAGTTGGTCCTTAGCATCGTACACAGCCACTCCAGCCAGTCTCTCCCTGTTGCCGAACGTCTCCACTATTTGCTGAATGCGTGCGGCCTGGGACTGCTCCACCAAAGGCTCAATCGTCTCCTGGAGGCTCTCGGCGAGCAGCGACGTGCGGCGATCGAGATCCCGCCTTAACCCTTCCTTCTCCTGCTGTACCTGCCACAGAGTAAGCAAGAAGGCAATGGCGCTGACGACGAGAATGACCGAGAGGACAATCCGAAACGTGATTCGCACAGGCTTTCCCTTCGTACGACCGGAGACAAACGGGTGGCTCGTTTCTGGGGAACCTTTAGTCTACCCTTCTATCCCCATAGGGTGTCAAGAGATTTGGGAAGTCTCTTCGCCCCAGAGGCTGCCGTGCGCCGCGCAGTTGGCAGGGAGAATAAGAAATTAATTGATGCGGCACTATGGATGGTCCAGGGGATTATCGGTTGACAGCCCCATCTGGCGAGCGACACGAAGAAGGGCAGAGTCTGCCGAAACAAAGAGAAGGGGCCTAAGCCGGGCAGGTGCCCTTGGGAGCAGGAGGGCGCTGGCTAGTTGTACGGCGTCATAGGCTCGCAAGGGATGGTCAAACACCAGGGTCATCGCCTTCTCAACGACCATACCCGTGAGCGAGGTATGGATGAAGCGTCTCCGATAATCCCGACGAAAGGCGGCGGCGATTCTGCCGCGCGCGGCCAAGTCTAACTCCCCGAGGCGTTGCTTACGAGCGATGGCGGCCAGCACCTCGGCCCCGCTCTCCTCGCTCGTCAATGATGATCTGAGACGCGGGCTTCCCTTTCGTCTTAACCGGCTTGATGTCTGAAAGTCTGGGAGAGAAGAAAGCCACGCGGCTGACCGGATCGACAAGGCCCCGATTGATAAGTTCATCCCAGTACACGGCTAGACCGGCCTTCTTCGTCCTCGCGTTGTGTTTCGCCCGTGCGCCGGTGCCCTCTGCAATGAGACGATCGATATCCTCTTCCCGGATCAACGACTTGCCGCCGATCTTTACGAAGGCGATCTTGCCCTTCTTGACGAGGTTGTAGAGTGTCGCTCTCGAAATGCGGAGGCGCTCACACGCTTCCTTGACGGTCAGCAATTTCATTCAAAATCCCTCCAGAGATATTTTGGCTGATCTGTCTAAAACTGTCAATTGCTTTCTAAATCGGTATAATTTCCAAGCCTGCGAGGTCTTGAGAAGTGGGCGGAAAGAAGGATGGCACCCCGTACCTGAACGGTCATCACTCGAGGGACCGTTGACACGCGAAAGGGCGAAGGCTACGCTCGGGCCATGGAACAGGGGATTACCCGTCTGACGGTCGAAGAGGTGAAGGCGCGGCTCGATCGAGGGGATGTGCTGATCCTCGTGGATGTCCGGAAGGAATCGGTCTATGCTCGGGCCCACATCCGCGGGGCGATCTGTCTTCCCGTCACTGATCTCGAGTCGCGCCTCGATCAGCTTCCGGTAGCGAAGCACCTGGTCTTTTACTGAACCTGACCCGAGGAGAAAACGGCCGCCCGGGTGGCGGCCGCGGTCAAGGCGAGCGGCGTGCGTGAGGTCGCTGTGCTCCAGGGAGGTTTCGTCGCCTGGCAACAGGCGGGTTATCCGGTGGAGGCGTAGTGGTCTCCTTCACTGCACAAATCACAGGCCCTCGTGGGGTTTGAAGCTCAGACAATCTCCACCGCGGGATTCGTGCCCGCCGGGTCAATCCGGATTGTGTGGAAGCCCCGTTTGTGGGACACGGTTACTATATCACCGCCCCGAACGTAGTCTTCGTGGTTCCGGCCTCGGAGATCCTCATCTTGACCGTACGGAAACCACTCCCATAGAACGCGCTCTGCAGAGCCGACAATGAATACATCACCACCGATCTGGAATGATCCAGGGTTCCAGATGGTCAGCGTCTCGCCTTTGTCCATCAAAAGAGTGACACGATCCCTCTCGACCGCACAACCAACGATCGTGTGCACATTATCGAAGGGCCGGCCGAACCAGTCTCCCCAGATCCTCAGGGTGCGGCGCTTCACACCTGGAAGTAACGCCCGGATTCGTTCTGCCATTCGAGCTGCGTCGGTCTGCACCGTCATGGCGCGTCTCCAGGCCTGCGTCTAACGATGCCGATCAGGGGCAGGAGAAGGCAGGCGTAGCGCCGCTTTCGACTGTCCCCTGCAATGGCGGGTTGGGCGTCATCTTTGCGAAAGGGTCCAAGGACTACACAGGGGGACTCCCGGGACTCCGGTAGATTCTCGGGGTCTCAGCTCTTGGGAGCTTGGAAGACTCATGGCGTCGGTCAAGTGGAACTAGCCGATGTGAGGTTCACACTCCGTCTGCACCGCGGACATCGTGAGAAATCTTCTGATAAACCGCGAAGCGCCGACGCTTCTCAACGGCTTCCCGCAGGAAATGGACAGCAAAAGGGTCCAAGAGGATCCGCCGGAGATTGAAGCGGCTATGATCCAAGTATCTAACGGCTGGCTTGACTCCAAAGGAATGGGCATCATCAAGCACCAGCAGTCCACCGGTATGTAGGACCCGGTCTGATACGAGAACGTCGGCAAGTGTGTAGTCAAGGCAGTGGTTTCCATCAATGAAAACGAAGTCAAAACGGCGCCCCGACTTCTCCAAGAGTGGAACTGCAAATACGGAAGGTTCCTCGACTATCTCAATACCATCAGTAAGCCCCAGTTGAGACAATAAGGCCTTCCCACCCCCACCCCAATCCGTGGTTTGAAAGGGGTCAACAATTACGTGGGAGCTTGCCGTTTGTGATGCATATGATTGACGAGCTCGCGCGATGTACGCGGAACTCACTCCCGTCGCCATGCCGATTTCAAGGATGCTTTTTGGTTGAAACGTTTTCACCAGGAGGTATAGGAGACGCCCATAACGTTTGCTTAGTTGCCAATCGCGAGGCACATCACGTCCATCGAGAGTAACGTAAGTCGGGGATGTGGCGATTTCATCAAGATCTGGTGTATCGCTTTGGTCACGCCACTGGCGCAGCGTCGTAGCTATTCTTGCAGTGGTCAACTGCAACGTGCTGTCGGTTTGGTCGCTCATCCGATCACCTACCTCTCGGTCCGCTATACCATTCCCTGGTACCTCCTTATCCTGGCCTTGCCTAAAATCGGTGTCAAGCCGGTTTTGCCATCCTCCCCTAGGTAGAGCTGAGGCAGAGGGTACGCGGGTCAGGCCGAGGTGATTCTGTTCCACTTCAGGCAATCCTCGCAGACAACCTGTTGCAGGCGAGGGTTGTGTCGAGCTTGGACCAGTCCGAATCGGTCTTTCCCTTCCTCTCCTCGTACCCCCTCCCGACCGCAGAAATTGCATTGCAGGCCACGATCGGGGGACACATGGGCAACCAAGACCCAGGGGCTTCGCCGCGGCGGCACCTCTGGGGCTTTCACCACCCGTTTGAAGCCTGAGAGCAACCGATCCCAGAATCCTGCCATCTCCCCTACACTTCGAGATCCGTCCACCGCAAGAGATCTCGGAAGAGGGACCGTCCCTCTTGGTGCCAGGTGAGCGGAGGAGCCTGCATCCTGCCAATGGGACATATCCGGTTCACCCCGGCATGGCCTAACGCACCCGCGAGCATCCCGACCCGCTCCGGGATCACTGCCACACCTGCAGCCTGAAGATACGGCCCCCACGATCGAAGCAGGCCACCCACCTCCACGAGGTCTGCCACCGGCTTGATCAAAACGGTTCGGTGGAGACACGAAGGGATGAACGTCGGATCGGCGTCGTAGATGACGGTCCAGTCGAGCCCCCGCGGACTCGTGAAGAGGGTGACCTCTTTTCCGGCCAGCGCCTGGGCCTCATAGCCGGCGCGAAATCTCCGGACCGTGACTGCCTCCTCTGCGGTGAGCAGTCCCGGCGGAAGTTGCTCCGCCCACTTCGCCATGCCGGCCCCCATCAGCTCGGCAAACTCCCTCGGGCTCATCCTTCCCCCCTCCTCCACGTAAAAGAGATGCGGTGACAGGCATCCCTCCTGATCGAAGAGGGAGGCATCGTAGGCGGCCCGATCCGCCACCCCCTCTGCCCTCGCCAGAGCCTCCCGGCCAATCAGACCGAAACTCACGCGGTGCCCGTGGTCCAGGAATCGACATCGGATGCGCCCCTGAAGTTCGTGGATCGTCTGCTCGCTGCCATAGGCGATGACCACCTCGGCGCGATCAAAAGCCACAGCTTCCAGATCTGTCCGGCCGCCGCTCCACCACAGGACGGCCAGGCACTCGCCGATCTCCGGGTCCTCCCGAGCGACCGAAGCCGCCCACAGCGCGGGAAAGAGCGGCTCCGCCGAGGCGGTCTTGATCAGACTGGCCGATCCGAGGAGGGTGGCGGCGATGAGACCCGGAAGTCCTATCCCAGGGATGTTTCCCGCCAGCACATGGGTGATCAGGGTGGGGCCGTACGCACGGCTCAGTTGGGATCCGAGATGGACAAACCCCTCCAAGGCCTCTTCGTCCCCGATCCCCTGGAGGAGCTCGTCAAAGGCATCCATCGTGTATCCCTCGCACAAGAGATCCAGGCCGTGGGCCACCATGCCGGGCGAAAATCGGGTGGTCGCAGGCAGCGCCGCCTCGGCGTCCTGACGAAAGGGGTCGGTGCGATCTTGCCACCGGCGAAAAACCTCCGCGAGGATCTCGGCGATCTCTTGCCCCTTGCGCTTCCGGAGGCGCTCCCGGGCCCTTTGCAGATGTCCGATCACATCGGTGAGGAGCGTCGGCGTGATCCGCGGAACTTTCAGCGTCACCCCACCAAAGGAGAGGGTCTCGACTTCACATCCCGAGATCTGTGACGGGAGATGATAGGCAGCGACCTTCATCGCCTTCTTCCAAGCTCCTCAACGGTCAAAGAGCAGCCCCGCGCCTCGGCCCCGGGCGCTCGGCCCACCACCTCAAACCCCTCTGCGACCCTGTATCCCAGATCTTCGGTTTCGATCGCCAGCACCGATCCGCAGTTGGCCAGATCGTAGTGGGTGAGGAGCCCCACCTGGCCCTCCGGGACCTCCTCAAGCGTCGTGGGATCGAGGATACGCGTCCGAACCCAGGGAGGGACCTCTTTGAACCGAACGCGCGAGCGCCCCAGAAACCGATTCCTCAGGGGATTGTCGTAAAATTGGGAACCCATCTCGGTCATGCCGTACTCGTTGATGCACAGCGCCGCGGGAATCCCAAGAGTCTTTCCATAGAGGCGCAACAGCTCGTCCCGCGAGAGCTCGCGGGATCGCCCCTTGAAGCCTCCGGTATCCATCAGACGACTCCCCTCAGGGAGCTGAAACGTCCACCCGTCCTGAAGACACACGTCGAGGAAATGGACGAAGGCGAACGAGGTACCGAGAAGGCAGATCGGCTCTTGCTGCGACTCGACCTCGCGCACGCTGTCCAGCAGCCCGGCGAGATCCATCCCCGTCTCGCCGACAAAATATACGCTCCCTTTGCCTCCGTAGGCTTTCCGCACTCCCTCAAGCATATGGGACAGGGAGGAGGCGGGGTGAAGGTCTGGAGGCGGCGCGAGGATGAGCATCCGAGGCCGCAGCCCATCGGGAAGGAGATGGGCGGCGAAGTTCTTCAGGAGGGAGGTATGGTACAGCTCGAGCCAGGGAAATCCGTGCTGCCCTCGCCGCTCTCCACCCTGGCTCGTCCCGCTGGTCAGGAAGATGTGTTCGGGCGGGGCGCAGGTCAGGTCCAGAAACTTGAAGGCTGCCGTGGGGACTGGAGGAATCTCGTCCCAACGGACTATCGTATCCGGCGTGACTCCTCGCTGGTCGCAGAAGCGTCGATAAGCCGGATTCCTCTGGACCTGAAAAGCGAAGACCTCCAGGGCCAGCCCTTCAAAGGTCTCGTCGGTCGTTCCTCGAATGAACCTCAGCACGCGCTCGATGAGAGGCTCTCGCAATCCGTCGTCCCTCCCAAGTTCAGGTATTGGGTGTTAGGTGTTGGGTGTTGGGACTCAGTCCTCAGCACTCAGTCCTCGAACCTCCTTGATCGGTCATCGGTCATCATCTTTGTCGCGCGATGCGGAGGCTCTCCCCCAAAACCTCGACCGCCCGATCGCAGAGTTCCCGCGACACCACCAGGGGCGGTGCGATGCGGATGACCCCGTCGGCGTAGAGAAAGTCCCCCACCAGCAAGCCACGCTCTAACGCCAGGCGAAGGACAGGCCGCGTCAGAGACGGCTCCTCGAGGACGAGGCCCAGAAGGAGGCCGATCCCTCGGACCTCTTTCACCCCGTGAAGGCGGGACATGGCGCTTCTGAGGTGATTGCCCATGGTCTCGGCATTTTTGAGAAGTCCCTGCTGATCGATGGTGCGGAGGGCGGCAAGCCCCGCGGCACACGAGACGGGGTGGCCGCCAAAGGTCGTCACATGGGCAAAAGGCGGATCGGCCGAGAGGGTGCGCATCAGCGCTGGACGCGCGATGAAAGCACCCAAGGGCATCCCACCCCCCACCGCCTTGGCGAGCACCAGGCAGTCCGGAACCACGTCCCAGTGCTCGCACGCAAACCACCGTCCGGTGCGGCCAATTCCGGTCTGAACCTCATCCAGGATCAACAACGCCCCCACGTCGTGGCAGCGGGCCCTCAGCGTGGGCAGAAAGTCGGGGCCCGGGACGCGCACCCCGGCCTCTCCCTGGATCGGCTCCACCACGACCCCCGCCACCCGCTCGTCGATGCCATCCAAGGCGTCGCAGGCGTCGAAGGGAAGCAAATGCACGTCGGGCAGGAGCGGCTCGAACGGTTTCTGGTAGCGGGTCTCGCCCGAGATCGACAGGGCCCCAAGGGTATCCCCATGGTATCCCCCGGCGAAGGCGACCACGCGCGTCCGGCCTGTCGCCTTGCGGCAGAGCTTGATTGCCCCCTCGATGGCCTCCGCCCCACTGTTACAGAAAAAAGTCATCGAGAGATCGCCCGGAGCGATCTCAGCAAGGCGCTTGGCCAACGCGACCTGCGCCTCTTGGACCATCTCGCCATAGACCATCACGTGGAGATGCCGCTCGACCTGGGTGTTGATCGCCCGCAACACCTCCGGACCGCCGTGGCCCACACTGCTCACCCCAATGCCCGAGACGAAGTCGAGGATGCTCTTCCCGTCGCGAGTCCGCAGGAAGCAGCCCTCCGCCCTCTCGATGATGAGCCCGAGCGGTTCAGGCGATGTGGGACAGAGATACCGGCGAAAATCGGCGTACAGATCGCTCATGCTCGGGTCTTCGGTTTTGGGTCTTGGGTGTTCGGCCTCACCCCTCAGTCCTCATTGCTCACTACTCAGCCCTCGGTGGTCGGTCATCGGTCGCCGGTCGTCGGAGCACTCCTCAAGGGCGAGGCCGATCTCCTCCCGAACATCAGGGTTGGTCTCCTGAGCGGACGCCTGTTCGAGTCCCTCGCGAGCCGCATCCCCCCCGATCCGCCCCAAGGCCCAGGCCGCGTGGCCGCGCACGAGCGACTCCGGATCCTCCAGGAGGGCCCGCGCCAGGGCCGGCACCGCCTCGGCCCGGCGGAGATTGCCCAAGGCCACCGCCACGTTTCGCAGGAGCCCGCGCCGCTTGGTCCGGCGGACGGGACTCCCCTTGAACCGGCGACGGAATTCTTCTTCGGTCAGCGCCAGGAGCGGGATCAGTTCGGGTGCGAAATGCCCGTCGCGTGGCCGGAAGCCCTCCTCGGTCGTCGGTTGCGCCTTGGCATTGTACGGGCAAACATCCTGACAGATGTCACAGCCAAAGACGTGATTCCCGACCAAAGGGCGCATGTCGCGGGGGATGGTCCCTTTGAGCTCGATGGTCAGGTACGAAATGCAGCGCCGGCTATCGAGCAGGTAGGGGCCGACCAGCGCCCCGGTCGGGCAGGCCTGGATGCAGAGATCGCAGCTGCCGCACCGGTCCCGGATCTTTCGGTCGCCTTCGAGATCGAGGCTCAGGAACAGTTCCCCGAGAAAGAACCAGGATCCCCGGCGGGGATGAATGATCGTGGTGTTCTTGCCGATCCAGCCGACCCCGGCCAGCGCGCTGAACTCCCGCTCCAGGACCGGCCCGGTATCCACGTAGGCCCGTCCCTCGACGTCCCCTCCCGTCTCGTCGCGGATCCGCGACAGAAGACGGGCCAGGTGATCCTCCATGATGTCGTGGTAGTCGTCTCCCCACGCGTAGCGCGAGATCCAGCCCCGCAGCCCGTCCTCGGGCGCCGCCTCGCGGTGCAGGGGGACGTAATAGTTGAGCGCTACCGAGACGATGGATTTCGCCCAGGGGAGAAAGTTCCCGGGGCGGAGGCGGGACTGTGCGCCCCGCTCGAGGTAGGCCATCTCTCCGGCAAAGCCCCGCCTCAGCCACTCGGCGAACGACTCGCCGTGAGGGGGCGGGATGACCGGCGAGATGCCGACCAGATCAAAACCGACCTCGCGCGCCAGCTCCTTCACGCGCCGGGAAAGACGCTCTCGTTCTGGTGGCGTTCCCACGGAGCCCTCCAGAGATCAGATGCCCCAGTATGCCACAAGACGTCCCCCGGGGAAAGAAACTCGCACCCGTCTTTGCCTCACGTCGTGCTGGCGAAACCCTCATGGGGTATGTTACCCTTCTGGCGAATTCCAAGGGACACGGTTATGGATGGGACAAGGGTGAGGGCAGTCCTGGAGGCGGTGCGAGAGGGGAAGCTCTCCACCGAGGAGGCCCTCGAACGGTTGAAGGTCTTGCCATTCGAGGAGTTGGGCTTCGCGACCCTGGACAGCCACCGGAGCCTCCGCCAGGACTTTCCTGAAGTCCTCTTCTGCCCCGGCAAGACGATCGAACAGATCACGGCGATCGCCGAACGGTTGCTCCATCAGCACGGCAGCCTCCTGGCCACGCGGGCCAGCGAAGAGGTGCATGGCGCCATTGCGAAGGTCGATCGGTCCGCCGAGTACAACGTGCTGGCGCGCACCGTTGTGGTCCGCCGAGGGCAGATGCCATCGACCACAGGGACCGTCCTGGTGATGAGCGCCGGGACCGCCGACATCCCGGTCGCCGAGGAGGCGGTGGTGACCGCCGAGTTCTTAGGAAGCCGGGTCGAAAAACAGTACGATGTCGGGGTTGCGGGACTGCACCGGATTCTCAACAAGTGGGCCGAGCTCCACGCGGCCCGGGTCCTCGTCGTGGTGGCGGGAATGGATGGCGTCCTCCCCAGCGTGGTGGGGGGGCTCACGGCGAAACCGCTGATTGCCGTTCCGACGAGCATCGGCTACGGGGCGAGCTTCGGGGGTATGTCGGCGCTTCTCACCATGCTCAATTCCTGCGCTGCCGGCACGGCGGTGGTGGGCATCGACAACGGCTTTGGGGCCGGCGTGCTCGCCCACCGGATCAACGTTCTGGGCGAGAAATGAGGCTGTCAGTTGTCGGCTGTCAGCAACTAGACTAGAGACTGGAGACCTGAGTCTTGAGCCTAAGGTCTCCGGTCTCCCGTCTCCGGTCTCACGTGTCTCGCTGCTGACTGCTCATGGCTCATCGCGCACGGATGAACATGCGGATCGCGTACTTCGACTGCTTCAGCGGCTGCAGCGGCGACATGATCCTGGGGGCGCTGGTAGATGCCGGGCTTTCCCTGGAGGTGCTCCGGTCTGAGATTGCACGGCTCAAGCTTCCCGGTGTGGATCTCAAGGCCGAGAAGGTCAGGCGCGGCGCCCTAGTCGGGACCCGGGTCCAGGTCATCACGCCTCCAGACCCGCGTCCCCACCGCCATCTCTCCGACATTCTCGCCCTCCTTGAAAGGAGCGACCTCCCTGAGACGGCTCTGGCACCGGTCCGCCGGATTTTCGAGCGCCTGGGAGAAGCCGAGGCGGCTGTCCACGGCCTTCCGGTGGAGCGGATTCACTTCCATGAAATCGGGGCCGTGGACACGATTGTCGATGTGACAGGGGCCATCGTTGGGCTGAACGCGCTCGAAATTCAGGAGATCCATGCCTCGGCACTGAACCTGGGCGGAGGGAGGGTCCAGACGGCCCACGGCGATCTCCCGGTACCGGCGCCGGGGACCGCCCATCTTCTTCGAGGCGTTCCGGTCTATGGGAGCCCGGTC
>JBOHQS010000052.1:0-13144 GCA_050732295.1 Methylomirabilales bacterium (SeqCode)
AGATTCTTCTGATCCCCGTAAAAGGTGAAGGGGTAAGCAAACCCGAGCATGAGACCGTGATCCCTCACCAGGAGAATGGCGACCTCATCCTCTCGTACCGAGAGCGCCTGGGCGATCGCTGGGCCGAGGCTCGCCATGAGCCGCTTCAATAGATCCGCGGACGGCGGGCCCCCTTTTCGCAGGACATCGAGTTCCCGCCTGACATCGACCGGGATCTGTTCGATCACCCGCCTGATCAAGGCGCGCCCCTCAGCGGCCTTCCCGTCAGAAGGGGCCTTTTCCTCCGGCGCAAAACTCATGGTATCCTTCTATCTCTCTATCTTTCATCCTTCGCCTGCCGCCCCCTCCAGAAAATGCCACCGGAGAGTCAGCGGATGCGCGGTCAACCGAGAAACGTGTCCCTGCAGAATGTGTGCCATCATGACTCCTGTTGAGGAGAGGGTGCGGCCTCGGTCATCTCACCGAATGGACGCCTGATGAACCACCCGGTCCAGAGTGGAGGCGTTGATTCTGTACAGGCTTCGGGACGGCGGAATCGGTAGCCCGTGAATCGATGAGACGCTCGACAATGACACCATGATGGGGCACGAGTTCGTGCCACGAGGAAGGCGGCAGTGGCGTTCCCTCCTCCTGCGATGGTTGCCCGTTGTATTGATTGTCGTGGCCGGCTTGCTGTACATTAGCAGGATGCCCAAGAGATCGTATTCGGGTCCCTTCCACCCACTATCGGAAAACGAGCGGGTATTGGAGACCCGCCTCAAGAGCCATGTCACCGTGCTCGCGGGCGAGATCGGCGAGAGGAACCTCTGGCATCCCAAGGGCCTTGAAGCTTCCGCCGACTACATCGCACAGGTCCTGCGCGATCTGGGATATGAAGTGCGGATACACGAGTTCACGGTCACAGGGGCGACGGTCAGGAACCTCGAAGCCGCACTGGTCGGGGCATCCTTTCCGGGAGAGATTGTCGTTGTTGGGGCCCACTATGATTCGGTCATCGGGAGCCCCGGTGCAAACGATAACGCCTCCGGTGTTGCTGGCCTCTTGGAGATGGCCCGTCTCCTTGCCGGTCGGCCCCTCTCCCGAACGGTACGGTTCGTGGCCTTCGTCAACGAGGAGCCGCCTTTCTTCCAGACTGACCACATGGGAAGCCGTGTCTACGCGGCCCGATCGCGTCAGAGAGGAGAGCAGATTGTGGCCATGCTTTCCATTGAGACCATCGGGTATTACTCCGAGGAGAGAGGGAGTCAACGATACCCTTTCCCTTTCGGCCTCTTGTATCCCGACACCGCCAACTTCATAGGATTCGTCGCCAATATTGCCTCACGCGATCTGCTCCGCCGAGCCATAGCGACATTCCGTGAACAGACGGATTTCCCCTCGGAGGGGATCGCGGCTCCGAGCTGGATCATGGGGATCGGATGGTCGGATCATTGGTCCTTTTGGCAGGAAGGGTACCCCGCCCTCATGGTCACCGACACGGCCCTGTTCCGATATCGGTACTACCATACGGCGCACGACACACCAGACAAGATCGACTATGCCCGTATGGCGCGCGTGGTGACCGGGATTACTGGCATCGTGACGAGACTGACCGGCCCCGATTAAAGTCACATGTAGGGAAGCAGCGCGTGCTCTATCGCATAGTAGCGGACCTGGTTGTCATGACGCATCTTGCCTTCGTGCTGTTCGCTGTACTGGGAGGGTTCTTGGTGGTCAGATGGAAACGCTGTGCGTGGGTACACGCCCCCGCCTTTCTCTGGGCTGCATTCATCGAATTCTCCGGTTGGGTGTGCCCCCTGACGCCCCTCGAGAACTGGCTCCGCAACAGAGGCGGGGCGATGGGTTACCGGGCCAGCTTCATCGAGCACTATATCCTCCCCGTACTCTACCCAGCCTCGCTTACGCATCAGTTGCAGATCTCCTTGGGTCTCTTTGTCATCGCTGTTAATCTGGGGATCTATAGCTGGCTATGGCGACGCCCTCTGAAAAGCACCATGTGAGAAAAGGTTCCCGACACCAAACAGATCACGCTTCCCGTTGCGAACGCCGTGGTTGAGCTGACCGGAGCCAGAAGCGTGGATAGAAGGCCGGGCCGAGGAGACCAGATGATTGACCGGAACACCATCCCCCTCATCCCACGCCAGGTCCTGTTCGGCAACCCGGACAAGGCCTCAGTGCAGCTCAGCCCCGATGGGACCAAGATTGGCTACCTTGCCCCGGTAGGAGGCGTCCTCAACGTCTGGGTCGGGCCTGCCAATGATCCGGCGGCGGCGAGGCCGGTCACGAGGGATACTGACCGTGGCATCCGCTTCTACGATTGGGCCTACACGAGTAACCACATCCTCTTCATCCAAGACAAGGGCGGCGATGAGAACTGGCGGCTGTGCAGTGTAGACTTGGACACACGCGAAACCAAGGATCTCACTCCCCTGGAAGGTGTGCAGGCCCGATTCCAGGAGATCAGCCCGCAGTTCCCGGCCGAAATTCTGGTCGCGCTCAACGATCGCGATCCCCGGCTTCACGATCTCTACCGCATCAACATCGCCACGGGGGAGAGGCGTCTCGTCCAGAAGAACGAGGGGTTCGCCGGCTTCGTCACCGACCGGGATTATCGTGTTCGTCTTGCGCTGCGCGTCCTGCCGGACGGCGGCAGCGAGATGCTCAGGGCGACCGAACACGGAGGGTGGACATCGTTTGCACGTATCCCCACGGAGGACACGCTGACCACATCCCCTGTCGGATTCGATACGGCGGGCACGATTCTGTACATGATCGACAGCCGCAACCGGAACACCGGGGCACTGATGGCACTCGATCTTGACACCGAGAAGCAGACCCTCTTGGCGGAGGACCCACGGGCGGACGTCAGCGACGTGGTGATCCATCCAACGGAGAAGAGGGTGCAGGCCGCCGCGTTCACGTACGAGCGCAAGGTCTGGCAGATCCTCGACCAGTCCATTGCGGGAGACTGGGCCACCCTGCGTACGATTGCCACCGGCGATGTCGAGGTGGTGAGTCGAACCCTCGACGACCGGTACTGGATCGTGGCCTATATCATGGACGATGGTCCAGTCCGCTACTATCGGTACGACCGTGCGGAACAGAAGGCGCAATTTCTCTTCACGAATCGGGAGCAGCTAGAGGGTCTGCCTCTGGCCAAGATGCACCCCATCGTCATCACCTCGCGTGATGGGTTGAACCTGGTCAGCTACTACACACTGCCGTTGGGAAGCGACCGCGACGGCGACGCCAGGCCTGACGAACTCTTCCCGACGGTCCTGGTGGTGCACGGCGGACCATGGGCGCGCGACACATGGGGCTACAATCCGTGGCACCAGTGGCTGGCTAACCGTGGGTACGCAGTCCTGAGCGTCAACTTCCGTGGGTCCACCGGATTCGGAAAGGTCCTGATCAACGCCAGCACCAGCGAGTGGGGCGCCAAGATGCACGACGATCTGATCGACGCCGTTCATTGGGCCATCCAGCACGGGATCGCCGACCCCCAGCGCGTGGCGATCATGGGAGGCAGCTACGGCGGATACGCCACCCTGGTCGGCATGACCTTCACACCAGAGATGTTTGCGTGCGGGATAGACATCGTGGGCCCCTCGAACTTGGTGACGCTGCTCGAGTCGATCCCGCCGTACTGGCAGCCTCAGGTCGACCTCTGGGCCACCCGCGTGGGTGATCACAGAATAGAGGAGGGCCGCGCGTTCCTTACGAAACGGTCCCCCCTCACCTGCGCGCACCGTATTCAGCGACCACTGCTGATCGGCCATGGAGCCAATGATCCGCGGGTCAAGCAGACCGAGTCCGACCAGATCGTACAGGTGATGCAGGAGAAGGGGATCCCGGTCACGTACGTGCTCTACCCTGATGAGGGACACGGCTTCGCACGACCGGAGAACCGCCTGTCGTTCAACGCCGTCGCCGAGGCATTCCTCTCGAGGTGTCTGGGCGGGCGCTGTGAGCCTATCGGCGATGATTTCACAGGCGCGAGCATCACCGTCCCCGTCGGAGCCGACCAGGTCCGTGGCGTGCCGGAGGCTCTTTCGACGAGGTTACACTCGAACGCATGAAGAGTGCCTGCCCGTCCACCCTTCTCCGCCAAGTGTTCCGCATGCAAGGGGGATCTTGATCTTGAATCCATGGGTGAATGCGTGAGCGCGGACCCATACCGTATGGCCCTTGATCGCCGAACACAACTCAAGTATTGTGGTGTCGTCGGCTGAAGCACCACCCGCGCGCATTCGAGCCTGAACCCGTGAGGCGAGTCCCGGCATGGCCTACAAGGATTTCATGAACCCCGACCTGGCCTGGACGCCACAACAGCTCCGCGGCCGGATCGGAAACCACAAGGGCGACGATCTGGTCATCATCGACACGCGGCCCGCTCCGGACTACTGTGCCGGCCACATCGAGGGTGCCGCTCACTTCGACCTCTACGGTGTCTCGCTGAATGACACGCGGTCCGAGGCCCTCGCCGCCTATATCTGGACGCTGGCCTACCTGATGGAGATCCGGGGCGTCGACTACGACAAGACAGTGGTCTTCTACGAGTCCAATACCGGGTTCCGCGCGGCCCGCGGCTTCTGGTTTCTCGAGTACCTGGGCCATGAAGACGTCCACATCCTGGACGGGGGGATCCGCGCCTGGAAGACGGCGGGATTCCCCCTGACGCGCGAGGCCTGGCCCATGTTCGGCAGCGCGCCGGACATTGGACCCAAGGCGGGGGGCCGCATCGTCCGCACCGGCTTTTCCAAGCATCTCAAGACGCCCGTAGAGGACCGCCTCGCGACGGCGCAGCACATCCTCAACCACCTGAAAGACCCGGATGTGAAGATTCACGACGCACGCACCGACGGCGAGTATTACGGCGAGCACGTACGGGCCGCTCGCGGCGGGACCATCCCGGGCTCTATCCACCTCGAATGGGTGCACTTCATCGGTCCCGACGGGGCGCTCCGGCCGGCCGCCGAGCTCCGAGAGATGCTCGCGAAACGCGGCCTCACGCCGGACAAAGAGATCGTTCCCCTCTGCCACGGAGGCTACCGGTCAGCCCATGCCTATCTTGTCTACCGCCTGCTCGGCTATCCGCGCACGCGAAACTACCTCGGTTCTTGGAAGGAATGGGGGGACCGGACCGACCTTCCTCTCGAGGTCCCGACACGCTGAGGCCCCTTCCCCTCATCGAGACTCCTGAATCCCCCCCCTCCCGCCTTACTGGTTTGACACCGTCGCCGCGGGCCGATAAAATGCGCCGATAGGCCCCGTTTGGCCTCCGGTTTGCAAATCCTCTACAATAGACAGATCTTGCTGTCCGGACACCGGGCCAAATCAATAGAAGCTGCCTACCCTGGAGAACACGGGGTCGAAAGGGATGACACCGAGGAGAATCGTCGCCGCAATGACCCTCCTTGCCGCCCTCGCTGGATGTCAAGCACAGAAGGAGAACCCTGTCCCTGACCATCTGCTGGGGGTGTGGAGCACCTCGGCACCCCGGTACGCCGACCGCTACATCGAGATCAGGAATGACATGATCATCTTTGGCACGGGGGGTGACGCGTTCGAACTCCACGCGCTCACGGACATCACAGAGGCACGTGAAGGGGAGGCCATCCTGTACGCGATCACTCACCTGAATCATTTCGGGCAAGCGTACACCCTCTCTTTCTATTACGAGCCGAGTGGCGATGGTATCATACGGTTCAAGAATCAAAAGGAGATCGCCTGGACGAAGGAGAGGCAGTAAATGGCCACACGCCCTTACAAGAGACGGCGCATTCTGATCGAGAGTTATCAGTATCGGCTCTTGTTCATCAATCTCCTCTATTTCTGCATTATCCTTCTGATATTTGCGGCTGCCCTCTTTCTCCCCCTGATTCTCAAGCTCAGCAGCGGTAGCACCTCCATCATCGAACAGGGAGAACTGGCCGGTCAATTCCTCGCGCTCCACGCGCGCGTCTGGCCCGCCATGTTCGTCATCTTTGTCCTGCTCGCCCTCCACTCGATTCTTGTCTCGCATCGAATTGCGGGTCCCCTCTACCGTTTCCGGAAGGTCTTTGGGGCGGTCGCCAGCGGGGATCTGTCCGTGCGCGCAAAATTACGAAAGGGTGACTACCTCGGAAAAGAGTCGGATAGCCTGAACGAGATGATCGACAGCCTTCGAGCAAAGATCGAATCCATCCAGAGTCACCATGTCGAGACGCAGACGGTGTTGACCACACTCAAGCAATCCATCGAGCAGGGATCCATCGACGACATGCAGCGACAGCTCGAGGAACTGCATGTCCAGATGGAGGAACTCAAGGCGTCGATTCGCCAATTCCGAACGCATCCAGAAGCCAAGGACGAGGACGCGGACCTCACCGTGAAGGGACCAGAAGAGGCAAACCCATAACAGAGTATATGGCCGATATGATACCGGCATGCGCACCTCCACCGCCGCGGATTCACCGGATGATTCTGTCCGGTTTCTGGGGGCGAAACGAGCGCTCTCTTGGCCTGACGATCATCGAGCTGCTCATCGTCATGATGATCATGGCGACCCTCGCCAGCCTCGGAGCCCCTCTCTACGCCAATACCCTCAACAACGCGAGAATCACGAAGGCTGTCGCAGACATCCGAGTATTAGAGAAAGAGATCCTGGTCTTTCAGCTGTTCAACGGGAGGTTTCCGAATAACCTCGTCGAGGTGCAACGGGCGAATCTTCTCGATCCCTACGGCAATCCGTACCAATACCTGAGCATCGCCGACGCGGGCAAGGGAAAGGGCGATTTTCGGAAGGACAAGAATCTGGTCCCCATCAATTCAGACTTTGACCTGTACAGTACGGGAAGGGACGGCCAGAGCGTACCCCCCCTCACCGCCAAGCAGAGCTGGGATGACGTCATCCGCGCTGCGAACGGAGGATTCGTCGGTCTGGCGTCGGAGTTCTAGCCCTGACGATCGTCTCTTTCGGCCACCGGTGCCGCGGCCCCGCACCACTACCCCCTCCTTCCCGTTGCAGTTTTGACACCCTCCCCGCTGACCGATGAGATTCCGCAAAGGCAGGCCCTTGGCCCGCGATTTGCACCGCTCTTGGAGAAAAGACTCTACCGAGTGACATTACTCTACCGGACACGCCTTGACCCGGGGCGGGAGAAACGACCCCAGGAATCTTCTCTTTGAGCACTGGTCACAAAGCACAGGGAGTGGATTATCCATCACAAGCGCGAGGTCGAAGGAGATGACCGCAAGAAGGATTCTCATTGCATTCGCCCTCCTGGCCACCCTTTCTGGCTGCCAGTCCGAGAAGGATAGCACGGTCCCGGAGCACCTCCTCGGCCAGTGGACGACTCCTCACCCCAAATACGCCGATCGCTACTTCGAGATCAGAAATGACGTCATAATCTTTGGACACGGAGGAGAGAGTTTCGAAGTGCATGCGCTCACGGACGTCGATCAGACTCGAGAAGAGGGGTCCATCCTCTACACGATCACCCACCTGAATCACGACGGCAAGCGATTCACGTTTGCCTTCTATTACGATCCCGCCAACAACGGCGCGGTCCGGTTCAAGAATCAGAGGGACATCGTCTGGACCAAGGAGACCGGTTAGATGGGCGCGCCGGCACCCAAGAGAAGGCGTATCCTTATCGAGAGTTTGCAATACCGGCTCTTGTTTATCCATCTCATCTATTTCGTGACGATTCTCCTGATCTTTGCTGGCGCCCTCTTTCTCCCATTGATTCTCCAGCTCCAAAGCGGCAGCCTCTCGGTCCTCGAACAAGGGGAAGTGGCCGGTCAGTTCCTGGCTCTCCATGCGCGCGTCTGGCCAGCCATGTCCGTCGTGTTTGTCTTGCTTGCCCTCCATTCGGTCTTGGTCTCGCATCGCATTGCTGGTCCCCTCTACCGTTTTCGGAGCATCTTCAAGGCGATCGCCGAAGGAGACCTGACTGTCCGAGCGAATCTTCGAAAAGCCGACTATCTTGGAAAAGAATCGGATAGCCTCAACGAGATGATCATGAGTTTGAGGACCAAGCTCACGGACATTAAGAAGCACTCCGAGGAAGTGGAGGCAGCGATACTGGGACTCAAGGAAACGATTGAACGCGGATCCGTAAAGGAAATGCATCACCACATTGCCGATCTCCAGGCGCAGACGGAACGCCTAGAGGCATCCATCGGGCATTTTCGACTTCATCCCAATCAGGAACGGGAGGAGGACCAATCCGCCTCCCCCGGGCCTAGCGAGCGCGCATGCTCACGGGCAGAATGAAAGAGTCTGGGGCTCACGTAAACGCACGAGTCGGCTTTACAAGTCTCTGGAAGCTATGATAGAACGATTCTCACCCTTACGCGTGGACATTCGACAGAGGGGGCTGCTCTGTCTCCTGAGGCCGAACGAGCGGTCCCTCGGGTTGACGATCATCGAATTGCTGATCGTTGTCATGATTCTTGCGACCTTGGCAACCCTTGGGGTTCCCCTGTATGCCAACGCCCTCGACAACGCAAGAACCGCAAAGGCCATGGCAGACATCCGGATCGTGGAGAAGGAAATCTTCATCTTTCAGGTGTTCAACAACAGGCTTCCAAGCAATCTTGGCGAGGTGGGACGGGCGAATTTGCGAGATCCCTGGGGCAACGCCTACGAATACCTGGAAATCTCCTGCGATGAGAACTGGGTCAAGTGCAAGCCACCCAAGGGGGCGCGACAGGATAAGTTTTTTAAGCCGCTCAACTGGGACTTCGACCTGTACAGCATGGGCAGAAACGGAGAAACCACAGCAAAGCTCGACACAAAGAAGGGCGCGGATGACATCGTCCGGGCGGTCAATGGCGGATATGTCGGCCTGGCTGCAGATTTCTAGGGCGGGTGCAGGTCAATGAAGATCGAAGGGACGTTCCTCCGCAGCAAGGTGGCCCGCCGGATCTTCCTGCTGTTCGTCCTCTGCGCCCTGCTCCCCATCGCCGCCCTGGCAATCGTCTCTTTTGGCCACGTCACCCAAGAGCTCAATAGGCAGAGTCAGAAGCGGCTCCACCAGGGGAGCAAGGCCGTGGCTCTGGGCATTTACGAGCGACTCCTGTTTCTAGAAGCCGAGATGAGGATCGTCGCATCTACGCTGACCACGCGGACCGGCACATCCACCCCCAAGGGATCCGATATATTCAGCGAAGGCTCACCGGAGCGTTTCGCGAGCCTGGCGTTCATCAGCGGTGGAGGAAGGCGCAACGATCTCTTTGGACGGATGGAGGACCCACCAGAGCTGACCGCAGCGGAGAAGCAACATATGACTGCCGGCAAGGCTGCTGTCGTCGCCAGCCGGTTTGGCTCCGATGTGCCACCACGTATGTTCATGGCGATGGCGCTCGATCCACGACACCCGGCGCGAGGAATTCTGCTGGGAGAGATCAACACCACGTATCTGTGGGGCATCGGAGACGAGAATGCACTCCCGCCCAATACCGAACTCTGTATACTGGATCACTCCCTCATCTTCCTCGTGTGCTCGCTTCCGGGCCGCGTGTCGCTCCCCGAGCAGGTCATGCGCGACATGACGCACTCCGCGTCTGGACAATTCGAATGGAGACACGACAAGAGGGAGTTTCTGGCCAGTTACTGGACCATCCCCCTCCAGTTTAGATTCTTCGTCCCGAAGTGGGCTGTGGTGCTGGGTGAGTCGAAAGCCGATGTCCTTGCCCCCATGGCCAATTTCAAGAGGATCTTCCCGCTGGTTATTCTCCTGTCCCTGTGGGTCGTGCTCCTCCTGAGCATCAGCCAGATTCGGAGGAGCCTGGTGCCTCTCGAAAGGCTTCAGGAAGGGACCCGGCGTATCGCCAGTCGGGATTTCGAGACTCGGGTGGCGGTGTCGAGCGGAGATGAATTCGAGGAACTCGCCGGATCATTCAACACGATGGCCAGCCGCTTGGGCAGACAGTTCAATACGCTCGCCACGATCGCCGAGATCGATCGGGCCATCCTCTCGGCCCTTGACACCCAAAAGATCGTCGAGGTGGTCCTCACGCGGATGCCCGACGTGTTGCCTTGCGACGAAATCAGCGTGAGCCTCCTTGATTCCCACGGCACGCATATGGCGCAGACGTACCTCCGAGGCGGCAGTCCCAAAGACGAAGCAGTGATCGAGACGACCGCGCTCACACCACGGGAGATTCAAAGGCTCCACGACAATCCAGAAAGCCTTCTTATCCGCCTCGACACCGATCCCCCGCACTACCTCGGGCCTCTGGCCCGGCGAGGCATCACATCATCGCTGGTTCTGCCCATTGTTCTCCAGGAGAAATTGACAGGAATCATCGCCCTGGGATACCTCGATCAACCTGGGTTCAGTCAGGAAGATCTGACCCAAGCCCGGCAACTGGCTGACCAGGTGGCCGTGGCCCTGTCCAATGCTCGCTTGATCGAGGAGCTGGACCAGCTCAACTGGGGAACACTGAACGCCCTAGCCCGCACCATCGATGCGAAATCGCCATGGACGGCGGGCCACTCCGAGCGGGTGACGGAGCTGGCGCTCAAGATCGGCCGAAAACTGGAACTCGGGTCCAAGGAGCTGGAGGCGCTGCACCGCGGGGGGCTGCTCCATGACATTGGCAAGATCGGCATACCGGCCGTGATCCTGGACAAGGCCGGACGCCTGACGGAGCAAGAGGCCCTCATCATGCGCGAGCACCCGCGCAAGGGGGCGCGGATCCTGGAACCGATCCCCGCCTATGCTGAGGTCATTCCCATCGTGCTGCAGCACCACGAGTGGTTCGATGGGGCCGGGTACCCCGATGGACTCGCCGGCGAGGCCATCAGCCTGGGCGGTCGCATCTTCGCCGTGGCTGACGTCTATGACGCCCTCACCTCAGATCGACCCTACCGGGCCGGACTGGGCCGCGAGCGCGCCATCGAAAGCATCGAGCAGGGAGCCGGCCGGCAGTTCGATCCGCGGGTGGTGGAGGCTTTTCTGGCAGTCATGGCCACAGAGGAGACCGGGTCGGAACGCACCTCACCCGAGAGGCTCAGCGCGCTCCACTCACCCAGTGAGAGAAGGTGATCCCGCTCCGGAGCAGTTCAGGGCGATGCCGTGCAAGCAGGCATACGGTGGCGGGATCACCCATCACCGGATCTCGCCAACGCGGTGGAGCTTGATGGCGTTGACGGTTCCCGGCTTCCACATCGGAGTTCCCGAGAGAATCACCAGGGTATCTCCGGGTACAACCCACCCCTCAGCCAGGAGCAGCCCCTCCATCTCGTGGAACATCTCGACGAGGGTTTCTCGCCGTCGGATGACGAGGGGAACGATTCCCCAGTAGAGGGCCATGCGGCGCCGCGACTCCTCCCACGGGGTGAGGGCCAGGATCGGGACCTCGGGGCGGTCCTGGGAGATCAGCCGCGCGGTGAGGCCAGACTCGGTGAAGACGACGATGGCCTTGGCGTGGAGACTCCTGGCGGCCTGGCAGGCTGCGTCGCTGGCCACCACCGGAAAGCTCTTTTCATCCGCCTGGGGTAATGGAGGCAGACGCAGGTAGGGCTCTGCTTTCAGCGCGATCCGGGTCATCATCTCCACCGCCTCGACCGGGTAGCTCCCGGTGGCCGTCTCCGCCGAAAGCATCACCGCGTCGGTACCATCGAGGATGGCATTGGCGACATCAGAGGCCTCGGCCCGAGTCGGCCTCGGATGCTCCACCATCGATTCCAACATTTGGGTCGCGATGATCACCGGGACCTTGTACCGGCGGGCCTGGCGAAGAATAAACTTCTGAAGCATGGGCACCTCCTCGATGGACATCTCCAGCGCAAGATCCCCTCGAGCGACCATGACCCCGGATGCGATCTGCAAGATATCCTCGAGGTTTCGAATGGCCTCCGGCTTCTCCAGCTTGGCGATCACCGGCATCTTGGCCCCCCACGCCCCCAGAAAGTTCTTCACCTCGACCAGGTCGGACGCGTTCCGGACAAAGGACGTGGCCACATAGTCCACCCCCTGGGCAATCCCGAACTCGAGATCCTCCAGATCTTTCTTGGTCAGCGCGGCTCGCTGTAGTCGCCCGCCGGGGAGACCGATGCCCTTGTGGTTCCGGAGGACTCCCCCCGCCACGACGCGACATCGCACCTCAACGCCGTCGCTGGCCATCACCTTCAGTTGAATCAGACCATCATCGGCCAGAATCGTATCCCCGGGCCGAACCTCTCCGAAGAAGTCGGGGGAGGGGGCGTGGGCACGCTCAGCGGTTCCCAGGATGGGCTGGCTCGTGATGACAAACTCAGCCCCCGTTCGGAGCAGCGCCGCTCCACCCTCGAAATCCCCCAGTCGGATCTTGGGCCCGGGAAGGTCCTGGATGATCGCCACCGGCTTTCCGAGTTTCGCCTCGAGGCCTCGGATCCGCTGGATCACCCGGGCGTGCTCCTCGGAGGTGCCATGGGCGAAGTTCAGACGGGCAACGTCCATTCCGGTGAGAATCAGACGCTCAAGGACCTCTTCCGACTCGCTGGCCGGTCCGATCGTACAAACGATCTTGGTCCGGCGCACCTCTCCACTTCTCTCGGGAGCCATCATTCCCCCCCCCGTCTCGACTGCTCAACGCATATCACAGATCAATCCCGGCCACAAATGGAATGGCAGGAACGGGACGGCCTCCGGAACGTGGGGAATCAACGACACGGGGGGGATCAGGGCCGCTGCTGGATAACCTGGCAGGCGTTCAAGGCCGAGGAGGGATCGATGGCTCTGATCAGGGTTTCGGCTTCCGCCAGATCGAAGCCATTGACGGAAGGGCATCCCCAGTCTCATTGTATGCGGTGGCCACCTCGACCTGATACCCGTCCTCCCGAAGCCGCGTCGCAAGGGTGTCCGCATCCTTGGTCCGGACCCCCTTCGGCCCGGCCCCGGGGCGGAAGGCATTGGTGACAAATTCGTACCCCCCGTCCACCAGACGTCGAATGGCGGCATCCCGGGAGGCCAGCAGCTTCACGTACTCCCCCCGCCCGTAATCGCCCGGCATAACCGACTCCCCTATCCCTTCCGCAGCAGGTGCGGCACCCAGCGCGGGACACGCTCCTTGTACACGCGATAGGCATCCCCGAAACGTGCCTCCAGGCCCTTTTCCTCAATGGCGACGACGTACCAACACACCACCCCCGCCACGAGGCACAGGTAGA
>JBOHQS010000053.1:0-12990 GCA_050732295.1 Methylomirabilales bacterium (SeqCode)
ATTCCCCCACAGGGATGCTTCAATGTCCATGCATCCCTGCTCCCGAAGTACCGCGGGCCGGCCCCCATCCCCTGGGCGCTGATTCGGGGGGAGACGGTGACGGGCGTCACGATTATGGAAATCGTCGAAGCGATGGACGCCGGACCGATTCTGCTCCAGCGGAAGATCCCGATCGCCGCTGAGGATACTGCGGGAACGCTGGAGGGTCGCCTGGCACCTCTGGGGGCAGAGGCACTCATCGAGACGTTACGCGCCGTGGAGCGCGGGGAAGTGACGAAGAGTCCACAGAACGAAGCCGAGGCCACGTACGCGCCGAGGCTTCCTCCGGACATCGGGCGTCTCCGGTGGTTCCGAAGCGCGGGTGATCTCTGGAACCTGGTCCGTGGCCTCGCGCCCCAGCCCGGAGCCCACACCTTCTACCGCGGCCGACTGGTGCGGGTTCTCGGGGCGCAGCCGCTGCCCGGCGACCATCCAACGCGTGCGGGCACCATCGTTGGAGTGCGCAAGGGGATGGGGGTCGAGGTGGCGACGGGCCAGGGGACTCTTCTCCTCACCCGGGTGCAGCCGGAGGGGAGGCGGGTCATGACGGCCGAGGAGTTTTCCCGTGGCTATCGCGCGGAGGTGGGGAGTGCCTTCGTCTCCACCCGGGAAGAATCCGCGACGCCTCGCCCTGGAGATTCTCGTCCGGGTCGAGCGGGATAAGGCGTACGCGAATGTCCTCCTGGACGCCTGGCTCAGGCGGCAGAGGCTGGCACCTCGCGACCGGGGTCTAGCGACGGAGCTCACCTACGGGGTCCTGCGGCATCGCGGGACGATTGACTTTCTCCTGTCACGCGTCCTGGATCGGCCGCTTCAGGCGGTTGATCTTGACGTGAGGAATCTCCTGAGACTCGGGGCATACCAGCTCTTTCATCTGACCAAGGTTCCGGACTACGCCGCGGTCCACGAGACGGTCCGGCTGGCCCGGCGCGGGACGGGGACCTTTGTCAATGCCATTCTGCGGGCCTTGGCGCGACGCGGTCCGCTCAAGGAAGAAGAGCTGCCCGAGGATCCGCTCCTGGCAGACTCGGTCCGGTATTCCCACCCCGCCTGGCTGGTGGAGCGATGGCTGAAACAATTGGGGGAGGAGGCGCGGCAGCTCATGGAGGCCAACAATCGGACTCCCCCTGTCGCGATCGGGTGGAACCTTCTCCGGGGAAGTGTGGCGGAGCTCGAGCACCTTCTCACGAGGGCGGGGGCGGAGTGGGAGGCGAGTCCCTGGGTGCCGAACGCGTATCGGGTCCGGCATGCGGGGAATCTGTTCGCCGGTGGGGGGAGGGAACGAGGGTTGTTCTGGGTGATGGATGAGGCAGCCGCGCTGGTCGTAGAGCTCTTGGATCCGCAACCGGGGGAGCGGGTCCTCGATGTCTGCGCGGGTGGAGGGGGCAAGGCGACGCTGGCCGCCATGCTGATGGAGAACCGGGGCGAGGTGGCAGCCCTCGATCTGAGCCCCCGCGCGCTGAGACGCCTGCAGGATGGGGTGCGGCGCCTTGGCACGACCATCGTGAGTCCGGTGCGAGGAGATGCCCGCGAGGCGGCGGGGCATTTCCGGAAATGGGCAGACCGGGTCCTGGTCGATGCCCCTTGTACGGGCCTGGGCACGGTCCGGCGGCGCCCGGAGATCCGGTGGCATCGGGAACCGGCGGATATCGCCCGACTCGCCGAGCTTCAGAGCGCGATCATGGACGGGGTGGCGGACTGCGTCCGGACTGGCGGTGCGCTGGTATATGCGGTGTGCAGCCATGAGCCGGAGGAGGGAGCGGACGTCGTGGCACAGTTCTTGACCCGGCATCCGGACTTCTCCCACGAGGACAACCTGCCGGCTTTCTTCCGAGGGGCGAGAAGCGCTCTCGTGACCGGGGGGCACGTCGCCACCTGGCCGCATCGGCATGGGACCGACGGGTTCTTTGTCGGCCGGCTCCGCCGGCACTGAGGGGTCGAGGGAACCATCATGTGGTCGAAGACCGTGCTGCGGATCTCCGGGATCGGGGTCGGGCTCTTCGTGTTGTCCGTCCTCTCCGGCTACATCGCTATGAATCTCTCCCTCGAGCGGGACCGGATCGAGGTCCCGGTCGTGATCGGGTTGGAGCTGAAGGAGGCGGCCCGCCAGCTCCGGATCGTGGGGTTGCAGCCCCGGATGGCCGGTGAGGAGTACCATGGGGCCTTCGCGAAGGGCGCGGTGGTCCGCCAGAGCCCATCCGGCGGATCTCGTGTCCGCAGGAACGTCGAGGTCCGCCTCACCATCAGTAAGGGGAGCGACGAGACGCTCGCCCCGGACCTCGCGGGCCAGCCCCTCCCGCAAGCGCAGCGGCTCTTGGCGGAGCAGGGTCTGCTGCTCGGGCCTACCGCCAAGGTGCACACGAGCCTGCCGACGGGCGTGGTAATCGCGCAGAACCCGCCGGCCGGTTTCCCGACGCGGCGGGGGAGTGCGGTGAGCGTGCTGGTCAGCCTGGGGGAGGAAGACCGCTTCTATGTGATGCCCAACCTGGTCGGGCAGGGGGAGGAAGAGGCCGTCGCCATTCTGAAGGAGATGGGCATTGAGCCTCGGGTGACCTACCAGTCCTTCCCCGCTCAGGCCCGCCGGGTGGTCCTCCAAGAGCCCTCGTTCGGGACGCGGATTAAAGAAAAAGAGGAGGCGTCCATCGTTGTGGCCCAGTAGGTTCGTGGTTCACGGTTCATGGTTCATAGTCGGAGAGAACAAGTTCATGGTTGACGGTTCATGGTTCATCGTCGCAGATTCCGACCCTACCATGAACCCTGAACTCTGAACCCTGAACGCCCCGGAGGGGAACATGGTCAAGATCGCACCGGCAGTCCTCCTGGTAGACTATGGCCGCTTGGCGGAGGAGATCCTCGCGGTCGAGCAGGAGGCCGACCTGTTCCACTTCGACGTGATGGACGGCCATTTCGTCCCCGTGATCAGCTACGGGGCGGACGTGATTCGGTCCCTGCGCCCCCGGACGGCGGTTCCCTTCGATGTGCACCTGATGGTTGAGTACCCCGAGCGCTACATCGCCGAGTTCGCCAAGGCCGGGAGTGACTGTCTGACGGTCCATGCCGAGGTCTGTCCGCATCTCGACCGAACCATCCGGCAGATCAAGGCAACGGGCACCAAGGCCGGGGTGGCTCTCAATCCCTCCACCCCTCTCGACACCCTCGATCCAGTGATCAGCGATCTCGATCTCGTCCTCGTGATGTCCGTGAATCCCGGCTTCGGGGGTCAGGGGTTCATCCCCCACGTGGAACAGAAGGTGGAAGAGATGCGGCGACGGCTCGATGCGCTCAAGCTCCGCTGTGAGCTCGAGGTGGATGGAGGGATCAAGGTCGAGAACTGCGCCAGGATTGCCAAGGCAGGGGCATCCATCCTCGTGGCGGGCTCGGCCGTCTTTCAAAATCCCGATCCCGTTGCGGCCATTCGACAGATGAAACGCCTGGCGAATCCATCCGCCTGAGCGGGGCAGGGAGGGCGTAGTGGAAGGAGGCATCCCGACGCGGTCCCGAGGGACCGTGACGAGGCAACTGCGGGCGAGTCTCCCTCTCGGCCTCCTGGTTCTGGTGTACCCCCTGGGGGTGGAGGCGGATCTCCAGGTGCAGCTCCCCGAGAAGCCGGTCGTCCAGGGCGACCTTCGGGGCCTCCGGGTCACGGCCGCCGAGCCGCTCATCGGGTTCGAGGCGCGCTTCCGGGGCCTGAGCCTCCCACACCGTCCGGAAGGAGGAGGCGCGTACACTGTCCTCCTCGCGGTGGATCTCGAAACCCCACCCGGCCCTCATCCGGTCGAGGTGAAGGCCCAGGGGAGGTCTGGACAGCGGTATCACCGCCGGGTCCAGGTCACGGTGGCGGATGGTCGATTTCCTCTGCAGCATCTCACGCTCCCCAAGGCGATGGTCGATCTCGATGCGGAGACCCTCGAACGGGTCCGCCGGGAGGAGGCGGTGCTGGCGTCGATCTGGGAGACGTGGAAAGGGGAACCATCCTGGTCACACGCCTTCATTGCGCCCCTCGAGGGGATGCCTCAAGTCAGTAGCGCATTCGGGCTCCGGCGGATCATCAACGGTCAGCCCCGCAGCCCCCATACCGGCGTCGATTTCGAGGCGGCAGCCGGCACGCCGGTCCGGGCGAGTAACCGCGGCGTGGTGGCCTATGTCGGTGAGCTGTTCTTCAGCGGCAACTCGGTGATCGTCCATCATGGGGGCGGACTCTTCACGATGTACTATCACCTGCAGGGATATCGGGTGGCGGTTGAGCAAGAGGTGGCCAAGGGAGACATCCTCGGTTGGGTCGGGGCGACCGGTCGGACCTCCGGCCCCCACCTCCACTGGGGGGGCCGCCTTCAGGGAGCGCGTTTCAATCCAGAGCGCTTGCTCCAGCTTGCTCTCCCCTGAACCTCCCCATCACTGTTCCCGGAAAAAGAGGAAGAGGAACAGGCCGAGCAGGGTGACGGAGAGGCCCCACAGCTTGCCGTAGAGGCGGTCCTTTCCCTGCACCCGAAGCTCAAGCCATCGGCTCACCCCCGCTAAGAGTCCCAGGCTCCCTATCACCACGTGCTGAATATGGGTAAGGGAGTCGGCCCGTTCCAAGCCCCCTTCCCCGTGGGCGTGGAGGAAGAGCATCAGGCTGCCGATGACGCAAATCCCCGGGAAGATGTAGGTCCACCAGGTGCGGCGGATGCGTCCGGTTTGGCCCAGCCATTCCACGATGCCCAGGGCCGCCACCAGGATGACGTACAGGCGATGTTGCAGGGCGTGGGCGATCGTCAAGCTTTGCCAAAAGCCGATCGGCCCTAAGGGCCAGACACCAGGGTCATTCCGGACGAAGAGGAAGATGCTGAGGCCGATCAAGGTGAGTGGCCAGGCGCGGCCCCAGGCAAGGCGTGGGTGGAAGGCATGGAGGAGAGAGAGCAGGCCCATCACGAGGACAAAGGCCCCCGCCCAGTGGTGATTAAACTCGGAATAGGCGATCCGCTCGGCGGATCGGACGGGATTCGGGACCCCCTTCTGGGCGACCTTGTGCTCCCAGACCAGCTTCGCGGTGGGGCTCGAGAAGTGGGGCCAGCGGGGTGTGAGCCAGGAGAAGACGGGGGCGAGGTCACTCGTTCCTGGGGAGTCCTCCACCGGATACGGGAGGGCCGTGAGGGCGCCGACCAGCAGGAGGATCACCAGTCCCAACCCCAGTTCCCCCTCCATCGTTGTGGTGATCCGTCGCACGAGGGGACTGTGGTGCTGTTTTGTGTGCTGCAGCGCCGGGCGGAGGATCAGGAAATTAACGGCGCCAAAGGTCAAGAGCGGGATCAAGAGCAGGAGCTTGGCGGTGAGCGTCAGGCCGTATGGGGTCGCGAGAAGGGCGGTCAGGCTGCCGACGTACTGGAGCGCATTGATGAGACCGGTCGCGATGAGGAGACTCGCACTTGCGAGGGCAAAGGGGGAGAAACGGCGCACCGCGGTTGCGATGGTCACCGGGTCTCTGGCGAGAGAGCCGAGGAGGAGGCGCAGGTGAAAGAGCCCGCCGATCCACGTGGCCACGCCGAATAGGTGCAGGCCGTCCACGGTCATCGCGAGGCCCTCGCGAGTGGGGAGAGCCGCCGCGTGACCGCTCAGGGGAAACGTCGCCAATGTGAGGAGCGCCGCGAATGTCGCGGCCCCCCAGAGACGGGGGCTGGCAGGGGACAGCGCGATGAACCGAAAGAGGAGAACCATGCCGATCGCCCCCGCCATTCGCAGAAGCAGGATATTGCCGTGCGCGGTCTCGAGGAGGACGCGCTTCAAAAGGGCCAGGTCCCAAAGACTCGACCACTCGCCCGAGACGGTCATCGCCAAGAGGAAGGCGGCGCCTGCCGTCGCGCTTGCTAAGAGGAGGCCGCTCGCCAGGCAGGTCCGCGCGATGCGTCTGCCGATCTCCTGGTTCGGGCCGTCCCCGCCCGTCACCGACAGGGCCGGACGAAGCACGACGAGGAATAGGACCGGGCCAGCGACGGAGACCACGATCCCCATGAAACCGACGCCGCGGATAAGCATGTCTACCGTTTCGATCATGAGGGCCTCGACGGATCAGGGTTGAACGGAGAAGGAAAAGGCGCCTTTCGCGACGTGGCCGTCCCGCGAGAGGACCTGCCACCTCACCCGATATACGCCCGGAGGGAGGGGCTCGACCGCCACCGTGAGCTGTGTCGGATCTGCCTGGTCCACGTGAAGATTCTGCGTCGGAATCGTCCTGCCCTGTCCGTCGGTAACGGTCACCGCATGGAACTGTCGTTCGAGGCGCTCGTTGAACCAGAGGATGATCTCACTCGGCGGCGCCGTCAGGGTGGCGCCCGCGGGGGGTTGGGACCGTACCAAAGTCGAGTGCGCCGCGAGACCGGCTGGCATCGCGAGCGTCAGCAGGATCAGGATGCCGGTCATCACGCACAGGCGGGTGCGCGGCGGTGCGCATGTATGGAGCGCGGCTGTCATCGCTTCAGGGCGACACCGTGGGGATTGGCCCCCACCCGGATCGTCGCGACCACCTTGTGGACTCGGAGATCTCACCGCCCTGCCGCTGAGTGTCCGATCTGGGCGGCGGCCTTTTTCCCTGCCTGGAGCGCGCCTCGGGCGACCTCCCGGTCGCTGAAGGGGACAAGCCCGGTCTGCATAATCTGATGCTCCTCATGCCCCTTGCCTGCCAGGATGACCGCGTCGCCTCGGCGGGCGAGGCCCACGGCCCTGGCGATGGCCTCCGCCCGATCCAGGATGATCTCGGACGTGCACCCGCGCCGGGCCCGGCGCATTCCCGTCTTGATCTGCTCCGCGATCTGGCGCGGGTCCTCGCTGGCCGGGTTGTCGGTCGTGAGGATGGCGTGGTCACTGAGGCGGGAGACGACCTGGCCGATGACCGGCCGCTTGGTCTTGTCTCGCTCTCCCGGACAGCCGAACACGGTAATGATCCTGCCCTGGGTGAAGGGCCGCGTGGTTGTCAGGAGCTGCTCCATGGCGACTGCGGTGTGGGCAAAGTCCACGATCACCAGGAAATCCTGCCCGAGCTCGATGAGTTCGAACCGCCCCGGGACAGAGGCCACGCCTTCTAACCCTCGCGTGATCGTCTCGAGATCGAGGTCCAGACAGAGGCCCACCCCCGTAGCGGCCAGGGCGTTGTACACATTGAAGGCCCCCGTGAGTCCCATGTGGATGGGCGTCTGCCCGCGGGACGTATAGGCGACAAAATCCAGGGCCCGAAGGCCCGCCGTGATGTGGCCGGCCGTCAGGGCGGCCTCCCGATGGATGCCGTAAGTCAAGATGCGGCATCGGGTGGCATCGAGGATCCGCCCGCTGTGGCGGTCGTCCACGTTCACGATGGCGCACTTAGTCGGATCCGCGCCGAGCTGGCCGAAGAGGGCGGCCTTGATGTCCAGATACTTTCGCCGCGTCCCGTGCAGGTCCATGTGGTCGGACGAGACATTCGTGAACACGGCGATATCGAAGTCACACCCGGCGACCCGGTGCAGCGTAAGGGCGTGCGAGGAGACCTCCATGACCACATGCGTGATCCCGGCGCGAACCGACTGGTCGAGGAGGCGCTGAATCTCGAGGGATTCGGGGGTGGTCAGGGTGGACCGCTCTTCCCGCTCTCCCACGCGCTGGACCACCGTGCCGATCAGCCCCGTCCGGAGACCGGCCTCGCGTAGGATCGCCTCGATGAGATAGGTCGTGGTCGTCTTGCCCTGGGTCCCTGTCACCCCGATGAGGGTGAGACGGGCGGAGGGGTGATCGTAGAATCGCGCCGAGAGCAGGGCCAGGGCCTTGCGGGCGTCCGCCACGCGGATCACAGGGACGCTCACCGGCCGGGAGAGGGGGCTCTCCACGACGAGCGCCGCTGCCCCCCGCTCCAGGGCCTCCGGAACGTAGCGGTGCCCGTCATCCTTGAATCCCTGGATGCAGACGAAGAGAAACCCTGGCCGGATCCGCCGGGAATCGTTGCTGATCCCTTGGATCGGGACATTCCCGCCCCCCGAGGCATCGAGGGGTGCCAGGCCCTCCACGAGCTCTCCAAGGGTCTTTTCTGCCATCCGACTCCTTTCGGTCCGCCTCGCGGTCGCGGTGACACCGCGAGGCCCGCGGCCCGGCTGCCCCCCGGGAATTCCAGGACTGTCTTACAGCAAAGGCCCTCCCGACTTTACCGGAAGGGCCCCAAGGTTACCGCGACTGCCGTTACATCCGTGGGCACCATCATCGTTCTTTTCGTTGGTCTTTGTCAAGGCCTTCCTGAAGAGGTCGGAGGGGACTTCCGCGCATCATCGGCCCCCGGCGTGGTTGGTGCATCTCCTCAACGTGTCGGCCGATTCGCTCCTCCGCCGGGTCCGTCTCCCGGCCGCCGAGAGACTCGATGAAGAAGACCAGGGCCCAGAACTCTTCCTCTTCCAAGGCGTCCTTGTAGGAGGGCATCGGCGTCCCATCGAGGCCGGTCATCAAGGTCCGGTACAGGTCTTGAGGCGTGGCGCCGCCCTTCAGTGGCCGCTGCGTGAGGTCCGCCGGCTTGATCCGGAGGTCCCGGGCCGAAGGGCCGTCTCCCTCCCCCCCCTCGCCGTGGCACTCCGGGCATCCCGCCTTCTTGTAGATCGCCCTCCCGCTCGCAACGAGCGTGGGGGTCTTCGGCGCCGGGGCGGGGATCGGGACCGGGGCCTGCGGCTCTTCGCGACTGAAGCGCTCGGAAAAGGACTTGATGTACTGAACAACGGCCCCGATCTCTTCATCAGAGAGGTGGTCCTGGGGGACCATGGCGGTCCCGCGGACACCCGATTTCACCGAACGGACGAGGTCGCTGTCCAGAGGCAGGGAGCCGGTCGGCGTCGATCGGAACTTATACTTCCCCTCTCGAAAATCCCTGGGCGGTGTCTGGAACATGTGGGCCGCCATCCCTTGTCCGTCTCCCGAGAGGCCGTGGCAGACCCCGCAGTTCTCCTCATACACCCGCTTGCCGGTTTCGAGGGTCTGCTTCCCATCGGTCGCGAGGCCCTCGGAGGGAAGGAACACCCCCAGGGCTACGACCAAAAGGGTTACCAGGAGTCTCATCTCGAATCCTCCGCGCAGATCCCTTGACAATGCCCTGGGGATGGTGGTACAACAGGCCCACGCCCACAAGGCCGCCCGGCTTCTTCCATTACAATCCTTTGATAAACGAATTTCGAGGAGGTGCTGCGATGCACAGAGTATGGATCGCGTGTGGAATTGTCGCTATGAGCGTCGTCCTGGCGGTTGGGTCGGCACCGGATGCGGCCGCCGCAGATTTCACCCTGGTCAACATCGAGTTCGAGGGGTCCAAGGTCTGGGTTCCCGGACCGATCGTCGTCAAGAAAGGGGACACCGTCAAGATCAAGGCCATCAACAACGTCAAGTCGGATCCGGCCGAGCACGGCCTCGCCATCGAGGCCTTCGGGGTCAAGCAGGTGGTGAACCGTGGAAAGGCGGAGACCGTGGAATTCAAGGCCGACAAGGCCGGGGTCTTCCCCATCACCTGTCATCTCCACCCCGCCCACGTGGGGACCCAGCTGATCGTCGAGGAGAAATAGGGATCTATTTCCACATCGAAAAGAGCCGTGGGAACTCCCACGGCTCTTTTGCTTCTCATTGCCGTCTCTCCCCGGGATCAGCGTTGCCGCCGGTCAGGCTCCTGAGATATGCCACGAGATCGATCCACTCTTGCAGGGTGAGGAGGTCGGCGTAGCTCGGCATGGTCGAGAGGCCGTCCTGGCCCGTGTAGCCGGGTTCCGTGATGATCACCGCGTGCGGATTCAGGATGGCCTCGGCCAGGTATTCGGCCGGGTGCTCGGGCCCGATCCCCGTGAGGTCGGGTCCGGTCTGCCGCTCCGTCGCGCTCCCGGGAAATTTCTCCCCCTCAACCTGGTGGCAGGAATAACACTCGAGCTTGATGAACAGCGCACGGCCCGCCTTCGGATCCCCGTCAGGCACGGTGAACTTCCACCCCGGCGGGGTTCCCCCGTGCCGGTGCAGCTCCTCGTCGGTGATGCGGACCGGTCCCTTGGCCTTCACGGGAGTCTTCCCGCGCTGGTGAGGGCTGGGCTCGTCGGCCGCCACCGGGGTTACAATTAAGAGGGC
Organism: Methylomirabilales bacterium (SeqCode); assembly: GCA_050732295.1. Taxonomy (GTDB): domain Bacteria; phylum Methylomirabilota; class Methylomirabilia; order Methylomirabilales; family CSP1-5; genus CSP1-5. The sequence goes on from JBOHQS010000053.1 coordinate 10,123, forward strand.
ACCGAGCGCAATCATCATTGCAATTGTGCGCAAGAGTCTCATCGGCATTCCCCTTGCCTCATTCAGAGGATTTGACTGCGGGGGTATCGCCCTGTGTTGACGGAGGCAGAGCGACCCCCGCCGGTTTTCCCTCCGGGGAGAGCGCTTGCGCGAAGCCGCTGTGGGCCCCGAGTTCCCCTGGGGTCAGCAGGCCTTCGTAGCGGCGGCCATTGATGATCCATGTAGGGTATACCTGGATACCCATCTCTTGGCACCGGGCGGCCTGGGGGCCCGAGCGTCCATAGGGACTGCACTCGATGTAGGGCAGGCGATGGGCCGACGCCCCGAAGATCCTTTTCTGGTCCTCGCAATGCGGGCACCACACTGCCCCAAAGAACCTTGCGTTGGAGTCCGCCAGGTGGATGGCCAGGGCCTGGAGCTTGGGATCCTCCGCTTCGGCGGCCTTGCCCCAGGTCCCGGCGTAATACAGATGCAAAGCGAGCACGAGGAGGAGGCTCGGCACAGCCGTCTTGGTGAGCCAGGTCCGCCAAGCGAACGTGGGGAGCGACGGAGGCCGTTGATAGGCGACGAGTCCGAGGATGGCGATCATGAGCGCTGCCGAAGTCAGACAGTATGGACAGGTCGCCTCGAGCGCCGTGATCGACATGGTCGTGAGGTAGACGCTGAAAATCGCCCCGAAGAGCGAGACGATCCACGCGAGCTTCCAGCGGAGATCGGGGCGTTTCATCCAGGCAATCCCGGCCAGGCTGAGGTACGAGAGCAGGCCCCAGAACGATGTTGGCTGGCCGAACAGCGTCGCCCAGCGGCTCGCGAGGACGATATCGCAGCCACTGCCCGCCGGGCATCCCGGCACGCTTTGGCCGACCCATGCGGTGATGGTGAGATACCCGGCAAGCGCCGCCCCGATCAGGGCGAGGCCGAGGAGCGGCCAGTTCGGGACAGCTCCTTCCGGGATCGCCCGGGAGGCCTCTTTTCCGGTGGACTGCTTCTTTTTCGTCGCTCCCTTGCCCATCGAGGGAGAGTATATGATGGGACCTAGTGTGTGGTCAACGTCCCCTCGAGGATCGCCTCGACGAGGGCGTTCCACTCCGCCCTGGCCAGGGTGACCTGGTTGCCGGGCTCGCCAATGCGGACCGTCTCGTCATAGACCGCGACGGCCGGACAGGCGTCGCAGGCGGGGCAGAGGCTTACGATCTGTTTTACTTCCACTTTTGTCACCTCCTTTTCCGCGAGGAGCTGATCGGATTCCCCGTAGATCCTCGACAGGCACCGATCCGATGCAGCGGCAGATCTCGTTTGGGTCGAGGTGAGAGAGTCTCCCCTCGGCCGACCAACGCCGTTGGTACCGCGTGAGCCGCCCTTTCAGCTCCCGGAGCATCCGGATCTGCTGTTCCAATGCTCGCAGCTTCTCTCCCGTCCACCGGATGACGGCGTCGCAGGGGGCCTTTCGGGACCGGGCCAGATCGAAAACCTGCCGGATCTCGGCGAGCGTGAAGCCGAGGCTCTGGGCCTTCCGGATAAAGAGGACCCGCTCGAGGTCGGTCTCCCCGTAGAGGCGATAGTTCGTATGCGTCCGCCGGGGTGGGGGAAGCAGCCCCCGGGTCTCCCCCTCGGGGAAAGGATCAAGAGGTTTTTGCCTTCACTACCAGGACGGTCACGCTGGTCACCCAGCCGGGCAGCAGGGCTGCCACCCCGATGAACCAGTAGGTGACGGGGCGACGATCGCGCCCTGAGTGGCGGAGGTGTCTGACCACCGCATCCGTGACGATGATCCCGAGGAGGGGGAGCGCCGAGGAGAAGATAAAGAGGGGCTTGTTGGGCGGTGCCGGGAGCTCGATGCCCCCGAGGAAGGCGATCAGCCAGGCGGGAACGAGAGCCGCCAGCCCGAGGAGCCAGTAACGCTCCGGGCTGTATGGGGGCTGTCGGCTGCTCAGGCGGGCCAACAAGGCGGCCGTTCCGCATATGCCGGCGGCCCCAGCCACGAGGGACCAGGTGATCATGGGTTCACCGGCAGGCCGCCCACCTTGGACGTCGAGCCCGATGAGGAGGGGAACCGATCGAGCGGGTAGAACTCGTAGCGGACCCGGATCTCCCTGATCGACTCCGGGATCTCGGGGTTGACCCGAAAGACCACCAGCAGCTCCTGTCCCTCCGCCGGGTTCAGGGTCTGCTGAAGGAAGCAAAAGGCGGTGACGATCTCGAGATATCCCGTCTCCTCCGACGGGTCCATGATGTGGCGGGCCTTTCCGGTGATCCGCCGGTCGGCAAGGTTCTTCACCCGGTAGAACACTTGGAGCGTCTCCCCCGGTTTGGCGCGCACCACGGGCTGGACCGGGGTAAACTCCCAAGGCAGCCCCGCCTTGGTGATCCCCTCGAAACGGACGATAAGCGCCCCGGCCCAGTTGAGAAAGACACGCCAGGATCCCTCCTCTCGGATCAACTCCCATTGCTCGTGCTCCCCCACGATCACCGGCAGGCGACCGCTCCTTGCCATCTGCCGGAGCTGATCCAGTCTTGCCGTGCGCTCGGCAGGGGAGAGGGCGGCGAGCCGCTCCTCGTCGAACTCCAGAAACAGGTCGTGAATGGCGGGATCGTTCGCGTTGGGGTAGATCACCTTTCCGGTGACGGTGGCCCGGTCCCCCGCAGTCACCACCTTCGTATTCTCGAAGCGAAGCAGTGAGGCCAGGGTACGGGCCAGCTCGAGGGGGGCTCCAGAGAAGGCCCCGTTCTCCCGCAGGTATTCTTCGTCGGTCTTCACCTTCCGGTCTTCCAGCGAAATCCACCCATAGGCAGCACGGTAATCCCGCGCATAGACCGCCCTCAGATAGGTCTTCACCACCTCTTCGGGAGCCGCCGCTCGGGCCGCCT
>JBOHQS010000054.1:0-12798 GCA_050732295.1 Methylomirabilales bacterium (SeqCode)
GCGGCAAGCCCCTCTTCCCGGAAGAGGGCTAGTGCCGTTCCAACGTGATGAGCCGAATCTGGGCGGCGTGCGTTGTTCCAATGTCGTGGGCGTCAGGAGAGAGAAAGTTGGCGACAAGAGTTGGAACAGGCACGAGGCTACGCCGGCTTCCGTTGCCAGAAAGACCGAAGGCGGTAGGTCTTGAGCGAGGCAGAACAGATGCTGTTGGCGCAGTGGTACACGCGGAAGAGGAACCGGTGGCTCCCGGTGGGGATCAGGTAGCAGTTGCAGTGCGGGCAGAGACGCCGGTCCTGGTAATGCTCCTCAATGTAGCGGCGGATCTCCTGGAGATTGCAGATGATCTCGCCGCTCGGGCCCAGAAAGAGATACTCTGTAATCATGGGCGCTTCGCTAGATCTCTCCTCTCATGGCACGGCTTTTCGCGCCGCGAGTCTTCCGTCGGCTACTCCTCAACCTCCCGAAAGGCCTTCCGACCAGCTAGCCAAATGACGAGCAGGATGACGCCAATCCACACAACCTCAAAGAGCACCAGCTGCATCCCTTTCCCCCCCGGGGCTTTAGACTCTTCTGTTGATTGTACTCGTTCTCGATCCCGTGTCAAGGGCCTCGGTCCATGACCCGTGGCTTGGCCGATGTTCCGGTCCCTGCTATGATACGCGCATGAGATGGGCGATACCACTTCTGATGGCGAGTCTTCTCGTTGGGGCAACGGCGTGCTCGGTGCCCTGGATCGGCCCCCGGGAGGTGCAGGAGTGGCAGGGGCAAATCGTTGAGCTGAATCGGGATCGGGGGTATATCGTGGTACGCTCGCAGGAGCGGTTGCTCGATTATGTCTTTCGGCTAACCCCCAAGACCGAAATCACCGCACAGGGTCCGGCGAGGCGGTCCCTCGAGCCCGGCCAGTGGGTCACCGTCCAGTATGAGAGGGATCGATCCACGGAGGGACCCCCTGCGGCCCTCCGCGTTCAGGTGATCCGGTGATTTGCGGAATGGTCTTCAGACCTTATACAGTTCGAGATATCCGCACTGTGGACAGGTAAAGGGGCTCACCGTGATCACCCGACTCAAGTCCGTTTCGAAGCCTCCATCCGCGAGCCGTTTGCCTGCGACGATGGCGAAAATGAAGACCTCGTCCTCCTCCCTTCCATAATTGATCCAGGAAGACCCGCCACATTTGGGACAGGGCTGTTTCGGCTCTGCCATGTGACTTCCTTTTTGACCCCCGGCGTTTCAGGAAAGCAGGCTCGCCCGCTCCATCGACCTTGGTGCTCCGTAGCTTAGCTGGCGCGGGACCGAGATGCCAGCGAAATTTCGGAGGAGCGGCGAGCCTCCGACGGAGATCAAAGGGGTGCGATCGACGAGGGCCCTTACGGAGCCGGGGACGTCTCGCTCTCTACTCTCTCACCCTCCCGTAGAGACCCGTCTTGCTTGCCTCGGAAGCACCTGCAGGCCCCGAGCGACATTGGCGGGAGCGGCGGGGCCCCTCGGCAGGCGACGGCCTGGGAAACCGAGGCGCGATCCGTGGCCTTCCTGTTTGCAGGGATCGTGAACACGGAGGGACCCGGGCCGTAAGCCGCCGAACAGGGTCGCCGCGAGAGCCCCGGAGTGAGGGGCCGAAGGTGCTGTTCGCGTCGGCGGTGAGGTGAGCTATCGCATGGAGAAGAGTGGTGCCTGCGGGAATCCCGTGGAGAAGGGGCGTGTGTTTGGGCTAGGCAGAAAATGTGAGGCTGCTCGGCGCCCCCTCCCACAGAAGTCCCAGGTCGCCGCCCTGCTGATGTGCTTCGCAGAGCCACCGCATTCGCTCCTGCTCGATCGCGGCCTTGATGGCTCCCTCGGCACAATGCATACAGATCATACCGGCGTGCTCGCACGTCTCGAACGCCTCAATCGCCAGCTCTTTCGCAGTCATTACTTTCCCTCCTGCATCATGTGGCCGACCTTTGCGGTGATTTTTCGTGGGCTTTCTAACCCAGGGTCTGTTGGTGCAAAAGGCGGACCATTCTGCCTCTTACTGCCTTCGTCTCCCGCTCAGTCGTCATCCGTAAAGGGACTGCTCACAGGACAAGACGTCACAGCGGGGTATCGGTCCGATGCGTGAGGCGCTCGGGCGGTCAAGGGGGAGGGGGGCTGCTGTAGGTACAAGAATTGCAATATATTCTTGGTACTTAGATGGAGGCCCTATTGTCACGCGCACAGGGGGGTGGGGGCACCAAGGAGGGGCTATGAACGACGCGACAACGACAGTGGAAAAGGCAGCGATATTTCAGGGCCTGAATCAGGCGCAGGCCCAGTCCATCGTTCAAATCGGCGTAGCAAAGCAGTTCGCGAACGGCCGCGTGATCTTCAAGAAAGGGGATCGAGACGAGGAACTCTACCTGATCGTCAAGGGGAAGGTTCGCATCACACGCGAGTACCCATTGGGGGGGTATGAGACACTAGCGGAACTCGAGGAGGGTCAGGCCTTTGGTGAGATGGCGGTGTTTGGCGATGAGGTGGTCCGGAGCGCCACGGCCAGGGCTGCTGCCGAGTGCGACTTATTGATTCTGAAGCGAGAGCCCTTCCGGCAACTCCTCCAAAATGATCGTGAGCTTGCAAACACCATACTCTGGAACGTGTTGAAACAGGTCTCAGGCCGTCTCCGCACGACTAACGACAAGGTCATGATGTTTTTGGTAGCGCCTGGATTGGAGTGAGTTCCGCTCGCCAGCTCGGTCCGAAAAGAGGACGCTGGTGACCCGTGCGGGATTCGAACCCGCGGCCCCCTGCTTAAAAGGCAGGTGCTCTGCCGGCTGAGCTAACGGGTCATGCCCTGAGTCTGCACCTTTATCCGACCGCAGTCAATCCCCACCCGGCCCGAGATGCTCGAAACCGGGCCCAAGGGGTTCCCGAAACTCCCCTGGGGCCAGGAATCGGGGTCGGGTCTTGCAATCCTACGATTCTCTCTGTTAACCTCCTCTCACGTCGCGGCCCCGACGGAAGGAATATCCGGTTCAATGTCTTGTTGCGGGAGGTGCACCATGAGATACCGGGGCGGACTTGTTGCGTGCATCGCAATTGTGGTTGCCGGTTGTGGTGCAGGGTCACCCGACGCGCTGGTCGGTGAGTATGCCATTCAAGCAAACGGTCCTCCTGAAGTCAAGGTGACGAAGATGGGGAGGAAGTTTCTCGTCTCGTTGCGGCAGGGTGGGGACTGGAGCCAGGCCGAAGAGGTGCCACCGTGCGATGACAAGCACTACGCGGATCTCTTTGGGTCTGACTGGAGAGGTGTGCAGCCGGTCGGCCTCTGTGCAACATCAGGGCCGTTCGCAATATTCAAGGTCACAAGAGGGGCCCGGGCCCGGGGGCGTACCTTCCAAACCGGTTATTTCATGGTCTTCATGGGGGGTTTTGAGATTCACAGGCTGTGACCTGGGGGCGATGACCGTTGTCCGATGGCCGATGACCGAGAACGTGGAGAGCGAGACATCATAGGGAAGTAATTCTATGGTCATCGGTCAACGGTGATCGGTCGTCTGATCGTGAACTACACGAGGCCCCACTGTTTCAGGGTGGGGGTGGGCAGGAGGATGGTTCGGTCCCGCTCAGGGCCCGTGGAGATGATCGAGATGTCGATCCCGAGGACGGCCTCGAGGCGATCCAGGAAGGCGTGGCATTTCTTGGGCAGTTCCGCGACGGAGGTGTATCCCATCGTGTTCTCCTGCCACCCTTCGATCTCCTCGTAGACCGGCTCACATTCCTTGAGGATGTCGACCTCGTTGGGGAATTCCTCGAGGATCTGACCCCGGTAGCGGTAGGCCTGGCATATCCTTAATACGGGGAAAGTGTCCAGGACATCCAGCTTGGTCAGGGCCAAGGTGCTGAGGCCGTTCACCCGGACCGCATACCGGAGGGAGACCGCGTCGAGCCACCCGCACCGCCTGGGCCGTCCTGTCGTGGCCCCGTACTCTCGGCCGCGATTGCGCAGTTCCTCACCGGTACTGTCCTTGAGCTCCGTGGGGAAAGGACCTTCGCCCACCCTGGTGGTGTAGGCCTTCATAACGCCCAAGACGCCGTCGATCCGGGTCGGTCCAACCCCGGTTCCGATGCAGGCCCCTCCGGCTGTCGCGCTGCTGGAGGTGACATACGGGTACGTCCCCAGGTCTACATCCAGCAGGGTTCCCTGTGCCCCCTCAAACAAGATCTTCCTGCCCTCGTCGATCATCCTGTTGAGCGTCGCCGAGGCATCGACCAGGAAACCCTGGACCTCACGGAAATGGGACATCTGTTCATCAAAGATGCGCTCGGCGTCGAGAGAGTGCAGCGCGCTTGTCGCCGGAGCGTGAACCTGCTTCTCGGCAAGATTGACGCGCAATCGCTCGTGGAAGAGGGCCGGATCGAAAAGGTCCCCGATCCGGGTCCCCACTCTGGCCGCCTTATCGGCGTACGCCGGACCAATTCCGCGTCCGGTGGTGCCGAGGGGGCGGGCGGCATGTTTCTCGCGCTCTTGATCCAGGATTTTGTGATAGGGAAGGACCATGTGCGCGTTCTTCCCGATGTACAGGTGTCCCTCCGCTTTCACGGCCAGCCGGCGAAGCTGGTGGAGCTCGTGGGTGAGGCCGGGAAGATCAACCACCACCCCGTTGCCGAGGATGCAGATCTTCCCTTTCCGAAGGATGCCCGAGGGGACGAGATGCAGGACGACCTTCTCGGTGCCCACCACCACCGTGTGCCCCGCGTTGTTCCCGCCCTGGTACCGGGCCACGGCGTCGAATGACTCACTGATGGCGTCAACGATCTTCCCCTTGCCCTCGTCGCCCCACTGGGTCCCGACCACGATCACGTTGGCCATTGCACCGTCCCATCCGTGACCTGCTGGCAGAACTCAGCGACAGAGAAGGTCGTCGCCGTCCCGGTGGTGAGATCTCGCAACGTCAGTCGGTCTCCGGGCATTTCCTTGAGCCCCAGGACAATCACGCGGGGGATGGCGCTCACCCGGGCATAGTGGAGTGACCCCTCCAGATCACGCCGGATGATGTCCCTGGCGACGGCGTAACCCTTGCTCCTGAGCGTCCGGGCGATGTGCAGAGCCTGACGCTTGTCCGGATTGAAATCGATGATGAGGAAGTCCGGCCCCTGATCGCGTGGGAGGATACCCTCGGCCTCTAAGGCGGCCAGGACCTTCTCCAGCTCGAAGGCGAAGCCGGTCGCGGGACAGGGATAACCAAACTGGCCGATCAGGTTGTCGTAGCGGCCGCCGCTTGCGATGGGATAGCCCAGCGACTCGGTGAAGACCTGAAAGACCACACCGGTGTGATAGTCAAAGGCGTAGGTCTCTCCCAGGTCGATGATGATGTGGTCGGCTAGGCCGTAGGTCCTGAGCACGGCGTAGACCTGCGTCAGGTTTTCGAGCGCGAATCGCGATTGCTCTGTGACCGCCCATGCTTTTGCCCTTTCAAGGATCGCCTCCCCACCATATAGCGTGGTCAAGTGCTGAATCCCCTCTTTCAATCGGGCCTCGGCCGGCAGGGGCTTCAGCGTCAGCTCAAGCTCCACGGCGTCCTTCCGCCTCAGCGCCGAGAGGATCCTGCGGCGAAGTTCGGGGGAGGGGTTGAGGGCGCTGAGCATCCCTCGGAGGTATTCGACCTGCCCGACATCGATCTGGAAGTGCCGAAGGCCCGCCTCCTGACATCCCTCGACCGCCATGGCGATCATCTCGGCATCCGCCTCGGGCCGATCCGAACCGATGAGTTCCACGCCGGCCTGGAAGAACTCCCGCTGCCGTCCCGCTTGGGGATCCTCGTGCCGGAAGACCGAGGCGGAGTAGGCGAGGCGGAGGGGCAGGGGATGATCCCGCATGGTGGAGGCCACCATGCGCGCGACCTGGGGGGTGAGATCGGACCGCAGCGCCAGCAGAAGCCCGGTCTGTCGATCGACGAACTTAAAGGTCTTCCCGTAGACTCCGTCTCCCGCTTCGTGGGCGAAGACCTCCAAATATTCAAAGGTCGGGGTCAGCACTTCCCGAAAGCCCCAACGCTGGAAGACCGTGAGGAGTTTCTTCTGGATCCAACGGAGGCGGGCCGCCTCGGGCGGCGGGAGGACCCGGACCCCTTTGGGAATGGCCGTGGGGATCACGTCAGACCTTCACCACCTTGGCATAGACGATGTTGGGCATCCGCCGGATCTGGTCGAGGACCGGCGTGGGGATCGGGCTATCGACGTTCACGACCGAAACCGCCTGACCGCCCGGCTTCTCTCGGCCGAGCACCATGCCGGCAATGTTGACCTGACTCTGCCCGAGGAGAGTACCGATCTTGCCGATCACCCCCGGGACATCCAGGTTGGAGAAGATGAGGAGATACCCTTCCGGCACGGCCTCGAGGGAGAATTCATCGATCCGCACCACTCGAGGCTCTCGTCGGCTGAAAAGGGTCCCGGCCGCGAGGTGCTGCCCTCGGTCGGTCTGGATAATGACAGAGATGAGGCTCGCGTAGTCTTCTTCCTCGGTGCTCTTCGACTCCACCACGCGGATTCCCCGCTGACGCGCGAAGGGCAGGGCATTGACGATGTTGATGGTGCTTGAAATGATCGGATCGAGTACCCCCTTGACCACCGACGCCGTCAGGGGCGAGGTGTCGAAGCTCGCGACCTCTCCGGTGTACTCGATGCGTATCTCCCGGAACCGCCCCTCGGCCAGCTGCGAGTTGAGCCGTCCGAGCTTTTCCGCGAGGGTGAGATAGGGCCTGATCTTGGCCAGAATTTCCGGCTCGATCGAAGGGGTGTTCACCGAGTTCCGGATCACCCCCGTGGTCAAGAAATCCGCCACCTGCTGAGAGATAGCGACGGCCACGTTGTCCTGGGCCTCGGCGGTGGCGGCTCCGAGATGCGGGGTGCCGATGAAGCTCTCCAGGGAAAAGAGCGGGCTGGCGGTCGCCGGTTCTTTTTCGAAGACGTCACACGCGGCACCGGCCACGTGTCCGCTCACCAACGCCTCGTAGAGGGCCTCCTCGTCCAGCACGCCCCCCCGAGCGCAGTTGATGATCCGCACCCCCCGCTTCATCAGGCCGATGGTCTCGCGGCTGATCATGTGGTGCGTGTCGGGGCCAAGCGGGACGTGAATGGTAACGAAGTCTGCCTGGCGGTAGACCTCATCGAGATCGACGAGTTCGACGCCGATCCGGCTCGCGACCTCGGTCGAGATGAAAGGATCGTACGCGATGACGCGCATGGCAAAGCCCTTCGCCCGCTTCGCGACCTCCGAGCCGATCCGCCCCAGTCCGATGATCCCCAGCGTCTTGTTATACAGCTCCACGTTCAGGAACTTCCCTTTTTCCCACCGCCTCGCCTGGAGTGAGGCCGCCGCCTGGGGCACATGCTTTGCGAGGGCCAGGAGGAGCGAGATGGTGTGCTCGGCGGTCGTGATGGTGTTACCCGTCGGAGTGTTCATCACCACCACGCCCTGGGCGGTGGCCGCCTCCACATCGACGTTATCCACCCCCACGCCGGCGCGACCGATCACCTTGAGCCGCTTCCCGGCCTGGATCACCTCGGCGGTCACCTTCGTGGCGCTGCGAACGATCAGGGCCTCGTACTGATCGATCACCGTGAGCAGCTCTTCGGGTGAGATCCGGGGTTGGAGCGCGATGTGGATGTTGGGATTCTGGCGAAGGACCTCCAGACCTCTGGGGGAAAGGTCATCAGTGATCAGGACTTGCATCGGTCTCTCCATCCTTGAGCCCCCTGGTCTCCTACTGTCTTTGGAGGACTTCCTGGGCAGCCCGGATGCCATCACCGAGTTTCACCGGGTACCCCACCTCCGAGAGCGTCAGTTCCAGCGCCGAGAGTGCAACGACCACATCCGACGAGTCCGCGTACCCCATGGTGGCCAGGCGAAAGATCTTTCCCTTCAGCGATCCCTGACCACCCGCGATGATCACCTGATGCCTTGTCCGGAGCGTCTTGAGGATCGCACCACCATCGACCCCTTTCGGGACATAGACGGCGGTGACCGCGGGGCTCGGTCGCTCGGCAAAGAGCTCTAAACCGAGGGCAGTGATCCCCGCCCGCATAGCGGCCGCGAGTTTCTCGTGGCGGCGAAAGATATTGGGGAGCCCCTCACTCCGGATCATCCTGAGGGTCTCCCGAAGTCCGACGACCAGTGAGATGGCCGGGGTGAAGCGAGACTGGTTCTTGAGCAGGTGCTTCCGTTCCGCCGCGAAGTCAAAGTAATACTTCGGCAGGCGAGATCGCTCTACCGCCGTCCACGCCTTCCGGCTGACCCCGACCATAGCCAGGCCAGGCGGCAGCATGAGGGCTTTCTGCGAGCCGGCGACCACCACATCCAATCCCCAATCATCCATGGGAACGTCCATTACCCCCAGGCTGGTGATCGCATCCACCACCAAGAGGGTGGGGGTCTTTCGGACGGCCTCAGCAATGGCCTTGATATCGTGAAGGACCCCCGTCGAGGTTTCGCTATAGGTGCTGAGGACGACGGCGATCTGAGGATCCTTCGCCAGGGCGGCGGCCACGAGCCCGGGATCCACCGCCTTCCCGTAGGGGACGTCGATCGGCGTGAAGTTCACACCGTAGGCCTGACAGATCTCTCCCCATCGCTCTCCAAACTTTCCGCCTCGGATCACCAGCGCCTTCTCGCCCGGCGAAAGGGTGTTGACCACCGCCGCTTCCATTCCTCCGGTCCCCGAGGCGGCGAAGAGGAGGACCTCTTCGGTCGTCTGGAACAATACCTTGAGGCCTTCCCGCACCTCGGCGAGGAGCGCCTCATACTCCGGGGTCCGGTGGTGGAGGATGGGATGGGCCATCGTCAGCAGGGCCTCGGGGGGGATGGGGGTCGGCCCTGGGGCAAAAAGGTGCGTTTTTTTCATTCAGCTCCTCTCCTGTAAAGGGGTCGAACCGGAGGGCAGGAACGTCGAACAAACCCGCAGGAGGGGTGCCTCACCCCGATGCCTGGGAATGAGGATATTGTCTGCTCGTAGGCTTCTTAGGCATGGCGACCACGTGCGGGAGCCCCCCGAACTCCCTGGGGGCCTTCCCCGATCGGCGTTTCACTATAGCGGGAAGGGACGGGTGTGTCAAGCCGAAACCCGCGACCGGTAGTGTCCTAATTTGAGCTATAGCCTATTTTGGTACTCGCTCATAACCCTGACGCTGATAATCCTCGATGCAGCCGCGTTCTAACATCGCCGACGGCGCCGCCTGATACGGCCTGAAATCGTATGGACCGCATTGCACCACTGTCCCTGTCTGAGGGTGACGGAGGAACACGGGATCCGTCGTGGCGCAGGCGGAGAGCAAGACGAGCAGGAGAGCGACCACAAAAGGTTTCAACGGCTCAAGCATACTGTCACCCGACCAAATCGTCGAGTCCCCACACCCGATCCGTCACACCCCCAGCCATCGCTTTGGTCTGATTACCCGCCTTATTTTTCCTGTTGACAGAAAAATTATTTTATGGCATTGTTTCTGTCATAGGAAAGGGGGTACGCAATGGACACCTATAAGCTGCGGATCAAGGTGGGCCCTCATGAGTTTGAGGCTGAAGGTCCGAAAGATGAAGTGACGGCCCAGTTTGAAGCCTGGAAAGAACTTATCAAATCATTTCCAGAGACTTCAAGAGCTAATAATCAAACGCTCTCCAAGGTAGCTCGGGTTGCAACAGAGGTGCGAACCCCGGAGGGTTTCACTGCACCATGGGATATCTTCAACATCGACGACAAACGAAAGCTGGTCACTATCCGTGTCCATCCGGCTGGGGAGCAAAAATTCGCCGATGCGGCCCTGTTGATTCTGTATGGCTATCGCCAGGCCATTCAACAGGAAGAGGTGCCCGTTACCAAGCTTAAAGAATCAATGGAGGTCTCTGGGTTGCGTCCCGGCAGAGTTGATAGAACAGTCGCACCACATATCAACGCTGGCTTTCTAATGAAAGCTGGTCTTGGTAAGGGCGGGAAATATCGCCTTACCAACACCGGCTTTGCGAAAGCAGATGAAATGGCGAGGGCCTTATTTGAAAAGCTGATATAGCGAGCCTCAAGGGAATGGGCCGGACAGCTACGAACTGTCCGGCCCTGAAACCACAACATGCGGGGTACGCAATGACAGCCTTTCGGCTGCGTGGCTTCATCCATATTCTAGCACGTCCGCCACCATAGTCAAGCCAGGTGGAGTAGATCGGGGATCGGTCAGGTGTTGCCTTGTCCAGACTCCTGGCCGGTCCCTTGCTCCGCCTGGACCTTCTTCCACCTAGTCTTAGCGGCCTTTCTGGCAATCTCTTTCCTGCGTCGAGAGGACAGCTTAGCCGCCCTTGCGGGTCCGCCCTTCTTGCCCCCCCTTCGCCCCAAGGCTACGGCATGTGGGTTCTTTCCCATGACCCAAATATACTTGAGCGGTTAAGGATAGTCAAGAAGATTTTTTCACTAAGGTGATGCATTTTCTACTTGACAATGCTTGATCGGTCAAGCATATTATGTGTAGAAAATGAAACCCCTGAACCGTGGTAGCGGCTCAGGGGCGGCTGACACCCCAACAACCCGCGAAGGCCGCTGAGATGGTCCCCAGCCAACCTCAGTATAGGGCCTTCGCCAAAGAGAGGCAAGGCCCATGAACAAGCTCAAGAAAGAGAAGCAGCTAGCCGTGATTTCTGCCTTGGTAGAGGGAAACAGTATCCGAAGCATAGAGCGGATGACCGGCGTCCACCGAGATACGATCATGCGCCTCATGGTCCGGGCAGGCGAAGCCTGCCAGCGATTACTGGACCAGCAGATGCAGGGCTTTCACTGCCGTCTGATCCAAGTTGACGAAATCTGGACCTTCGTGGGTAAGAAGGAACAAAGGCTCACCGAAAACGATATATATAATACTGACCTTGGGGATCAGTACGTATTCGTCGCCCTGGATGCTGAGACTAAGCTGATCCCGTTGTTTGGAGTGGGTAAGCGAAACGCGGAAACGGCTCATGGGTTCATCCGGGGCCTTCGAGCGAAGCTTAACGGCAATGGCCGGATTCAATTGACGACTGATGGGTTTAGGCCATACCTTACTGCCGTAGAAGATACTTTCGGCTCAGAGATCGACTATGCCGTATTGGTAAAGCTCTACGGGGCCGAACCGGCTGGATTCGGGAGGTACGCCCCCCCACGGGTCACGGAGACCGTATCCACGAAGATTACAGGCAATCCCGAGGATCGTTTCATTTCTACATCCTTTGTGGAGCGGCATAACCTGACCATGCGGATGCAGATTCGTAGATTCACGCGGCTGACCAATGCATTTTCTAAGAAGCTGGCGAACCTGAATGCCGCCCTAGCCCTCTATTTCGCTCATTACAACTTTGTGAGGATTCACCAGACGCTTAGGGTCACTCCGGCAATGGCTGCCCGGGTGACGGATAGGGTGTGGAATATAGAAGAACTCCTGAGTTGAAAGGGAGACCAGACATGGATACTTTGGCTGCCTTTTCTGTTATTGCTCTGTTGGCTGTTATAACAATGGTTCCTGCTATCATCGTGAGGAACAAGACAGATAAGGTTGTATGGTGGTGGTTAGCAACCGTCTGTACCGGATTTTTTCCTGGCTTGGTAGCTGCAATCCTCTACCGATACAGACAGACTCCGCCGGTGGCTGCTTTCTTTTGGGGTATCATTACTTCAATCGGGATTGGCATTCTAATAGCTTACTTGGTTGGCGCACTCTAGCAAATTAGGACACTACCCCCGCGACCCATTTTTGTTGTAGAGTCCAGAATTCTGTGGTAGTTTCCCACACCTGGAATCCTGGTTGCACGCGGAGGAGCCTGTGTCGCACCTCAAGGGCCGCATATACATGAGACAGATGTTCTGCGTGCTGGTCGTGGCTGGCCTCGTCTGGGGGGCAGGTCCCGTCGGGAGAGCGGATGCGCGTTCCCCTCAGGTGGCCGTGGAAAAGCCGGCACCTGATTTTACCCTGACTCTGCTTTCGGGAGAGAAAGTTCGACTGGCAGATTTTCGAGGGAAGGTCGTCCTCTTGAACTTCTGGGCCTCCTGGTGACCGCACTGCCGGCGGGAGTCTCCCGTGCTGATCAAGGCCTACGAGATGTTCAAGGACCGGGGGGTGAGATTCCTCGGGGTGAGTATCTGGGATACGGAGGAGGAGTCTCGACGATTTGTCCAGGAGCGTCGCGTCCCCTATGCCGTCGGACACGATCAGGGCGACCGGATTGCCAGGCTCTATGATATTCAGGGGACGCCGACCACCTTCCTCCTTGCCCGCGATGGCACCGTGGCGGCCGTGGCCCAGGGGGACATGGCGCTGGAGACCCTGGCGGCGGTTCTCGAACGACTCCTCGAAGGCCGATGACTGCATGGAAAGGCGGCGTGAAGGGCACCCTGATGGTCCTCGGGGCTGCGACGGCCTGGGGGCTTATGGGGACGGTGGCCCGGTATCTCTTCACCGCCGGCGAGGTCGGTCCTCTCCCGCTGACCGCCATTCGTTCGAGCCTCGCCGTCCTTGTTCTCGTCGTGGGACTCCTCGTGTGGGATCAGCGGCAGTTGCGGCTGCCGCTGCAGGATGTGCCCTTGGCCGCCCTCGTTGGAGTGGCGGGCCTGGCCATGGCCAACGTCACGTACTACTACACCATCAGCCTCACCAGCGTGGCAACCGCCATTCTCCTCCAATACATGGCGCCGATCCTGGTCGCCCTGGCCTCCGTCCTTTTCTTGAGAGAGCGCCTGACATGGATGACACTCCTCGCTTTGGGCTTGGCCGTGGGCGGCTGCTTCTTCATGGTGAAAGGGCACGATCCTACGCTCCTCCGGCTCAATCTTC
>JBOHQS010000055.1:0-12785 GCA_050732295.1 Methylomirabilales bacterium (SeqCode)
AATCGCCGCCTCATCCCCGTCCCCGGCCTCCTCACAGGCCTCCGGTAGTCCCGTGTCGCAACACAATCCTTCCTCTCGCGGAGCGGATCCGGCCTTGCTTGAGGATTTCCTGGTGCTCGCAGGACTCTCGCTGCTCCTCCTGCTTTGGCTTCGGCCCAAGGCGGATGAATACAACGCCTTGGTGCGGCAGGCCCCTCATCCGTGATCGTCGTCCCCCGCCTCCTCACCTCTCCACTGCACTCTTGACAGCCCCGACCCGGTAGGGCATACTGCAGCCCTCTCCAGTCCCCCAAAAAGCCCAATCGACGGCGCACCCAATAGCGAGACGCCCTCGCGGGCGAAACACGACCCGGACGAGTGACTACCCATGCCTTACCTGGCTGATGAGCGTCGTTCACTCCGTGTCCCCTGCGATCTCTCGGTGGAGTACGCGGTCAAAGGTGCCCCCACGCGGCAGGGACGGATGAAAAACATCGGGCCCACCGGAGCACTCCTCACGACCCCGGGCGCGGTTCCACCTGTGGAGATGGAGGTGATCGTTTCGTTCCATCTCCCCCTCAGTCAACGCCCAGTCCGGACGCTCGGCAAAGTCCGGTGGGCACATCAAGAGACCGCCGGCGTCGAGTTCGTTCATCTGAGCGCCCAAGAGAGAGAGGAGATCTGGCGATACTACGCGAGGGAGTCGGGACGGCAGCGAAGCCCGGACTCCTGGCCCCGGTCCATTCGCAAATGAAAACGCACGCATTGCGCTCCTCGCTGCTCACCTTGACGCGCCATGCGGGTCCCCGAGTGCCCGAACCGGCCGGCCACGCCCTTTGCCTGCCTGACGCTTAAACGGACAAGACTCCTCGCTGCTCACCTCTGCCGGAAATCGGACGGTGCCTCCCGCTAGGATTCAGCATCCTGTGAGAAAATAAGGAATTTTTCCCCGGCACAGTTCTTGCTTAAGTGACAAGAGCTCTCATTGGGCGCGTGGATCAGTCCGGGAAGCGCAAAGCGGATCCATCTGTGTCGATCGATCAGGAGAGATGGAGAATACCATGACGAAGACACTCAAGCAGACCGGGGGCAATCAGCTGGGGAAGATCTGCCTGTCGCTCCGTCACGCTGATGGGGGCCGTTCTGTAGAGCTGCGGGTGTGCCGCCCCTCGTCACAACCCGGGGAGGCGTGCGTGCCTCTGGGCGAAGGGATTGTGGTCCCGCCGGATTTTCTCCTTGAGCTTCACCGTCTCCTCGGACAGATCCTCGGACAGACCGAGGACCGCTCCATCACCGAGGGGCGGTCACACCGCCCGTCGCCCCCGTCGGCAATTACCATGGGGTCGTCACACCCCTCGTCGCCCTCGTCGGTCATTACCATGGAACGGGGCGAGCCGGTCGGTCTGGATCTGAACATCCCTCTCAGCCGCCGGGGTGAGTTCCGCAGGACGGTCCGGGTTCCCCTGAGCGTTCAGGTGGCGTGTCGTCTCGTGAGCGAGAGCTGTTCTCCCAAACCCTTGATTGGCGCCATCAAAAATATCAGCACTGGGGGCCTGCAGCTCTGGCTCTCCGAGCGATTGCCTCTCTATAGCTCTGTGGAACTCTTTGCGCGGATCGCAGGGGCGAACTTCCGCGGCCAGGCGGAGGTCGTCCGCGCCGAGTTGGAACCGCGGAATGGCCGCTACGAACACGGCCTGCGTTGGCTCGACCTCACGCCCCCGGCCCAGGATGCCTTGGCAAAGGTGATCCGGGCTGTGGAGCCGGACAGAACCTAAGGTCCCCGTCGCCCTTCTCGGCGCCGCCCGCACCCTCTGCACCTCCTGTATCTCTTACACCGTCTGTACTCTCCGTACCCTCTGCACCCCCAGGAGATGTCACCACCCCTGCCCCACGCTTGACACCCCCCGCCGGGCGGGCCATAATCAGGCGGATCGTTCCGGTGGGGTCCATGCACAAACAATTCGACCAATTGCAGGCCTCGCATCTCTATTGCGATAAGTGTCGCCGGTCGATGCCCGTCCGGCAACGCCTCCTCTTGATCCTGCCCGACGGCGAGCTGTACGACTACCTCTGCCAGGGCTGCGGCAATTCCGTCGGCTCCAAAACCGACCGCGGACCGGCCGGTCCATTCCCGAAGGGCGTTTTGCGCCGGCCCGTATGAATCCTCCGGCCAGCCGTCAATCCCCTGCGCTGAGACAAGGGCCAAGGCTCTTACCGTCGACGCCCTCCGCGGAGAATTTTTGCCCATCCACCGTCGTCAGCTCATGAGGCGGAAAGAGCATGGGGATACGCCATCTGACCGTCCTTGCGCTTGCCACCCTCGTGGTGGCCCTGACGGCGGCCACGCATGTCGCCGGAGGGAATGGTGGTGTCCCACCTGCCGAGGACACCGGAAAAAAGCCGGCGGAGACCGCGGCGCCCGCCGACACAGTCGCGAAGAAGTACGACATCAATGCGCTCGTGGCGCGCCTGCGGGACACCAACGCGATCGGGTTTTTCACAAAGCTGGCGCTGAAAAATCAGATTGACGACCTGATGGACAGGTTCCGCCGCTTTCATGCCCGCGAAGAGGAGACGCCGTTAGAGCGGTTGCGTGACCAGTTCAACCTCCTCTTTATGAAGGTTATCACATTGTGTCAGGACGGGGATCCCGCGCTGGGTCAGGAGATCGCCAAGGGCCGGGAGATCCTCTGGGGCAAGCTCGTCGATCCCGGGGAATTCGTCCGGCTCTAACCGGCCATCGCAAAGGAGAGGTCCATGGGTGTCAGGAAGAACGCAGGGTGCTGGCTCGGCGCAGTGCTCTTGACCACGGTCCTGATGGCGCAGGCCAAACCGATCGATACGGCGCAGGATTTGACCGCGGTGATCACCCTGCAGGGCAAGCCCTGCGGCCAGGTCGTCAATTTCACGAAGCTCGGCGATAACGACTACCTCGCCCGCTGCTCCTCGGGCGATACCTATCGGGTGTACGTCAACGAGAAAGGCCGCGTCATCGTCGAGAAGAAGTAGGGCACGCCGCACCCTTGACACCGCGACTGTTGTAGGCGAGACTGGGGTGGTCATTGGGAGAAGCAGGGATGGAACCGGGGTAGGACGATTCACGAACTCAGGACCGAACGGCGTGCCCTCGCGGGTGATGTGCGGCCCCGGGGGCATGTGTGTTTACGGAGGTGGAACATGCCCCCTGAGCTCAAGCCCCAGGATGATCTCGAGGTGAGTGATCAGGATGAGGAACGCCGGAAGGCCACGAAGACACGGCCCCAAGATCGGACCGAGTGCCCCTGGTGCGGCACCCCCCTGAATGATCCGTTCGTCTGTGACTACTGCGAGTGGGGAGCGGGAGGCGAAGCATAACGACGGATGCGGGGATTCACGTTGCGAGCCCGACCGATCTCAGAAAGTCATTCGCAAACACGCCTCTCACCTCTGGGCTCAACAAGGTCTCTCGGCTGTCTATCCACTTTTGGACGTTCTCCCCATACACGTTCCTCACGCGGGCCGGCGTCAGAAAAGCATTGAACTTGCCCCAATGCATCGTAAAGGGTATTCCGGCGTGCTCGAGGTTCGTCCACACGGCATTCGCGAACTCTTGCGTCTTTTCCGTGTTGATGCCGTCAATCTCGAGAACGCAGGTGGGATCGAATTTCGTGAAGCCTAACAGCGCTTGCGTCCCTTTCACAAAGCGCACCGTAAAAGTCATCGGGAGCACCGTCCCGAAATTCGCGTAGGTATCGAACGCGATTGAAAGCGCCTCGAGCGATCTCGACAACGGAACACCGACGGCGGACGCAAAGACCTTGCCTCGGGCTATCTCGCCGCGGAAGAGATCCTTGAAGGTCCCTGTGATGGCATAGGGCTCGAGGTGGGCTCGGACTTGCGCATTCAGGAGCGGCATCACTAACTCGGTCAGAGGACTTGGGATTGCGCCGATGAGTGCCCCCATGACCTCCAGGCCTGACGCCCCGGGGCCTGGCTCAGCATCGTCCCAGACGGGCGGCTCATAATCGTCTGTGTAGTCGTCTTCGAACATCACCTTCAGTGCGCCCTCCTCCGGCGGCGTGCCTTCATTCGGATTGAATGTCACCTGGAAGTGATAGAGCTTCGAGGCCGGTTGCGGCAAATTGAGGCCGGAGAAATCCAGCGCGGATATTCCGGTCTTCAGTGCCGAATTAAACGGCTGGAAAGATCGGGACGCATGGAGGAGGAAGAGCTCCCGTGTTTCGATCATCATCCCACGGATGATGCCAAAGGAGCCGAAGCTCACCAATGCCGCATTGAACAACGCGTCGTTACGGATCAACTCGGCCCCGAGCTTCTCCTCGGCAAATTCCTCCGTCACGATCGGATAGGATGCGCGCTCCAAGTACACCTGGGTGTTCGGCCCGGTGATGAGGTGTATGCCCACGACAAAGTCCGGCGTCGCTCCGAACTTGAACGCGGATCCATGAGTTCCCGTGGATACCGCGCCGGGCAATGTCTGACCATTGTTCGATCCCGAGGCTTTGAGGGACAGCTTCTCCGCGAACAGTTCGGCATTGATCGCGGCCAACGAGTATCCGCACTCGAAGAACCGCAGCTTTGTACGATCACCGGCGTATGTGGAAGAGGCATACTCGTCGGGGAGAGCGAGACTGAGACGCAGGTTCTTTGTGTTGATCAACCGGTGCTCCGCCACCCCGACCGTGCTGAAAGACCAGGAACTGCCCATTGCCCGCAGAGTCTTGCCGGTCTGCACCGCATCGTCAATAATTTTCTGAAATTCTTTGGAAACCTGTCTGTATTCGTTCAATCCGGCGCCTGGGCCATAGGCACCAAAATCATAATACCCTTCAATCTGCTGCCTGTACGATAGGTGCCGGCCTTCCCAGAAAGCCCGGGGTGTAAAAGAACTCTGCGGCATAGCGCTTCTCCTTCAATGGACAGGCGTGCCCGCGTAGGGATCGCGCGTCCTATTTCACAGGTATTCTTATGCCAGTCGGAGCCCTACAGCGAAAGTGAACCTCCATTGGCATCCAGATCCCCAGGGTCAGAACACTTGCCAGGTCGTGGAGATAGTTGCGCTTGATTTCGACATCGTTAATCGCCCTAGTCTCGCAATCGGCAGTCATGACCTGGGGGTCGTAGAAGAGCCCCCAGAGGTATGCATGCATCGTCCCGCCTTCATACGTCAACTTCGCTGGATCATCGTCGGGCATTCGAACCTGGTAGGTCGCGCAGCCTTGAGCCCACGCCAGGCCCGCCACCAGCACGAGAACCGGAAACCATTGTTTCATTTTCTACACCTCTGGCTCAGTGTTTTTGGATGGACACCACGCGGACTCTTTCTCCATACATGCTCAAGGAATGAGCAGAATCGTTGCGACACAAACGGCACGGCGACAGCCAGGCTTATGAAGCACCTGGGGGCGAGCCATTGTCTCCAAAAACTACCCGTTGCTTAGCTTTTCTTCCGTGCCCGTGTCAAGATGATAATAGCCGGTGCACGCGAAACTTCCGTCCTCTCGAAAGGGGAGGGGGTGAGGCCGAAGCCTGCCTTCGGCACAATGGTTGCAACGCCTTCTCGGACGACAGGGTGCCCGGGAAGGCGTTGTGCTTTTCGGGCGGACGGGAGGGGGAAAAGGTGATGGAGTACAGAGCGACGCCTGCAGATCGCCCGAGTTGGCTCGTGCGATTGCTGTGGATGGCCGCAGTCATCCTGGGCGCCTCGGCCGGAATCTATCTTGCCCAAATCCGGTCCTCGAACGGCCTGTGGGCCACGAAAGCCGCGGTGAACTCGTGGAAAAATCTGCCGTGGACCTTCTGGGGTCACGTAACCACCGGGCTCGGGTCGGAGGTCCTGTTCGGCGGGGGACTCATTCTGGCATTGCTCTATTTCCTTGTGCCCCGGCAGGTGCGCCAGTATATCTTACCCTTCTTTGGACAGCTCGTGTTCGCCGCGATCGCGGCCTCCCTCATTGCCACGACCACGTATTTTCTCGGGGTCTTCGTGTACGACCTCAGCCCGTACTTTCGGCTCCGGTAGGTCCGGGAAAAAGCGAAAGGGCCCCGAGGATCTCGAGGCCCTTCCTGCGCAGAGTGGAACGCCCAGTTAGCGCTTGACGACGTTCGCCGCCTGTTTGCCCTTTGGTCCATCCACGACGTCGAACTCAACCTCCTGGCCTTCGGTCAGGGTTTTGAATCCGTCGCCCTGGATCGCCGTATGGTGCACAAAGACATCGGGACCTTCCGGTCGCGCGATGAATCCGTAGCCCTTGGCGTCGTTGAACCACTTCACGGTGCCAGTGCTTCGCATCTGCTCTTCTCCCTCCCTTCGTGTCAGGATCCCCGGGGGCTGACCGGGGGCGAGGTCCCGCCGCAGCGGGACCCGACGGCATAAAAAAACCGCGAGGGCGTTTCATGAAGCCCTTGCGGTCGTGACGATCACAACGAGCGGATCACGAAAGCTCTGCCGACCGTACCCCTTCCCCCCCCGTCCTGTCAAGGGGTTTTTTGTCAGGACGGGCGCCCGTCGAGCCTCGCCTTGACAGCGGTCCCCCTGCGGGCCCTCTTACTCGCTCCATCCCCTACTCTCAGCCGCCGCCCGGATCCGGTCCGGGTGGATGTTGAGCCAGTGGCACCACAGCTGTAGCAGCCAGCTGTCACTGCAGAGGAACCTCCGGGCGGCAATGCACTCGGGCGCTGAGCACGCCTTCTTCTCCGCATCAGTAAACGCGAGTCCCATCACGGATGACGCGAGTCGTTTGTACGGCCTGAGGCGCTTATCATCGAGCACGCCAGCGGGAGTGCGGCCGTGCCCTTTTCGGATCTCGTTCCTCATCGTGGCCGATTCTCCATCCGGTAACGCAATGTAAAAGATCCCACCTTCGGATAGGGAAAACGCCTTGGCAGGCAGTGTTTCGCACGAGAGGGCGTCTGGTTCCACTTCCGCCTTCTGTGGGACTTGAAGTATCTCCTGTGAGGCCATACGTGTCAAGTGCGAACTTTTCCCTTCCCACGAAGACTGAGGCCGTGAAACGGGACCGACAGGTCACGTATGCCACGGGTTCTTCCCGCAGCCAGGCCCGGGAAAAAGCGAAAGGGCCCCGAGGATCTCGGGGCCCTTTCTATCCAGAACGGGATCGGATCGATTAGCGCTTGACGACGTTCGCCGCCTGCTTGCCCTTTGGTCCGTCCACGACGTCGAACTCAACCTCCTGGCCTTCGCTCAGGCTTTTGAATCCCTCGCCCTGGATCGCCGTATGGTGCACGAAAACATCGTCGCCGTCCGGTCGCGAGATGAATCCGTAGCCCTTGGCGTCGTTGAACCACTTCACGGAGCCAGTGCTTCGCATCTGCTGTTCTCCCTCCCTTCGTGTAAGGATCCCCGGGGACTGCCCGCGGGGCGAGGTCCCGCCCCGGCGGGACCCGACGGCAAACAAAAACCGCAAGGGCGTTTCATGAAGCCCTTGCGGTTCCCATTCCACAACAAGCCAATCACGAAAGCTGCGGTGACGCTACCCCTTCCCCCGCATCCTGTCAAGGGGTATTTTCATCCGCACCCAGCAGATCGCGCGGGCCCCTCGTCGCACTCCTCCGGGTCGCTCTGCTCGCCCCCGCCCGCCTGACCTGACCCCATGACCGCCGTCACCTCCCGCTTCATCTACATCGTGAGCCACTCGACCGCTCTCTCCTCGTTGAAAAACTCTGTCACATCCACCCCGCGGATGCGGGCGACGCCCTCAACGAAATAGTTACCAGAAATAACCTGGTCGGGTTGGCCGAGCAATGCGATCCTCATTCCGGGGCCGATGGTCATCCCGGCGTATACGGCGACCTCAAAGCGGGCCATGAGCGGCATG
The DNA here is from genome assembly GCA_050732295.1 of Methylomirabilales bacterium (SeqCode). GTDB lineage: Bacteria > Methylomirabilota > Methylomirabilia > Methylomirabilales > CSP1-5 > CSP1-5. The sequence continues at coordinate 7,818 of JBOHQS010000055.1, forward strand.
GGTCCTGTCATTCTCCTGCAGTCCATGAGCACTCTTGAACATTGGTGTTCGGCACACGCGTTCAGCATCACACCGATGGTACGATTTGCGGCCTCGACGCTGAACTCGCCTTTAAATTCGATGTGCAGATAGCCTTCCCGGCGAGTGATGACTGTATCGTCGCCCATGACTGCTCCCTCCCCGGTGAGAATCGTGATCAATAGAACAATGGAACAATAGACCGCATTCTCGCATTAGCCCATTGCTCTACTCATCCAATGCTCGAATGCTCTGAAAATGAGAAAGCCTGGGAGACGAGAGGCGGGAACAATAGATCAGTGGACAATAGACCGCATTGTCGCAATGGCCCGAGACCCCATTGATCTAATGGTCCATTGCTCCAATGCTCTGAAAACAAAAGAGCTCGCGTCGGCGCGGGCCTTTTGTTTTCTCTGGTGGAGCTGAGGGGATTCGAACCCCCGACCTCCTGACTGCCAGTCAGGCGCGCTCCCAACTGCGCCACAGCCCCGTAAAGAATTTTTCTTACCCCTGCCCCCGCGATCTGTCAAGGGAAACTTTTTTTTCCGGCAGGGTCCGGAGGTACTGGTATACCGCCTCGCGTTCCGCGTCCGTCAGGATACGGCCAAAGGCGGGCATGGCCTGCCTGCCCTTGCTGATCGTTCCGAGGATCTCCGCCCTGGACTTCTCCCGGACGGCCATCGGGAGGTTCGCCGGCTTCAGCCCCGCCAGCCTGGCGGTCGGCCCATCCCCCACTCCGGCCTCCCCGTGACACGAGCCACAGTGCTTGGCGTAGATCCGCTCTCCGTCTGGCGGGCTTCCGCCGCTTCCACACCCGGAAACAACCAGGAAGAGCGCAAGCACGGCTCCCCCGGTCGCGCTCCGGCCCATCCGGTCACGGTGGCGCTCCATCGGCTCACGCCGCCTCAACGGCAACGACCAGGATCTGACGGGCGAGTTCTCCGCCCAGGGTACAGCGGGTCTCACCCACTGCCAATGACATGGGCCCGCCAAAGGGAGCCTTCTCGAGCAGCGTCACCCGGACCTGGGGAAAGAGACCGAGGGTAGCGAGATACCGGAGCTTGGCCGGGTCCTGATCCGCGACCCGTTGAATCACGGCCGCCGTTCCCGGACTGAGCTCGCTCAGGGGGAAGCCCGGAGGCTCTTTGACCTGCCCCGCCTTGGTGGGGATCGGGTCCCCGTGCGGATCGGCCACGGGGTGGCCGAGGCGCTCGGCGATCCGCTCCTCCAGCTCTTCCGAGATCACATGCTCGAGCCGATCGGCCTCCGCGTGCACCTGGTCCCAGGGCAGGCCCAGCGCCTCGACCAGATACAGCTCGAGCAGGCGATGGTGGCGGATCACCTCGAGGGCCATCCGCCTGCCGGCGGCCGTCAGGACCACCCCCCGGTACCGGATGTAGCGGACGAGGCGCATCGCATGCAGCCGCTTGACCATCGCCGTGACCGATGGGGCCGCCACATGCAGCGCGAGCGCCAGTGCTGTGGTCGTCACCTTGCCCTCGCGCTGCTCGAGGCGGTAGATCGCCTTGAGATAATCCTCGACCGCCTGGCTGACCGGTCGAAACTCCGTCACGGTGCCTCCCACCCTCACTGGCGCGGCAGCACGACTAAGTAGCCCACCATGGTGGGATGGTGGGTCGTACACTCGATCTTGAAGAATCCGGCCTTGTCGGCCGTGAAGGTGAGCCGCGTAAGGTGGCCGCGCCGCACCACGAAGCCAGGGACGTATCCCTCGATCCGAGCGGGGTGGACGTCGCCGTTCACCCCCAGAATCTCCAGGACAACCGTGTCCCCCTGATACACCACGATCTGCGATGGGTCCCACCGGTAGGTGGACACCTCCCATCGCCCGGTCTTAGGATCGGGCTCCTTCAGCACGTACCCCTTTCCCTCCGGCAGGGGATCGCGCGGGAATGGCTCCTTATCGACGGTCGCTCCCCCTTTCGGCTCAACGGCGGCCATGGTGAAGGTCCGGGTGGCCGGGGGCGGAGCGGCCGATGCCGCCGGCCAGAAGGCCACGAAAACGAGAACCCCGAGAACCAGGGCAACCCCCAGAAGGGGGGACAACGCCTTGGCGGTCCGATCACTACGCCTCATTCTCGCATGCATCGTTTTTCCCCTTTCGCTCTGTCTACCAATACGAACGCATTTCATCCACCCGCCCCTCGGTCTTCCTCGGGGTGGTGAGCCCGTCGAACCACTGTTCCATTGCTCTAAAGTAAGCGCACTGTGTGCGTTTACTTTAGACCGCGACCCACAGTCCCGTGACATACATGACGAGGAAGCCAAGCACGAGCCCCACCAGATTGTGCGGTGTGGCCAGGACCTGGAGCACCGGCTTTCCTCGCGCCTGGAACCTCACGATCTCATAGATGACTTGGAAGATCGCCCCAGCGCCGATTGCCAGAAAGAGGATCGCCATAAGCACCGAATAGGTGAGACCCCCGATCCACGTCCCCGCGATGGTCGGCGCCCCCGCCACGAGTCCCAGGAGCAGGAAATGATATCGGCGTGGGGCGGCCCGGAGGATCGGCGAGACGATGGCCAGGCCCTCGGTCGTATTGTGGAGGGCAAAGCCGAGGACCAGGAAGGCCCCCAGCGCCACCTCGCCGAGCTGGTAGGCGGCCCCGATGGCCAACCCCTCCCCGAGATTATGGAGCCCGATGCCCAGCGCGATGAGGTACGCGAGCCGCAGGCCACTCGGAGCGACCTCCTTTTCCTCCCCTTTCCTCCGCTGCCCGAGCGCGACGAGGCCGAAGAAGGTCCCGAAGAGGCCGAGCAGGATCACGGCCTCGCCCTTGAAGACCGGCCCCAATTGCCCAACCGCCTCGAAGGCCTCCTTGAGGGCATCGAGGCCGAGAAAGGCGAGGAGGCCGACGGTAAAGCTCAACAGGCCCTCCATCCACCCTCCCCGTAAGACGGTGAGAAACGGGAACCAGAGTAACCCGAGGAAGACCGGGATGACCCCGACGTAGATGCCGAGGAGGGCAAAGAGGCCGAAGTAGCGCCAGCCGGGGACCGGCGTCTCGGTGGTAACATCGACCTGCTTCTTAAAGACGAGTCCCACATCCGTGATCAGCTTCACCTCATGCGGCTCGCCTTCGACCCAGTCGTAGGGAATCGTCACCGTGGCTTGGGCGAGCCGGCTGAGCTCCGGCGCGGGCGTCACACGATGGGCCCACATGGCGTCGTTGACCAAGACCTGCCCGATCCGTACCGGGCCCGGCCCGGTATTGCGGACCCACACGACGATCTCGCCCGGGTAAAAGGCCATCCGCTCGAACGTGAGCCGCTGCAGCGCCTCGGGGGGGACCGGCGAGGGGCCCAGGAGCAGCGTCTCTGACGACAGGAAGAGGCCGATCATGGCCCCGAGGAGCACGAGCGGCAGCAGGGCAAAGAGGATGAGACGGATGCGGTTCATGCCTTGCCCTCCGCCGGCAGCACCTTGAAGAACCCCATCCATCCGAGCTCCGCAAACTCACTCTGGTGGGCGTGAAACATGAACATCCCCGGGAACTTATAGGTGAACTCCATGATCCCCCGCTCCCCCTGGCAGAGCATCACCGTGTCGGTGTACTCGTACTGGTCCAGGCGGGTCCCCGTCCGGAAGTACTTGAAGAAGGTCGCGTGGGTGTGGATAGAGTTGATGAGATCGAATTCCAAGAGATTGACCACATAGATGCGGAGCGGTTCGTGCTGCCGGATCTCGATGGGGTGCTCGACATAGTAGTTGGCCACGCCGTTGACGGTGTAGAATTCATTCTCATTGTCGAAATCGGTGTCGAAGCCGTTCATGACCATCACCATCTCTTTTGCGGCCGGCCTGGGCTTTGGGGGATCGATGATGAAGGCCCCGTACATCCCCTTGTGGATGTGTTTCTTGAGCGGCATCACATGGCAGTGGTACAGGTGGAGACCGAACGGGTCCGCCGTGAACTCATAGGTGAAATGCCCTCCCGGCGGGACGACCTCGAACACCCCGTCCATGTTGGCCGGATGAAAGCCGTGGAAGTGCATCGTGTGGGGCATGCTGGACTGGTTCAGGAAGTGGAGTTTGACCAAGTCCCCCTCAGTGCAGCGAAGCGTCGGGCCCGGCACATAGCCGTTGAAGGTCCAGGCGGGGAACTTGACCCCCGGGGCCACCTCGGCCTCGCCGTCCAGCGCGATGACGCTATACTCTCGCTGGATCCGGCCGCCGGGGAGCCGCGTCACCCGGCCGGTGTCAAAGCTGGTGAGGAACGTCATCGGATCCGAGACCCGCAGGGGGGAAGGCAGATCGGCGGGGAGACTCTTCGGTGCTTCGGCGGGATGGGTGGGATAGGGGGCCGGCGCCCCCGGGTGCATCCCATGCCCTCTCCCCTGAGCCGGCGACGCCTTCGGGGGCTCTGCGAGGGCCGACGTCGCCGTGCCGAGAAAGCCCAGCCCCACGAGGCCGCCGAGGAACTGGCGACGGTTCAGGCCTGCGTCCAAGAGAGATGGCGGTCTTGCCATGTGTCGCTGATCATCCATACCTGGGACCTCCATCAAGCAAGAACTGATATAGGCGCCATTAAAACCACATTTAGACTAATCTAAATTGAAAATGTGTCAAGCGATTTCCTGGGACGCTCCCGCTTGACCGGCGCTTTGGCGCTTGGTATTTTGCGGGGAGGGCCCAAGACGCTTACCGGCCGACGCACCCCACACCACCCGTGCTATGAGGGGAACTGCCGTGGTCACCAGAGTCTGTGCACCATCCAAGCCCCTCCGAGGCATCAGCCTTCGCATGTCCTGGGGGGCGGTACTCGTGTGGAGCCTCTTGCTGGTGACGATTCAGTCGTCGGAGGCGGCCCGAGCGGCGGCTCCCGAAGAGGTGGTGAAGACCTATCTGAGGGCGGTCTATGCGCGGGATTACCGTGCTGCCTATGGGTGGATTTCGCTGGAAGACCGGAAGGTGAAGACCGACGAAGA
>JBOHQS010000056.1:0-12645 GCA_050732295.1 Methylomirabilales bacterium (SeqCode)
ACCGGACGCCGGGAAGATCCTTCACCCGTCCTCCGCGGATCAGGACGATCGAGTGCTCCTGCAGGTTGTGCCCGATCCCCGGAATATAGGTGGTGACCTCAATCCCGTTGGTTAAGCGGACACGTGCTACCTTCCGCAGGGCCGAGTTAGGCTTCTTGGGGGTGGTGGTATAGACCCGGGTACAGACTCCCCGCTTTTGGGGAGAACGCTCCAGCGCGGGGGCTTTCTCCTTCTTCCGAATCTCCACCCGACCCTTGCGAATGAGTTGGTTAATTGTCGGCACCGACAAACCCTCCATCGATTCTCCGCAAACTATCAAACAGTAGAAACCATGTCCTCTATTGTCAAGTAATTTTTGGGCACCCAGCCCTCTTCGACGACATCACGAGAGGTCAATCTCTATGGGCTCCATCGTCGCACTCGCCTCTTCGGGGGCTGGCTGGTCCTCCCCGGACCGCACCTGAGGCTCAGGGACCTTGATCTGCGTGTTGCGATACCACGCCATCCCCGTGCCCGCCGGGATCAGGCGGCCCATGATGACGTTCTCTTTGAGACCCCTGAGCTCGTCCCGTGCCCCATTGATGGCGGCCTCCGTGAGGACCTTGGTGGTCTCCTGGAAAGAAGCCGCCGAGAAGAAGCTGTCCGTAGAGAGGGAGGCCTTGGTGATGCCCAGCAGCAGCGGCTTGGCCGTGGCGGGGGCCCCGCCGGCCTGGAGCACCCGGTGGTTTTCCTCCAGGAACACGTGCTTGTCGACGTGTTCCCCGACGAGGAAATTGGTGTCCCCGACCGTCTCGATGCGCACCCGCTTCAGCATCTGGCGGACAATCACCTCAATGTGCTTGTCGTTGATGTTGACCCCCTGGAGGCGATAGACCTCCTGGACCTCGTTCACCAGGTAGCGCTGCAGCTCCTGATCGCCGAGGACATCCAGGATATCGTGGGGATTGATCGGCCCATCCATGAGCGGCTCTCCGGCCCTGATCTCATCCCCCTCGAGCACATTGATATGCTTGCCCCGCGGGATCAGATACTCCTTGGCCTCCCCATTCTCCGCCTGGATGACGATCTTCCGCATCCCCTTGGCCATGCCGGCAAACCCGACCCGCCCGTCGATCTCGGAGATGACGGCCGCCTCCCGGGGGCGCCGCGCCTCAAAGAGCTCCGCGACGCGGGGCAGACCCCCGGTGATGTCCTTGGTCTTGGTGGTCTCGCGGGGGATCTTGACGATGGAGTCGCCCGCGGAGATCGGCTGCCCATCCTGCACCATGAGGTGGGCGCCGACCGGCAAAAGGGTGCGAAAGACGGTAACGCCTTTCTCGTCTTTCACCGAGACGCGCGGCTGCAGCTCTTCCTTCCCGTGCTCCACAATGACCCGTTGGGCCAGCCCCGTGACCTCATCCACCTCCTCCTGCATGGTCACGCCATCAATGACATCCTTGACCACCACCCGGCCGGCGGCCTCAGAGAGAATGACCGAGGTGAAGGGATCCCACTCCGCCAGCGTGGTGCCCGGGGCCACCTGTTGGCCGTCCGGCACCTTCAGTCGGGCCCCGTACACCACCTGATAGATCTCTTTCTTGCGCCCCTTCTCGTCCACGATGGAGAGGGCCCCGTTCCGGTTCATGACGACCAGATCCCCGGCGGCGTTGCGGACCGTCCGGATGCTGTGGAACTGCACCGTGCCCGCAAACTTATTCTCCAGGGTCGTCTGCTCCGCCAGACGCGTCGCGGTCCCCCCGATATGGAAGGTCCGCATGGTGAGCTGCGTCCCCGGCTCGCCGATCGACTGGGCGGCCAAGACGCCTACGGCCTCCCCGAGATCGACCATCCGACCGTTCGCCAGATTCCGGCCGTAGCACTTGACGCAGACTCCTCGCCTCGCCTCACAGGTGAGGACCGATCGAATCTTCACCCTGTCGATACCCGCATCCTCGATCCGACCCGCCAACGGTTCCGTGATCTCCTTGTTGGCCTCGAGGAGTGTCTCCCCGGTGAACGGATCGATCACATCATCCAGCGCGACGCGACCCAGGATCCGGTCCCGCAGGGGCTGGATGACCTCTCCCGCCTCCACCAGCGCCGCGACCCAGATCCCGTTGGGGGTGCTGCAATCCACCTCGGTGACGAGGACATCCTGGGCCACATCCACCAGCCGCCGGGTGAGGTACCCGGAGTCGGCGGTCTTCAGCGCGGTATCCGCCAATCCCTTCCGGGCCCCGTGGGTCGAGATGAAGTACTGCAGCACCGTCAGGCCCTCCCGGAAGTTGCTGGTGATAGGGGTCTCGATGATCTCCCCCGAAGGCTTGGCCATGAGGCCGCGCATCCCGGCCAGCTGCCGGATCTGCTGCTTGCTCCCACGCGCCCCCGAGTCGGCCATCATGAAGACCGGGTTGAATTCGCCATCCTTCATGGCCTCAATCTCGCGGAAGAGCTCATCCGAGACCCGCTCCGAGACCTGGGTCCAGATGTCGATGACCTTGTTGTACCGCTCCCCTTTGGTGATCAGGCCGTCCAGGTACTCCTGCTCGACCCTGATGACCTCCTTCCGGGCCGCCTCGATGATCCCCTCCTTCTTGGAGGGGACGTGCAGATCATCGATCCCGATCGAGACACCGGCCAACGTGGCGTACCGGAAGCCCAGATCCTTCAGGTTGTCCAGGAGCTTGACCGTCTCGGCATTGCCCAGGATGTAGAAGCACTGCGCAATCAGCCGGGTCAGCTCCCGCTTGTTCATCTCCTGGTTGATGAACCGGAGCTCTACAGGGAGGATCTCGTTCAAGAGAACGCGGCCGACAGTGGTGTCGATCCGCTCCCCATTCCACCGCAGCTTGATCCTGGCCAGCAACCCCACCTCATCCGCATCGTAGACCGAGCGGACCTCCGCCATGGACCCGAAGAGCTTTCCCTCCCCCTTTTCGCCGGCCCGGGCCTTGGTGATGTAGTACAGGCCAAGGACGATATCCTGGCTCGGGGCCGCCAGCGGGGTACCGTTGGCCGGCGAGAGGACGTTGTGGGGCGCCCACATCAGGATCCGGCACTCGAGCTGCGCCTCGAACGAGAGGGGCACATGGACCGCCATCTGGTCGCCGTCGAAATCGGCGTTGAAGGCGGCGCAGACCAGGGGATGAATCTTGATGGCCTCCCCCTCCACGAGGACGGGCTCGAAGGCCTGAATCCCGAGGCGATGGAGCGTCGGGGCCCGGTTCAGGAGGACGGGATGTTCCCGGATCACCTCCTCCAGGGCGTCCCACACCTCGGGCCGCTGCTTTTCGACCAACTTCTTGACGCTCTTGATGGTGGTGACGTGCTCATGTTGCTGGAGCAGCTTGCGAAAGACAAACGGCTTGAACAGCTCGAGCGCCATCTTCTTCGGCAAGCCGCACTGGTGGAGCTTGAGTTCCGGGCCCACGACGATCACGGAGCGCCCCGAGTAGTCCACCCGCTTCCCCAGGAGGTTCTGGCGAAACCGCCCCTGCTTCCCCTTCAGCATATCGGAGAGGGACTTGAGCGGCCGATTGTTCTGGCCCTTCAGGGCCCGTCCGCGCCGCCCGTTGTCGAAGAGGGCGTCCACCGCCTCCTGGAGCATCCGCTTTTCATTGCGGATGATGATATCGGGGGCCTTGAGCTCCATCAGGCGCTTCAGGCGGTTGTTCCGGTTGATGACCCGGCGGTAGAGGTCGTTGAGATCCGAGGTGGCAAAGCGGCCCCCGTCCAAGGGGACGAGCGGCCGAAGTTCGGGCGGGAGGACGGGAATCACCTCAAGGACCATCCAGTCCGGCTTGTTCCCCGAGGTCAGGAAGGCGTCCACGATCCGGAGGCGCTTCACGATCTTCTTCCGGGTTTGCTGGGAGGTCTCCACCTGCATCTGCTGCCTGAGCTCTTCGGCCAGCTTCCGAATGTCCACCCGCTTCAGCAGGGTCCGAATGGCTTCGGCTCCAATCTCTGCCTTGAAGGCGTCCCCGTACTCCTCCTGGAGCTTCCGGTACCGCTCCTCACTCAGGAGCTCCTTGGGCTTCAGCGGGGTATTCCCCGGATCCACCACGACATACTCTTCGAAATAGAGGGCCTTCTCCAGGTCCCGGAGGGACATGTCGAGGAGATAGCCGACCCGGGACGGGATGGATTTGAAGAACCAGATATGGACGACGCGGGAGGCCAGCTCGATATGCCCCAGGCGCTGGCGCCGCACCTTGGACCGAATCACTTCCACCCCGCACTTGTCACAGACGACGTTCCGATGCTTGATCCCCTTGAACTTCCCGCAGTTGCACTCCCAGTCCTTGGTCGGGCCGAAGATCTTGGCGCAGAAGAGACCGTCCCGCTCCGGTTTGAAGGTCCGGTAGTTGATCGTCTCCGGCTTCTTCACCTCGCCGTGGGACCAGGAACGGATCTTCTCCGGCGAGGCCAGTCCAATCCGGATGGCCTTGAAGCTCGTCGGGTCGATGGGCTTCTCGTCGAAAAACCCAAAAAACTTATCCACGCGCCTTTCCTCCCTCTTCGAACCGGACGCCCTTGTCCGTGATCAAATCCACATCCAGGGCGAGACTCTGGAGCTCCTTGACCAGGACGTTAAAGGACTCCGGCAGTCCCGGCTCTAACGTGCAATCCCCTTTGACGATCGATTCGTACATCTTGGTGCGGCCCACCACATCGTCCGACTTGACCGTGAGGATCTCCTGCAGGGTATGGGCGGCCCCATACGCCTCGAGCGCCCAGACCTCCATCTCCCCAAAGCGCTGACCGCCGAACTGCGCCTTTCCCCCCAGTGGCTGTTGCGTGACGAGGGAATAGGGGCCGATGGAACGGGCGTGGATCTTGTCCTCGACCAGATGGGCGAGCTTCATGAGATAGAGATACCCGGCGGTGACCGGCTGGTGAAACGGCCTGCCCGTCCGACCATCGTAGAGGATGGTCTTGCCGGAGGTGGGGAGACCTGCCTTCTTCAACAGGTCCTTGATCTCCTTCTCCGAGGGCCCGTCGAAGACGGGCGAGTCCATCTTCATCCGCAGGGCATGCGCGGCCCACCCCACGTGGGTTTCCAGGATCTGCCCGACGTTCATGCGAGAAGGGACCCCGAGGGGATTGAGGACCACCTCGACCGCGGCCCCGTCGGGGAGATAGGGCATGTCCTCCTCGGGGAGGATCTTCGAGATGACCCCCTTGTTCCCGTGCCGGCCGGCCATCTTATCCCCCACCGACAGCTTTCGCTTCATCGCCACGTAGACCTTGACCATCTTAAAGACGCCTGGCGCCAGTTCATCCCCCTTCCGGAGACGGGCGATCCGGTTGTCCAGGAGGGTCTGGAGCACGTGAATCTGGCTATCGGCGCCGGTGGCGACCTGTTCCACCTTCTGGGCCGTCTCCTCAGGCAAGGCCTTGGCGATCTCGAGGAGCTCCTCCACGGCGAAGCCGCTGAGCAGCTCCTCTGTCAGCTTCTTGCGTTTCGGGACCAGGACCTTCCGGCTTCCCTTCACCTTGACATCCTTCCCGACGATGCGGCCGGTGAGGAATTCCCGAATCCGCCGGTCCCGCTCCTTCGCGATAATGGCAATCTCGTCGTCAAAGTCCTTCTGGAGTCGGGCGATGTCTTCATCCTCGATGGACTTGGCCCGCTCGTCCTTGTCCACGCCCCTCCGCGAAAAGACCCTCACCCCTACCACGGTGCCCTGGATCCCCGGCGGGACATAGAGGGAGGCGTCGCGGACATCCTCCGCTTTCTCGCCAAAGATGGCGCGCAGTAGCCGCTCTTCAGGCGTCAGCACCGTCTCCCCCTTGGGGGTCACCTTCCCCACCAGGATATCGCTCGGTTTCACCTCGGCCCCAATCCGGACGATGCCGCTCTCGTCCAGATCCTTCAGGGCGTCCTCCCCCACGTTGGGAATGTCCCGGGTGATCTCCTCCTTGCCGAGCTTCGTGTCGCGGGCCTCGATCTCGAACTCCTCGATATGGATGGAGGTGTACCGGTCGTCCTTGACCAGACGCTCGCTGATCAGGACCGCGTCCTCGAAGTTATAGCCCCCCCAGGGCATGAAGGCGACCAGCACGTTCTGGCCCAACGCCAGCTCGCCGCCCTGGGTCGCGGGGCCATCGGCAATGACCTGGCCCTTTTTCACCCGTTGGCCCGCCCCCACGATCGGCCTCTGGTTAATGCAGGTATTCTGATTGCTCCGCTCGAATTTGAGCAGGGCATAGATGTCGACGTTGGGGACCTTGAGCTGTTGGTCCCGATCGGCGTCCACCCGGATGATGATGCGATTCGCCGAGACGGACTCCACCACCCCGGACCGCCGGGCCGTCACCACCGCCCCGGAGTCCTGCGCCGCCACCAACTCCATCCCGGTCCCCACAATGGGAGCCGTGGGACGCAGCAGGGGAACGGCCTGCCGCTGCATGTTGGCCCCCATGAGGGCCCGATTGGCGTCGTCATGTTCCAGGAAGGGAATCAGGGCGCTCGAGACCCCGACGAGCTGCTTGGGGGAAACATCCATGTACGCCAACTGCTCTCGGGGGGCCATGATGAAGTTGCCGCCCGAGCGGGCCTGCACCCGCTCGTTCACGAACCGCCCGCGGGCATCGACGGGGGCATTGGCCTGGGCGATGATAAACCTTTCATCCACGTCGGCCGTCAGATACTCGATCTCGTCTGTGACCCGGCCATCGCGGACCTTCCGGTACGGCGTCTCAATGAAGCCGAACTCGTTGACCCGGGCATAGGTGGAGAGGGAAGAGATCAGGCCGACGTTCGGCCCCTCCGGCGTTTCGATGGGGCACATGCGGCCGCAATGGGTCGGGTGGACGTCTCGGACCTCAAACCCGGCCCGCTCCCGCGAGAGTCCGCCCGGTCCCAGGGCCGACAGCCGCCGCTTGTGGGTCAGCTCCGCCAACGGGTTCGTCTGGTCCATGAATTGGGAGAGCTGCGAGGATCCGAAGAACTCCTTCAGGGCGGCGGTGACCGGCTTGGCATTGACCAGGTCGTGGGGCATCAGGGTCTCCACCTCCTGGGTGCTCATCCGTTCGCGGACCGCGCGCTCCATCCGCGCCAGGCCAATGCGGAACTGTTCTTCGAGCAGCTCCCCCGCCGAGCGGACCCGGCGGTTGCCCAGATGATCGATGTCATCCACCTGCCCCTCGCCCCGCTTCAGATTGAGGAGGTACCGGATCACCGCCACGATATCCTCCTTCTGGAGGATCCGGACGTCGAGCGGCGTCTCTGTTCCCAGCTTGCTCTTCAGTTTAAAGCGGCCCACCTTCGAGAGATCGTACCGGCGGGGGTTGAAGAACATGTTGTGCAGGAGCGCCCGCGCGCTGTCCAGTGTGGGAGGATCGCCCGGGCGCATCCGCCGGTAGATCTCCACCAGGGCACTCTCTTCCGACCCGGTGGGATCCCGAAGGACGGTCTCGCGCATCTCAAAGACCTCACGCTCGTCGGCGCCCCGAAGGAGGTGCAGCTTCTGCAGTCCGCGTTTCACGACGCGCTCCAGGACCTCTGCGGTGATCTGCTGGGCGCACTCCGCGAGGACCTCTCCCGTGTTGTGATCCACCGCATCGACGGCCAGGATCCGACCGACGAGGTCCTCCCGGTAGACGGGGACCTCTTTCACCCGGGCGGACTGGAGCCTCTTGAGGATTGCCCCCGTGACCCGCTTCCCCCGCGGCAGGATCACCTCCTTGCCCTTCGGATCCGACAGGTCCTTGGCGGTCCGCCACCCGGGACTCACCCCCTCCAAGACGGCGTCCCGGCTCCCGTCGAAGCGGACCGTATCCCGCTCATAGAAGAGCGCCAGGATCTCCTCGTTTGACCCGTAGCCGATGGCCCGGAGCAGAATGGTGACGAGAAACTTCCGACGCCGATCGACCCGGACATGGAGGACATCGTGCGCGTCGAACTCGAACTCGAGCCACGAGCCCCGGTTCGGGATGAGCCGCGCGCTGTAGAGCACTTTTCCCCCACTATGGGTCTTGCCCCGATCGTGTGCGAAGAAGGCCCCGGGAGATCGATGGAGCTGGCTCACCACCACCCGCTCGGTCCCGTTGATGATGAAGGTGCCATGCTCGCTCATCACGGGCATCTCGCCCAGGTACACCTCCTGCTCCTTCACATCCCGGATGCCCCGCGCCCCATCCCCCGACTTGTCCCACACCACCAGACGCAGGGTCACTTTGAGGGGAACCGAGGAGGTCATTCCCTTCTCGCGACACTCCTCCGGCGTGTACTTGGGGTCCCCGAAATCGTACTTCACGAACTCGAGGGAGGCGGAGTCCTCGTAATCGCTGATGGGAAAGATGCTGGCGAAGACCCCCTGAAGCCCGGTCTCCTCCCGCCGCTCCGGTACGAGATCCCGCTGCAGAAACTGCTGGAAGGAGCCCCGCTGGATCTCGATCAGATTGGGAATGGCGATGATCTCGGGAAACTTGGCAAAGCTGATCCGCCGCTCAAGCTCCTTGGTCTTTCCAACCGCCACGTTGCCTCCCGCCATACGACGTGTTCCTCCTCACAGCAAAACGCCCACAGGTCTCTCCTCGATCGAAGCGGCCCGCCCGGGCCATCGCTCTTCGACGAGGCGTCAGAGAACCGCCACTACTTGATCTCGACCTTGGCACCCGCCGCCTCCAGCTTGGCCTTGATCTCTTGCGCCTCCTGTTTGGAGACACCTTCCTTGACCGGCTTGGGTGCGCCGTCGACCAGGTCCTTGGCCTCTTTCAGGCCCAGGGTGGTGACGGCCCGGACCTCTTTGATCACCTGAATCTTCTTCGCGCCGACCTCGGCGAGGATGACGGCAAACTCCGTCTTCTCCTCGGCTGGCGCGGCGGCACCAGGGGCAGGCGCCCCGGGCGCCACCGCCACCGGGGCGGCGACAGCGGCAGCCGAGATGCCGTACTTTGTCTCAAGGGCCTTGACCGCCTCATGCAGCTCCCGGACTGTCCACGTGTCGATGGATTCAACAAAATCCTGAACCGTCATCTTCCCCATCGAATCCTCCTCTGCTCCCGATGTGCGGGGGACCCTGATCCCCCGGTTCAACCTGCGCTCCCCTCTTTCTTCTGCCTCACCTGATCCAGGCCGACCACCATGGCACGGAGCGAACCCGAGAGGACGGCGCCGAGTCCTCGGAGGGGGGCCACCATGACCCCCATCAGGCGGGCCACCATCACCTCGCGTGGAGGCAACTCCGCCATGGCCAGGATCTCCTCCCGGGGGAGGACCCGGCCGTCCACCAGCCCCGCTTTGACCTGAAGGACTGGGGTCCTCTTGGAGAAGGCGGTAAGGATCTTGGCAGCCGCCACCGGATCGCCAGAGGTGAAGGCCACGGCGGTGGGCCCGACCAGGTACGGTGCCAGCCCCCGGATCCCCAACGCGTCCGCGGCCCGCTGGGTCAGGCTGTTCTTTATCACGCGGTACTCCGCCGAGCCACCCCGCAGCGCCCGCCGAAGCTCGGTGATCTCAGCGACCGTCAAGCCCCGATACTCAGTGAGGATCAAGCTCTTGGCGTTTCGAAGCCTCGCCTCCAGGCGCTCGACCTCCCCGATGCGTGCCTGCCGCTTTGCCGATACGCGAACCATCACCCCGCTCCCCGTCGCTTCACGACTCATACCCTTCGCCGCCGCCTCCTATGCCTTGCCCAAGGCCCCTACGGTGCCCAGATCGATCCGCACGGAGGGGCTCATCGTCGCCGAGACGGCGACGCTCTTCACATACTTCCCCTTGCTGGTGGGGGGCTTGGCCCGGATGACTGTCTCGAGGAGAACGGTGGCGTTCTCCGTCAGTTGATCCTCCGAGAACGAGGCCTTCCCGAACGGGGCGTGAATGATGCCCGCCTTGTCCACCCGATACTCGATCTTGCCCCCCTTGAACTCCTTCACCGCCCGGGCGATGTCAAAGCTGACCGTCCCGGTCTTGGGGTTGGGCATGAGCCCTCGGGGACCCAGGATCTTCCCCAGCTTCCCCACCTGACTCATCACGTCCGGGGTAGCGATGGCCCGGTCAAATTCGAGCCACCCCTGCTGGATCTTCCCGATCAGGTCTTCACACCCGACGTAATCCGCCCCCGCCGCGCTGGCCTCCTTCTCTTTCTCCCCCTTGGCAAAGACCAGGACTCGGACCGACTGGCCGGTCCCGTGGGGTAGGACCACGGTCCCTCGCACCAGCTGATCCGCCTTGCGAGGGTCCACGCCGAGACGCACCGCCATCTCCATGGTCTCGTTGAACTTGGCCGAGGCCATCGTTTTCAACACGGAGATAGCCGTCCTGATGTCGACGGGTTGCGGCGCCCGTTCGGCCACCACCGTCCTCGCCTTGGTATATCGCTTCTTCCGCGCCATCTTTCGCCTCCGGCGAAGCTGCCGGCAATACACTGCTGGGATGCTGGAACGCTAGTAGGCTGGAAAGCCCCAACTAAGGAATTCGGCATCCACCAGCTTCTAGCGTTCTAGCCTCCTAGCCCTTCCTTACTGATAGCTGACAGCTGACGGCTGACGGCTGTCTTTATGGTACGATCTCGATCCCCATGCTCCGCGCGG
This sequence comes from Methylomirabilales bacterium (SeqCode), assembly GCA_050732295.1. Lineage (GTDB taxonomy): Bacteria > Methylomirabilota > Methylomirabilia > Methylomirabilales > CSP1-5 > CSP1-5. Next base: position 10,519 of record JBOHQS010000056.1, read on the forward strand.
TCCCCTCCACGATCCGGACCGCTGCTTCCAGCCCGTTGGCATTGAGATCCGGGAGCTTAGTCCTGGCGATCTCTTCGACCTGGGCCCGGGTCACCTTCCCCACCTTGATCCGGTTCGGCTCCTTGGAGGCCTGCGCGATCCCCGCCGCTTGCTTCAGGAGGATCGAGGCCGGCGGCGTCTTGGTGATAAAGGTGAAAGAGCGATCGGCATAGACGGTAATCACCACGGGGATCACCAGGCCCTCCTGACTCTGGGTCTTGGTGTTGAAGGCCTTGCAGAACTCCATGATATTCACGCCATGCTGGCCGAGGGCTGGGCCCACCGGCGGAGACGGATTCGCCTTGCCCGCTGGGACCTGCAGTTTGACGACTGCCGCGACCTTCTTCGCCATTATCGCTCCGCTCCAGCCACCAGCAGTCCGCTGTCAGCAACTAGACTGGAGACTGGAGACCTGAGTCTTGAGCCTAGGGCCTCCGGTCTCCCGTCTCCGGTCTCATGTCTCTGGTTGCTGATAGCCGACTGCTGACTGCTACTCTTCTAGACCCTCTCCACCTGCAAAAATTCCAGGTCCACCGGGGTCGGGCGGCCGAAGATGCTCACCATCACCTTCAGGCGCCCCTTGTCCGGCCTGACCTCGTCAACGAGGCCGGTGAAGTTCGTGAAGGGTCCGTCAATGACACGGACCGCCTCGCCCCGCACGAATTGGACCTTGTGCCGGGGTTTCTCCGTTCCTTCCTCTACCTGCTGTCGGATCTGGGCGACCTCCGCGTCGGGGATGGGCGTGGGTCGGGTTCCCGGTCCGACAAACCCGGTCACCTTCGGCGTGCTGCGCACCAGATACCAGAGGTCATCCGACATCTCCATCCGGATCAGGACATAGCCGGGAAAGAATTTGCGGGAGGCGATCCGTTTCTTCCCCTTTTTGAGCTCCACCACATCCTCAGTCGGGATGAGAATTTCCGCGATCTTGTCCCGAAAGCCCAGGGCAGTCGCTCGCTGCTCGATGCTCGCCTTCACCTTGCTCTCAAACCCCGAGTACGTGTGGACCACGTACCACCGCTGCTCTTTTTGTTCCGTCGTCTGCTCTTTTTGTTCCGTCGTCACCACGGGACCTTACCTCAGGATGGCCGACATGACCTTCTGAAGAACCACGTCGACCAGCCCCAGAAAGAAGGAGACAATGAACACCGAGATGAGCACCACAGCGGTCGAGCCGACGACTTCCTTGCGGGAAGGCCAGTTAACCTTCCCCAGCTCGGCCCGCACCTCCCTAAAGAATCGGATAGCCTTATCGACCCACTCCCGCATCTCAGTCCTCGATGACCGTCATCCGACGAGCGACCACCGATGACAGACAACGGTCATCGGTTAACGGTGATCGGTCATCGAATGTGGCAGGCCAGGAGGGACTCGAACCCCCAACCGCCGGTTTTGGAGACCGGTGCTCTGCCATTGAGCTACTGGCCTTCCTTCATTGCGCTACTTCACTTCCTTGTGGGCGGTGTGCTTCCGGCACCACCGACAATATTTCTTCCGTTCGAGGCGGTCCGCCGTGTTCTTTTTGTTCTTGGTCGTCGAATAATTTCGACGCTTACAATCTCCGCACGCCAGGGCGATGATCTCGCGCATCCCTGCTCCGCACGCACTGTCCGCAGTCAGCCGTCAGCAGTCAAAACCATGAGACCGGAGACGGGAGCCCGCAGGCCCTAGTCTCTCCCGTCTCCAGTAACGGCTACGTCACGATCTCACTCACCACCCCGGCCCCCACCGTCTTCCCCCCCTCCCGGATGGCGAAGCGGAGCTCCTTCTCGAGGGCGATGGGCTGGATGAGCTCCACCTTCAGGCGGGCGTTGTCCCCGGGCATCACCATCTCGACCCCGTCGGGCAGGGTGGTGACCCCGGTGACGTCTGTCGTCCGGAAGTAGAACTGGGGCCGGTAGCCCGAGAAGAAGGGGGTGTGCCGCCCCCCCTCCTCTTTGGTGAGGATGTAGCACTCCGCTTGGAAGACGGTGTGGGGGGTGATGGAGGCGGGCCGGGCCACGACCTGGCCCCGCTCGACCTCCTCCCGCTTGGTCCCCCGGAGCAGCAGGCCGACGTTGTCCCCCGCCTGCCCCTGGTCCAGCGTCT
>JBOHQS010000057.1:0-12186 GCA_050732295.1 Methylomirabilales bacterium (SeqCode)
CGGCTGTCGATCCATGACGACAGGGGCCGCCTCGACCGATAAGCAGATGCTAGAGCTTTCCGTGTCCGGCCTCGCCTTTCGAGGGCACGGCATCGCCCGCACGAGTGACGGTCAAGTGGTCTTTCTCCCCTATGCAGTCCCGGGGGACGTCGTGCGCGCGCGCATCGTGGAATCAAAGGGCGACTATCTGCGGGGAGCCATCGAACAGATCGAGAAGCCGTCGGCAGACCGGGTGAGTCCCCCCTGCCGGCACTTCGGACGCTGCGGGGGCTGCCAGTGGTTGCACCTTAACGATGAAGCCCAGCTTCACTGGAAGGCCGAGATCCTGCGCGATCAATTGGCGCGCCTCGGTGGATTCCGGGATGCTCCCCTAGGGCCGCTGATCCGTCCCACCGACGGGCTCGGATATCGCACCCGAGCACAGCTTCAGGTGCGAGAGGTCGAGGGATGGTACCAGTTCGGCTTTTTCGCCCCCGCCTCACATCGTGTCGTCCCCGTGGGAACCTGTCCGCTGCTCCATCCGATGCTCAATGAAATCCTCGAGGAGTTGGCACGCCAGCGGACGCCCCCCTTGGCCAAGCTGATGCCCGGTATGAACGAAGTCTGGCTTCTTGCCAGCCCCCGATCGAACCAGTTACTCCTGACGCTGGTGGGACGTCAAGTGGAGCGTGCGTCGCTGCGGCATCTCTTTTTCGTCCTGCGCGAGCGTGTGCCGCATCTTACGGGTCTCGTGTTGATGGGTGCCGAGAAAACAGACCGAGGCCAGGTCGGCAGGAGCGAACCGGCACCTCGATTCCTTGATCGGTTCGGCGACGGCCACCTCACTATGCAGGCAGGTGGCTACCGCTTCCGCGTCGATGCCGCCTCATTCTTCCAGCCCAGCGAAGCAGCCGCGGAGGCTCTCATCCAATTCGTCTTGGAAATGGCGGCACTGAAGGGGGACGAGCGGGTGGTGGATCTTTATTGTGGCGTGGGTACCTTCAATGTGCCTTTGGCCCAACGCGCGGCGACCGTGATAGGCGTCGAGGGCAATCCGCGCGCGGCGCGAGATGCGGAGTTCAATATTCGCTTGGCCGGCGTGAGTGAGAAAGCCCGGATCCTCCCGATGCCCGTATCCCGCGCTCTCGAAACACGCAGACTGGGTGATGAGGCTGACATTGTCGTGGTCGATCCACCGCGCCTCGGCCTCGAACGCGCCGTGCTAGATGGGGTGGTGGCTCTCCAGCCTCGGCGGATCATCTACGTCTCGTGTGACCCCAGCACGCTCGCCCGCGACCTGAAGCGACTGGTCCAGCGCGGCTACGAGCTCAAACAGGTCCGCCCCCTCGATCTCTTCCCCCAAACCTACCACATCGAATCCGTTACCCTGCTCGAACGCCCCGTTCAAGCGTGATAGGGGGCGCTCCCTTGACATGCTCTGAGAAGCGCGATATTCTTACAGTAAGAAAGTAGGAATCATCCCTGGATGCACAGTACGGAGGGACACATGGCTGCAGTTCGCATCGGACCGAAACATCAGGTCACCATTCCAAAAGAGGTCTTTGAGGCCCTGAGTTTGGAGGTTGGCGACTTCCTTGACGCGGAGGCAGAAGCCGGACGGATCGTCCTGACTCCTAAGCGGCTTGCGGCCAAGGTCCCAGCCCCTCGTCTCTCCCCCGCGGAACAGAAGATCCTCACTCGAGCCAAGGCGAAGATCGAGCGCATCCAGCGCGATCTCCTACATGCCAACGGCCTTACGCGGGAGGAGGCGCGAGTCGCGGCTAAAGCGGGGCTCATCGACCCTGAGCAGATATATTGGTGGACGGAGGAGTGGCAGAAAGGGGAGCGGGCGGCGGAACGCGATGTCCGAGCCGGCAGGATACGAAGCTTCTCTAGCGCGGAGGAGCTGATCAGCAACCTCAGGCGATGATCCTTGCCTGGACCGAACGATTTAGGAAGGACTTTGCGCGGCTGCCTTCAGCTCTTCAAGAGCGGGCCCGGAAACAGCTTGCCCTCTTGTTGACGAATCCCCGGCATCCATCGTTGCAAGCCACCCACGATCTCCTCAGACGCCCCGAGTGATTTCACCATGAGCCCAGATTGCTCTAATTTCCTGCGATAGTCGCAGCGATTGCACATCGAGTATGGGGGGTGGATGAGTTACTGGTACGCGAAGAGGAGAGGGCCACATGTCATATTATGAAGCGAGAAATTGCTTTAATGAGAATCTGCAGTTACTTCGCCGACCACAGGATCAGGATGAGACCATGGTCTGGAATCTGAGTTCTGGTTTAAATCACCTGAGTCAAGCCTTGGAAGCTGATCTTGGGAAGATTCAAGCCCTACTAGGCCAGATCGCTCAGGCCCTGCAGTTTCGAAGAGAACCTAGGCATTGAAAGCGGTCAGGACGTACAATGGCAAGCAAGGCATCCATGCCCACTCGCAGGGTTTCGCTGTGTTCCTTTCGCCTTCGTGAAATGAGAACACCAGCTCCTTCAGCCACGGCGCCCCCCGTGGTGCCTTCAGCTTTGCTTCCGTCTTTCGGACGACGTCATCATCGGGGCCAATACCCTCCAGAAGTGGCGCATCAAGCTCGACCTCGAAAACGACCAGGTCATTATCGACAAGCGAATGTCCCGCCTCCTCCTCGCATAGAGGCGAATGGCGGCTGACACCTCTTTCCCTCCTTGTAAAGTTCAAGGGAGGCCGGGTATCGGCAGCCAGCGGCCCTAGGCTCTCTTCTTCTGTTTCGCGCGACCACCAGAGGCCGCTTCCCGTTTGGTCGCACCACGCTGCGGCTTACCCACCCTGGCCCTGCGCTTACCGGGAATCGGTCGGATTAAAGAGCGGAGAGCAGCGTTGACCGACGCCGAATCCGGGAAATACTCCCGCACATCCGGCTCCAAAACGACAGCACCCACCTTGGGCTTCACCTCTTTAGTGACCGTCGTGCCATCTGCCTTATGAATCGTGATCGTATATCCGGCTTGCATGGCATGATAATGTTTGCCGCGTACTCCGCCGGTGAAGTCGTATTCGGCCCGCATGTCAGATCACGTCGAGGAGGCGGGCGGTGGTGGCCTGGAGGAGGTCGGCCACTTTGAGGCGGAGCATGACGTCGTCAGCGCCGCCGCCTGCGTAGATCTCTTCCAAATCCGAGACACCGCGATCGATGAGGACCGGAACGGTCTGGCGATGGCCGAAAGGCGGGGTGCCGCCCACGGGAAAGCCGGTGATCGCCTCAACCTCGGCCTTCTTGGCGAGCCGGGCCTCACGCGCCCCGAGCGCCTGCAGGAGCTTGGACGTATTCACGCGCGCAGTGCCCCGCACGATCACCAGATACGGAGATCCATCGACCAGAAACAGGAGCGACTTGATCACCTGCTCTGGCTTCACGCCGAGGGCGGCTGCGGCGGCCTCAACGGTCGCGGTGGGATCACCCGGCCGGATCAGCTCGCCGGGCACCCCCCGCTCCAACATCCAGGCTCGCACCCGCTCCGCCCCATCCAATGGCTCCTTCAACTAACTCCTCCAGGTCAACGGTGACTGTCGCATATTAGCTCTCCGGCTCGGGAAGTCATCCAAGCTACTCCCCTCGCCGGCTCGCGGGTGGCGGAGGCCGAGGCCCGGCTGCCCGCAGGAGAATTTCGCAACCAATTGTTCCCAATAAATGGCGCGTTAATTCTCCGAGGACGGACGGGCGAGACCTCCGACAGGACCCGCAATCCGTGTCTACAGAGCAGGAAACTGCTGGAGGAAGCGGAGGTCGTTCTCGAAGAAGAGGCGGATGTCATCGATTCCATACCGCAGCATGGCGATCCGCTCCACCCCCATGCCGAAGGCAAAGCCGGTAATCTCCGGATCATAATTCACCATTCGGAAGACCTCCGGATCCACCATCCCCGCCCCCAGAATCTCCAGGTAGCCGCTCCCCTTGCAGACGCGGCAGCCGGCGCCATCGCACATCGCACAGCCGATGTCCACCTCGGCGCTCGGCTCGGTGAATGGGAAATAGCTCGGTCGGAAGCGGAGGCGGGTGCCGGCGCCGAAGAACTGATCCACAAAGGCCTGGAGGGTTGCCTTCAGATCCGCAAAGCTCACCCCGTGATCTACAAGCAGCCCCTCCACCTGATGGAACATCGGGGAATGGGTCGGATCGGCATCCCGCCTGTACACCCGACCGGGCGCCACGATCTTGACCGGAGGCGGTTGCGCCTCCATCACGCGGATCTGGACGGGCGAGGTGTGGGTCCGGAGCACGACATCATCCGTGATATAGAACGTATCCTGCATGTCTCTCGCCGGATGGTCTTTCGGGATATTCAAGGCCTCGAAGTTATAGTAATCGAGCTCCACTTCGGGGCCCTCGGCCACCGAGAAGCCGAGGCGCTGGAAGATCTCGACAATCTCGTACAGCGTCGCCGTGATCGGATGGAGGCTCCCCCGTTGCATCGGTCGGCCGGACAGGGTGATGTCGATCGCCTCGCGGACAGCCAGGTCGTCCAGGAGGGCGGTCCGAAGGGCCTGCTGCCGCGCCTCAAGCGCCGCTTCGATTCTGGCTTTGAGGACGTTCGCCTGCTGACCAACCTCACGCCGAATCTCCGGCGGCAGGGCGCCGAGCCCTCGAAGGATCTCGGTGAGCTCCCCCTTGCGTCCGAGGATGCGGATCCGGATCTGTTCCAGCGCCTCAGGGTCACCCGCCCCGTCAATGGCAGGCAATGCCGAAGCCTCAAGCGCCTTGAGCTCTTGCTCGGCGCGCTCCGTACCTCCCATCACTCCTCCGAATATAATAAAGCCCCGATGGGGATCGGGGCTTCACCTCACCGCGGCGCCATATTCTCCCAGGGCGTGATGCGCCAAGGCAACCCTACGCATGCTGAGGCCTCGTGATTCACCCATGCGGTGCACCCCCGCCTGCGCTTTGGCCAACGGGTCCTGTCGTCGGCCAGCCCATCCGTCCTCAGAGACTTCACGCACCATTCCATCAGGAAGCAAATAGCGGTCGCGAAATTCTCTTCCGGGCGGCTGGGCGCCCAGCCTCCGCCACCCGTTGGCCGAATGTCAACGTACCGCCACCCCCAAACCGGCGAGGGAAGCAGATCCTGAGGAAGGCGGAAACTGGTTTGCGTTCGGCCAGGGGATCCCGCCACGGCAACAGCGCCTGCAAGCCCCGAGCGACATTGGCGGAAGTCCGAATGCCTTCGGACCGAACAGGGTCGCCGTGAGAGCCCCGGAGTGAGGGGCCGAAGGTGCTGTTGGCGTGTGAATTCTCCGAGGACGGATGGGCGAAGCCTCCGACAGGACCCGCGGGCAGCTGTTTTCATTGCGGTTAGGCGCCCGCTGACCCCTTGGCCACGGCCGCCAGGCGGCTAAAGGCGGCTGCGTCCCTGATCGCCAACTCGGCAAGCGTCTTTCGGTCGAGGATCACCCCGCCTTTCTTCAACCCTCCCACAAGCTTGCTGTACGAGAGACCGTTGGCCTGCGCGGCAGCGCTGATCCGGGTCACCCAGAGACTGCGGAACTCACGCTTGCGCACCCGCCGATCCCGGTAGGCATACTTCAAGGACCGGTCCACCGCCTCCTGGGCAATGCGGAAGTTCGACTTGCGCTTTCCCCAGAATCCTTCCGCCTGTCTCAGGACCCGGTTCCGCCGACGCCGGGTGACGTACCCTCCTTTGACCCTCGCCATGCCTCCTTCTCCTCGCTCTCTTTACAGATACGGAATCAGTCGACGGATTCGCTTGACGCTCGACGGATGGATGAGGTCCCCCCTGCGGAGCCGCCGGCGACGATCCGCCCCCCTGCCGGTCAGCAGGTGGCTCTTGCCGGCCTTCCGCCGCCGGATCTTCCCGGTCCCGGTCACTTTGAGCCGCTTTGCTGCGCCGCGATGGGTCTTGAGCTTGGGCACTTTTCTCCTCCGCCGACCGATGACCGACGACCGACGACGGCTTGACCGAGCACGTCGAAGGGCTTCGACCGTGAGCTCAGCCGAACGGCTCGCCGTAGTCCGCCGGGCTCTTATTTGTCCTTTTCCTTCGCCGTGTCCTTGGCAGCAGCCGGCTCCGGGCCTGGCTTGGCTGACGCCGGCTTCAGATCCGGCCTCGGACCCAGGACCATGGTCATGTTCCGCCCCTCGAGCTTCGCCGGCTGCTCCACCTGCGCAACGTCCTTCAGGACATCCATCAGGCGATCCAACAGGCGCTTGCCCAACTCGGTGTGGACCATTTCCCGACCCCGGAACATCATGGTGATCTTCGCTTTATGCCCGGCCCGCAGGAACCGGTCCACATGACGCGCCTTGAACTGGAAGTCATGCTCGTCGGTCTTGGGGCGCAGCTTAATCTCCTTGAGTTGAATGACCACCTGTTTCTTTTTGGCCTCCCTGGCCTTTTTCGACTGCTCGTACCGGTACTTGCCGTAGTTCATGATCCGGCAGACCGGCGGCTGGGCAGTGGGCGCGATCTCGACGAGGTCGAGCCCCAGGCTCCGCGCCTTTTCCAGCGCCTCCTCCGCTGTCAAAATCCCGAGCTGAACCCCGTCGGGGTCGATCACGCGTATCTCCCGAACCCGGATCCGTTCGTTAATTCGCAGGCCCCTTTCGATCCCGGCTCACCTCCTTACCGCGCCCGTTCAGTCACGGGCGGATGAAGCGCCCCCCGAAGCTCGTCGAGCAGGGTATCCAGGGGCATAGCCCCCCGCTCGCGGCGGCCCCGCTCCCGCACAGACACTTGGCCCTCTTGCGCCTCCCGGTCTCCCACCACGACGATGTACGGGACCTTGGTCACCTCTGCCTGGCGGATCCGATATCCCACCTTTTCGTTCCGATCGTCGATCTGGACCCGCACCCCGGCCGCAGCCAGGCGATCCGCCACCTCCTGGGCGTATCGCGTGTGCCGCTCGGTGAGCGGAAGGACCACGACCTGAACCGGGGCCAGCCAGACCGGAAACGCCCCGGCGTGGTGCTCGATCAGTATGCCAAAGAATCGCTCCAGGGAGCCGAAGAGCGCCCGATGAACCATCAGGGGCCTGTGCGATCTGCCGTCCTCTCCGATGTAGCCCAGATCAAACCGCTCGGGCATGTTGAAATCGACCTGGATTGTGGCGCATTGCCACCGACGCCCCAGGACATCGACAAGGGAGACATCGATCTTGGGCCCGTAAAAGGCCGCCTCGCCCTTCACCCGCTCGAAGACCATCCCGCTCTTTTCCAGGACCGTTTCCAGGGCCGCCTCTGCCCTGCGCCACTCATCCTCGCTCCCCGCGTACTTGTTCATCCGGTCGGGATCGCTCACGGAGAGGACGAGGTGGTGTTCGGTAAATCCGAAGGACCGGAGCATGGCCAACGCCATCTCCAGCACGTCGGCGACCTCGCCTTCGAGCTGCTCCGGGCGGCAGAAGATGTGGGCGTCATCCTGGGTGAACCCCCGGACCCGGAGCAACCCATGGAGGACTCCCGACCGTTCGTACCGGTAGACGGTCCCCATTTCGCCGAGGCGGAGGGGAAGATCCCGGTAGCTCCGAGTCTGCGAGCGGTAGATCAGAATGTGAAAGGGGCAGTTCATCGGCTTGACCAGGTACTGCTGCCCCTCGACCTCGATCCCGGAAAACATGTTCTCCCGATACCAGCTCAGATGCCCGCTCACGTCCCACAAATGTGCCCGGGCGACGTGAGGGGTGTAGACGAGTTGATATCCCCTGCGACGGTGCTCCTGCCGCCAGAAGGTCTCAATGACCTCCCGGACCAGAGCGCCCTTCGGATGCCACAGCACCAACCCGGGGCCGATCTCGTCCTCGATGCTGAACAGTTCCAGCTCCCGACCGAGTCGCCGGTGATCCCGACGTTTGGCCTCTTCGAGGCGGTGGAGATGTTGCTCGAGGGCCTCCGCCGTCGGGAAGGCCGTGCCATAAATCCTGGTCAGCATGGGATTCCGCTCATCCCCCCGCCAGTAGGCCCCCGCAATGTGGGTCAACTTGAAGGCCCGCAGCACCGAGGTGTCGGCGACGTGGGGCCCTCGGCAGAGGTCGAGGAAAGACCCGGTCTGGTACACGCTGACGGCCTCGCCCGCCTCGGCTTCTTTCCCGAGCTCCTCCACCGCATCGGGCCTGGAGGTCCCGTAGCGGCGAATCGTCTCGAGGATCTCCACCTTGTAGGTTTGCCCCCCTTCCCGCATCAGCCGCATGGCTTCATCGAGCGGCATCTCCATCCGGACAAACGGCAGACGCTTAGCCTGAAGCGCCCGCATCCTCGCCTCGATGACCGGCAGATCCTCGACCGCCGCTGGTCGGGGAAGGTCGATATCGTAGTAGAAGCCGTCCTCGACCGGCGGGCCAATGGCAAACTTGGCCTCCGGATACAGCTCCTGGACCGCAGCCGCCATCAGGTGGGCGGTGCTATGACGGAGGATAGAGAGGCCCTCGGAAGAATCGATCAAGACCAGCTCGATCCGCGCCCCGGCGGGCGGCACCGCGGAGAGGTCGACGGTCTTTCCGCCGACACGTGCCGCCACCACCCGCCCCTCAAGATCGACATCGATGCAGTGGAGGAGCTCCGAGACGGGAGGGCCCGCCTCACACTTCTCACTCCTCCCATCGGGGAGGATCACCTGAACCTGCCCCATGCCGTCGCTACCCCCTGGTCAACAAAAAAAGGCATCACGGACTCCTCCGTGATACCTCGGTGATCATCCACGAAGGATGCATGAAAGCGGGGATGGTAGGCACGGGCGGTCTTGAACCGCCGACCTCTTGCGTGTCAAGCAAGCGCTCTCCCCCTGAGCTACGTGCCTGCCGCGGTTCACCGGTGCCTGTTCACGGTGCGCCGACAACTAGTTGTGACACCTCCAGGGCCTTCAGCCTCCGGGTGATCGGTGAAGCCTTTGAGCGAGCCGATGGTGCCGAGGGCGGGACTCGAACCCGCACGAGCCAGAGGCCCGAGGGATTTTAAGTCCCTTGCGTCTACCAATTCCGCCACCCCGGCCTCGTACTGTCAAAGGCGATCTTTTTATGACTGGTTCATGGTTCACAGTTCAGAGTTCATGGCGGATAGCACATGGCTCGGTGCCCATGAACTATGCACCATGAACCATGAACGATATCTGGAGGCGGCGCCGGGACTCGAACCCGGGAATAAAGGTTTTGCAGACCTCTGCCTTGGCCACTTGGCTACGCCGCCCCGCCACCCATGGAGCGGGAAACGGGATTTGAACCCGCGACCCTCGCCTTGGCAAGGCGATGCTCTACCACTGAGCTATTCCCGCCTGGAAAGAGGACCCACGAGATAAAAACGGCCTGGAAACCAGGCGATTTATAACATACCGTCGCCCCCTACCCGAGTCAAGCCCTTTCTCGGTTTTCACGCGTCTCCACCGCTTTCCGAACGCGAAGCACCCCTCAACATTCTCCCGGATGAGGACCAGGTCGATGGAGCCCGGCTGGCTCCGCCGAAGCGGGCTCCCGACATTGGGGTATATGGTGATGGGGCGCACGCCCGCGTACAGGTCCGGGAGGAGACGGAGGGTGAGATCCATCAGCCGAGGCGCATGGCCCGGACGACCGCCTCCAGCTTCGCCTCCACGGTCTGCAGGGGGGGTGCAGACATCAGCGCCGTCTGCGGATCCTTCAGACCATGGCCGGTGAGGACACAGACCACGCGGGCGCCGGCGGAGATCCTTCCCTCCCGACAAAGCTTCATGAGGCCCGCCACCGCCGCTGCCGAGGCCGGCTCGCAATAGACGCCCTCAAGCGCTGCCACCTGTCGGTAGGCGCTGAGGATCTCCTGATCCGACACGGTCCCGATCGATCCCTGGGACTCCTCGATCGCCCCCAGGGCGGGCTTCCAGCTGGCCGGGTTGCCAATCCGAATGGCTGATGCGACGGTCTCGGGGTGCCGCACCACGCGCCCGAGGACCAGCGGGGCCGCTCCCTCGGCCTGCCAACCGATCATCCGGGGCAGGGTACTGATCGCGCCCGCCTCCCGGTACTCCCGAAAGCCCTTCCAGTAGGCACTGATGTTCCCGGCATTGCCGACCGGGATACACACCAGGTCGGGGCTCTCCCCGAGTTGCTCACAGACCTCAAAGGCGGCCGTCTTTTGCCCCTCGATGCGAAACGGGTTCACGGAATTCACCAGGGCGACCGGAAACCTCTCCGAGACCCCCCTGACGATCTCGAGGGCCTCGTCGAAGTTCCCCTGCAGCTGGATGAGCGTCGCGCCGTGCATGATCGCCTGCGAGAGTTTTCCAAGGGCGACGGCGCCCTGTGGAACGACCACAATGGCCCGGCACCCCGCGCGGGCGGCATACGCGGCCGTCGACGCAGAGGTGTTTCCGGTGGAGGCGCAGATCACCGCGGTCGCCCCTGCCTCCAGTGCCTTGCTGATGGCGACCGTCATCCCCCGATCCTTGAAGGAGCCGGTGGGATTGGCCCCCTCAACCTTCAGGTAGAGCTCCACGCGGATCCCGAGGGTATCCGCGAGTCGCTCCGCCCGAATCAGGGGGGTATTTCCCTCGTGCAGGGTGATGACCGGCGTCCTCTCTGTCACCGGCAAGAACTTCCGATACTGATGTATGACGCCGCGCCACATGATTGCGCGCTCCACTCGCGTTCAGGGTTCATGGTGCATGGTGCATGGACAAAGGCAAAGGGAAACCCCGTGCATTCTCCGAACCCTGAACTATGAACTCTGAACCGTGAACCAATTAGGATGCTTCAACCCGGAGGCAGACCGTCCTTCCCGACACCACGTCGAGGGCATCGATCTCTGCCAGCGCCCTGCGCATGGCCCCCTCCACCGCCTCGTGGGTCATCATCACGACCGGGACACTGGCCCGGGCATGCCGGCCCTTCTGGATCACCGAGGCGATGGAGATGTCGTGACTGCCCAGGATCCCCGAGACCTTCGAGAGAACCCCCGGCTTGTCGACAGCCATCACCCGGAGGTAATAGCGAGTCCGGACCTCATCCATCGGCCTGATCTTCAGGCCCTCCCCGGCGATCGCCGGAATATGGGAGGGCCGCGATGGACGCTGATAGAGGATGTTCTGGGCGATCTCGACGACGTCGCTCACCACGGCGCTCGCCGTGGGCAACTGGCCGGCCCCCCTGCCGTAAAACATCAGCGATCCGGTGGCGTCCCCGACGATGTAGACGGCGTTAAAGACACCGCCCACGGAGGCGAGGAGATGGTCCTCGGGAATCAGGGTGGGATGGACCCTCACTTCGATCTCGCCGTCGGTCTCTTTCGCAATGGCCAAGAGCTTCACCCGGTACCCCAGCTCCTTCGCGTACTGGATGTCGTCCGGATCGATCCCGCGGATGCCCTCCACATAGATCGCGTTGAAGTCCACGGACGCCCCGTAGGCGATGGAGGCCAGGATCTGGAGCTTGTGAGCCGCATCGATGCCATCGATGTCCAGGGACGGGTTCGCCTCGGCGTAGCCCTGGTCCTGCGCCTCTTTCAGGACCTCGGCGAACGGGGCCCCCAGCTCGGTCATCTTGGTCAGAATGTAGTTACACGTTCCGTTGACAATGCCCTCAATGGCGTGGATCCGGTTGGCCACCAGGCCCTCCCGGACAGCCCGGATGATCGGAATCCCCCCGCACACGCTGGCCTCAAACCCCAAATCCACCCGCTTCTCGGCCGCCGCCCTGAACAGCTCGAGGCCATGGGTGGCCAGCAGGGCCTTGTTGGCAGTGACCAAGTGCTTGCCACTGCGCAGCGCGGCGAGACTGACCTCGCGGGCCGCCGTCGTCCCGCCGATCAGCTCGATGACGATGTCGATGGCGGGGTCCTCGATGATCTCGCGTGCGTCCGTGGTGAGGATCTTGGGGTCCACCTCGACATCCCTCGGCTTCGTAAGGTCGAGGTCGGCGATCCGTTTCAGCCGGAGCCGCGCGGCCAGGCGGCGCTGGAGCAGCGGGGCCTGCCCTTGCAGGAGCTTGACGACGCCCGTGCCGACCGTCCCGAAACCGACCAGACCGATGTTGATGGTCTTCATTCGTCCTCCCTCACCCTTGACGAAGCAGGGTGGGCAGGGACCCCCGCCAGGCCTGATCGAGAGCGGCCACGGGAAGATCCATCGTGAACGTTCGGCCTGTACAGAGGAATCGGGAGCCGCCTGTTCGCCCGAGGATCGTGATCGGAACCGCATGGCGCAACGCGATCGCCTCGAGTCTGCCGAGATCGGCTTCCCGCAGGGAGAAGAGAAT
>JBOHQS010000058.1:0-11959 GCA_050732295.1 Methylomirabilales bacterium (SeqCode)
CAAAAGCTCCCCCACTACCGGGACCTGATCGGAGAGGAGGTCGTGCGACGGGAAAGCGGCGAGGCCGAGGTCCGGATCACGGCGAGGCCCTTTCTGTTAAACCGGAGTGGCGTAGTGCATGGCGGGGTGCTGTGTACCCTGATGGATGAGGCGATTGGCTGGGCGGCCTACAACAGCCTGGGGGAAGGAGCGCAGTTGGTCACCGCCGAACTCAAGATCAATTTCCTCGAAGCGGCAACGAGCGGCATTCTCACCGCCCACGGGCGGGTCATCCGGCAAGGGAAACACCTCGTCGTCGGGGAAGGGGATGTCCTCGATCACAACGGGAGGCGCGTCGCCCGTGGCCTCGGCACGTGGATGATCATCAGTCCTCGCCCCTGAAGGGGAATTGCGTGGAGCCCGCGAGGGAACGGGAGGAGAAATGACGGCACGCAAGAAAGAGAAAGGGGGGAGCGGCGGGCGGGTGCCCGAGGGACCGGTAGAACTCATCGTCCTCGGATCGGGCGACGCATTCGGGAGCGGCGGGCGAAATCACACCGCCTTCCTGGTACATCTCCCCTCGTGGGACTTTCTCCTCGACTGTGGGGCCACGACCCTCATCACGCTGAAGCGGCTCAACCTGGATCCGGGGGCCATCGGGGCCATCCTGATTAGCCACCTGCACGGGGATCACATGTCGGGCATTCCATTCCTCTTCCTCCAGTATCAGTTTCTCACCCAGCGGCAGGAACCCCTGATCATCGCCGGCCCCCCGGGAACCGAGCAGTGCATCGAAGGCCTATGGGGGCTGATGTACAAAGAGACGCGAGAGATGATGCCACGGCGATTCACGGTCCAGTACCTCGAGCTCGAGCCGAAGAAATGGACGCGGATCGGCCCGATAGAGGTTTTCCCACTCGAGGTGGTCCATCACCTGCGGGATATCCCTTACGGGTACAAGGTGAAGGCGGGAGGAAAGGTCCTTGGGTACTCTGGTGACACCGAGTGGACGGATAACCTCATCGACCTCGCGGAGGGCTGCGACCTCTTCATCTGCGAGTCCTACCGCTATGATCAAAAAATCCGCTTCCACATGAGCTACGAGGATATCCAAGCGCACCGATCGGCACTCAAGTGCGAGCGCCTGCTTCTCACCCACCTCCACGCTGATGCCCTGGCCCGGCTCGAGGACTTCGAAGACGAGGTCGCGTACGACGGCATGCGTGTCCCCCTCTAGTTCCGGGCCTTCCGACCAGCCAGGCTAGCCACCGGCGATGGCCCCTACGACGAAAAAGGGCTCCGCCCCCGACGCGACCGCGTCGGGCAGCGGGGTATCCGGCAGCTCATGGGACAGATCCTGCTCGCAGGCGAAGAACCGCAGGAACGGTCGGCGCCGTTGGGTGACGTGGTCGCGGACCGTCCCGCGCAGCATTGGATAGCTGGCCTCGAGTGCGTCGAGGACCGAGCGCTGCGTAATCGGGCCCTCAACCTGGAGCTCCACCTCTCCGTCAACCCGCGCCAGCGTCCGCAGATGTGCCGGGAGCACGACGCGGATCATGGCAGCGACTGGACTTCGACGGACAGGACAGCCGGAAGATCGCGGACGATGGGAGCCCAGCTGTCTCCGGCATCGGCCGACGCGTAGACCTGCCCGCCGGTGGTGCCGAAATACACGCCGCACGAATCGAGCGAGTCGATGGCCATCGCGTCGCGCAACACGTTGACGTAGCAGTCGCGTTGCGGCAGACCTCTCGTGAGCGCCTCCCACTCGTGTCCGCCCGTGCGGCTGCGGTACACGCGCAGCTTCCCATCGGGCGGGTAATGCTCGGAGTCGCTCTTGATCGGGACGACATAGATGGTGTCCGGCTCGTGCGCGTGAACGTCGATCGGGAACCCGAAGTCGGTCGGCAAGTTCCCGCTGACCTCATGCCACGACTCGCCGGCGTCGTCGCTGCGCATGACGTCCCAGTGCTTTTGCATGAACAGCACACCCGGACGCGACCGATGCATCGCGATGCGGTGCACGCAGTGGCCGACCTCGGCATTCGGGTCCGGGATGTATTCGGATCTCAGTCCATGGTTGATCGGTCGCCACGTCTTGCCGGCGTCGTCGGTCCGGAAGGCGCCCGCGGCCGAGATGGCGATGAAGATCCGCCCGGGATTGCTCGGATCCAGAAGGATCGTGTGCAGACACATTCCACCGGCACCTGGCTGCCAGCGGGACCCTGAGCCGTGGCCGCGCAGGCCGGCGAGCTCCTGCCACGTTTGCCCGCCGTCGATCGAGCGGAACAAGGCGGCGTCTTCCACCCCGGCGTAGACGGTATCCGGATCGGTCAGCGATGGTTCGAGATGCCAGACGCGCTTGAACTCCCAGGGGTGCGGCGTGCCGTCGTACCACTGGTGTGTGGTAGGCAGTTTGCCGGTTTCAGGAGACGTGTCGTAAACGAACTTGTTGCTCTCGCCCTTAGGCATGCCGTCTGGAGTGGTGGTCGGCTCGCCGGGGGGTGTTCCGGGTTGGTGCCATGTTTTGCCGCCGTCATCGGAGCGCTGGATGATCTGCCCGAACCAGCCGCTGGTTTGCGATGCATACAGCCGATTCGGATCAACGGGCGAACCCTTTAGATGATAGATCTCCCAGCCCGCAAAGTAGGGGCCACTGACATCCCACCGCTGCCGCTTGCCGTCCGACGTCAGGACGAACGCGCCCTTACGTGTTCCTACTAATACCCGCACCCCGCTCATCCCTTCCTCCTTCCTGAGCTTCTGGAGACGCTCGCCGGCGAGCATCTCAGTACTGTATAGGCAATCACGGCGCTAGGCGTCGACCAGAATCTTGAAGCCGCCGTAGACCATGCGCTTGACGTCGAAGGGCATGTCCTTCGGATCGCACATGTCCTTTATCCGCGGATCTTTCATGACCCTTGCGTTGACGCGATCGCGATGCGCGCGCGATTTGAATACGATCCACGCGAACACCACCGTCTCGCCGGGCTTGACCTTAGCCGCACGCGGGAACCGGACGCCCCATTTCACATTGAGGTCGTCACCAACGCATTCCTTGTAGTCAATGGCGCCGTGCTCCCGCCAGATCTTGCCCGCCTTCTGCGCGAGGCGGCGGTAGGCCTGCAGGTTTTTCTTCGGGACCGGCAAGACATATCCATCGACGTATTGCATGTGAACCCTCCTTTGGTTGCGTCTTCACTACTGCGCCGTCCTCGCCGGCAGAAATGCTTTTGCTACTTGTTCTCAGCCATCTGTGCAAACTGCTTTTTCATCTCGGCTTCCATTTGTTCAGGAGTGGGTTCTGACCTGTGGGTAGCCAGCATCCACTTGTTTCCTCCGGAATCGACAAGCGTGGCTGTGCGGTCGCCCCAGAACATGTCGGTTGGTGGCTGCAGTACCGTGGCACCCGCATTGGCGGCCTGCGTGGCCAACTTGTCTACGTCTTCTACATAGAGATAGAAAGTGGCTGGAGTGTTGCCGAGGGTCTTGGCGCTGTAACACTGCCGGTCCGGGAATTCCGGACTCAGCATGAGAACGGAGTCTCGCAACTTCAACTCCGCATGGATCGGCTTTCCGTCCGGACCTGGCATGATGCCACGCCCTTCAAAGCCAAAGGCCTTTTGGCAAAATTCGTAGGCCTTTTCGACGTCGGTCACAGTAAGCATGGCCGAAATGGCGCCATAATTATTTCGGTTCAGGGGATCGATTTGACTTTTGGCTGCTTGACTCACGACTGCCTCCTTTAGATTTGGTTGGAATGTAGGGTAGGGAAAAACCTCCTCAGGTTTATCGGGTCGAGTCAGCGGGTGCTTCCGCGATCGCGATCGAATCGACCTTGTTGGGATAAAAGGCGAGAAGCCCTTTGATCACGCTCATCTCGTCGTAAGGCTCTTCATAGGACCAGACTGCGTTCTCCGCCCCGTTCCTGAACGAGTAGTACGACGCCGTCCCCTTGTAGGGGCAGTAGGTCTGATGGCTCGACCGGACGAGCCGATCCATCTTCACGTCCTTGCGCGGGATGTAGTAGACGGCAGGGTAGTCGCCCTCCTTCATCTCGACCGCCTCGCGGCTGTCGGCGATCACCTCGCCGTTGAACTTCACATGGACGCGCGTCCCCGCCGCCTTCGTGGCGATGCGATAGTCCGGGCGCTGCTTGAACCCTGGCGCGCTGTTCGCACTCATGACTTCGACCTCCACAGCCCCATCATACGCCCCTCGGGATCCGTGAAGAGCGAGAACGCGCCCATGCCGGGCACTTCCTGCTCCTCGACGTGGATCTTACCTCTTTCCCGCGAACATCGCCTGCACGCGTTTCTGCATCTCCTCCGGCGTGATATCTTCTTTATGTGTAGCCACCCACCAGAGGTGCCCGAAAGGATCCTCAAGCTGGCCCGAGCGGTCGCCGTAAAACTGATCCATGACGGGCTTGCGTTCTTTGGCGCCGGCGGCCAACGCTCTCTTGACAAACGCGTCGACGTCTTCGACATAGAGATGGATGCTCACGGGCGATCCGCCCAGCGTTTCCGGCGCCTTACCACCGAACTCCGGGAATTCATCCGACAGCATGATGATGGAATCGCCCAGGCGGATTTCCGCATGTCCGAGGCGTCCGTCAGGCATCATTAATTTGAAGATCTCGGTCGCTCCGAACGCCTTTTTGTAAAACTCCAGCGCCTTGGCGGCATTCTTGATGGCCAGGTAGGGTGTTACGGTGCGGTGTCCGGCAGGTATGGCCTTTGCGCTCATGGGTGTCTCCTTTTTCATTTCGTCTACTTCACTCGCTTGTAGCTGATTTCCATCCCCTTCACTTCCTTGCCCTCCGGGCCCGGGTTGTACATCGTGTAGGACAGGGTGTCGTTATCGATGACCTTCCATTCGCCTCGGAAGCGCATGTCCTTCTCGCCAGTCATGAGGCAGCTGAACGTGCCGCTTTCCGTGTATTTCTTCGTTATCGGATCGAACTGGCCGCTCGCGCGCGTGATACCTGTGCTCATGTTATCCAACCAGGCGGCGGTATACTCGCCGCGAATGTTGTCATAGCCGAGGTAGCCAAGCCCTTCGAAAGGCTGACCGCCCATGTCGCCGCGCACGTCCATCTTGAGAAAACGGCCGCCGAGCACCCAGGTATGTACCGCCGATCCTGTCGATTCCTGAGGCGCCTCGCCGGGTTTCATCCACATCCGGCTCGTCGTTGTAAACCGTCCGACGAAAGGTTCGAAGGCCTTGTGATGTTCGCCCGGCGCGCCCCTTTTCATTGCTTCCTGGATCGCCGGGTCCATCTCCATTTCCTTCGCCTTGCTCTTCTTGTCCGCAGCCTGCACACCGCCAGCCACAAGAACCACCAAACTAACGACCACGATGCGACTGATCTTCATGTTTTTGACCTCCTTTGATTTATTCCGACATTCTCTTGTTTTCATTTACGAGGCGAACCCGAATGCGTGTCATGCGCCTTGCTGGATTATCGTTGCTCATACGCTTGCTTCAAGGTTTTTATGTCAATCTTTTTCATTTGGAGCATTGCTTTCATAACTCTTTCAGATTTCTTTGGGTCCTTGTCTTGCAACATCTCGCCCAAAACAGTGGGAACGATTTGCCACGACAACCCAAATTTGTCTTTCAGCCAGCCGCACGGTCCTTCTTCACCGCCTTCGGAGAGCTTCCCCCACAGCCTATCCACTGCACCTTGCGTGTCGCAGTTTACTATGAACGATATGGCTTCTGTGAACTTGAATATCGGTCCGCCGTTTAACGCCATGAATTCTTGCTCGTCTAGCTTAAATGTCACGGTCATTACCGTTCCTTTTGGCCTTCCGGAAATCTTTGCCCCCTCTTCGCCATAGCGGGCACCGCTCCCGATGTTAGAATTCTTGAAAATCGACACATAAAACGTCGCCGCCTCTTCGGCTTGGTTATCGAACCACAAGCATGGGGTGATTTTTTGCACATGGTTTCCTTTCGTAACAACGATCTCTTGTTTGCCAGGCTCTGCTGCGATTCTTGTCTTATTATTTGCTCTGTTTATTGTGTTCATTGCTTCATCTCCTTTCGATTTACGCTGTCTGTAACGTCTGCGAATCATTTCTAGTCGACGATTGCGCCGGAAGTCATATTGGCGACGGTACCCGTCATCGCGCCGGCATGGGCGCCGTGCTCCCGCCAGATTTTTCCCGCCTTCTGAGCGATGCGGCGGTAGATCTGCAGGTTTTTCTTCGGCACCGGCAACACGTAGCCATCAACGTAGCGCATAAATCCTCCGTAGTCGTTTGTTTCTTGTCTTCATCGTTTCATTTCCTTTCGATCTGGCATGGGCGCGTCGAGGGCCTTCTCGCCGAAGACGACGCGGTCCACGGAGAAGCGCCCCGGCCCGGCGAGCAGGAGCAGGACGGCGACGCAGAGGTAGACGCTGGCCAATTCATAGGAGCCGCCGGGTCCTTGGGGCACGAACGGGTCGTGGAGCACGACGGCGTGCATCCAGACCGCCACCGTCATCGTGCAGGCCAGACCGAGGGAAGCCAGGGGCGTCAGCAGGCCCAGCATCCAAGCCAGCCCGCCTCCGAACTCCGAGACGGCCGCCAGCGTTTGGAAGACGCCAGGAACGGGGGCGTCCGGGCCCATCCACCCGAACGGATTTTGGATCTTCCCGTAGCCGTGGAATATGAACGCCAATCCCGCGACGAGCCTGAGAATGAGCAGGCCGGAGGACACGCGAGGGGACAGGCGCGGCGGTTTGAATAGTTCGATCGTTTTCATCGCTTCTGCTGCCCATCGGCGGGTGCCTTAGTGGGATTGTTTTTTCTTGTAGTCATGGTCCTTCTCCTTTTGCTGCGATTCGCATGGTCCCGCTCGTCGACATAATACCAACTGGTTGGTACTTTACATCGCGCAAAAAAAGACTGCCCGTTAGCCGGAATGCGCCGCCCGCGTTCGGCCGCGGGGCGCACGCAGCGATTCGAGGTAACGAATCATGCTTCGTATGCCCGATCGCAACACTCGCACATCCTGCGAGTTCTTCGCCAGGGACCAGCAGCCCTCATTCGCAGCGATCAGGAAGATGGCCGTTTCGTCGGGGTCCACATCGCTCCGCACCACGCCACGTTTCTGCCCTTTACGCAACGCCGCGGCGACCTCGTCATGCCATTGCCTGAAAATCTTTGCCAGTCTCTTTCGAAATCCCTCATCGAGTGGCGACATCTCCTGAGCCAGGTTGTTCAGCGGGCAGCCGCACTGGATGTGTTCCGGGAGAAGCGAAGTGGACCGAACAACGCCAATCAAGGCATCAATGGGATTCTCCGCGTTCTGCAAAGGTCGTAGCCATTTGTCATCCATAATCCTTCGGATGACCTCATCCACCAATGCATACCCCAGGGCTTCCTTACTGTCGAAGTGGTGGTAGAGGGCGCCTTTGGTGACGCCGGCCCTGTCCAGAATGGTCTCCAGGTCGGTGCCCCGGAAGCCCGAGCGGTAGATCTCCTTGAATGCGGCCTGAAGCAGGCGCTTTCGCGTGCGCTGGGGATCGCGCGGCGCAGTCACCCTGCGTCTCGGGCTCTTGCTCGCTGTCAACATACCAACCAGTATGTATGTTCATACGCGGAAGTCAAGAGAAAAATTCAGCGGGGTGTGGGGGAGGAGTCAGTGCTCTACGTGCACGCGCCAGACACCGAGGCCGATGAGGCGGCCGGGGAGGTTCCGGAGGATCGGCAGGCTGAGGATGAGTCGAAGGACCATGGGCAGTCGGAAGCGTTGCGTTGCGCCCAGGGCACCAGAGACGACCCGCCGCTGGATCAGGTTTTGAAAAGCCTGGATGATCCGCGTGGGCCATTCGCGCCGCCGTTGCACCATTGCGAGATCCTGCAGGCTGACTCGGCCGGCCCTGAGCGGCCCGGCAAGCCCGTTCGCCGCCACAACCGCGTCCTGGATCGCGTAATTGATGCCGACCCCACCAACCGGCGACATCACGTGGGCCGCATCACCGATGAGGAGCAGACCCGGACGATACCAGCGCCGGAGGCGATTCGACTCCACTGAGAGGAGCGAGACCTGCGTCCATTCCTTGAGGACCTTCACACGATCGGCAAACTGCGGCACCAGCTCGGCGATCGATCGCCGCAGGGCTTCGACGCCACCGGCGCGGAGCTTCTGGTAGCCCCCCTTGGGAAAGACGTAGCCCACCTGCCACTGGTCGGATCGATCGAGGAATACCAGGATACGGCCCGGCCGAAAGACGCCGATGGCCCCCTCCGGATCGTCCGGCCGGCGCGGAAGGCGAAACCACAGCACGTCCATGGGCGCCGAAGTCGCGATCGGCTCCAGTCCAGCGACCTGGCGGATTCGCGAGAAGCGCCCATCGGCGCCGATGGTGAGGAGCGCCCGCGCTTCATACCAGCCGTCCGGCCCGAGATAGCGCACCCCCCGGATCGCCCCATCCTCGTCAATGAGTTCCCGCACATGCGCACCCATCACCAGCCGAAAGCGGGAAAACCGCTTCGCCTCGCCGGTCACGAATTCCAGGAAGCGTGCCTGGGGAAGAAGCGTGATGAACGGATAGGGAGTCTTCAGTCGACCGAAGTCGGCGATGGTGACAGGACCCTCGTCGGTTTGAGCGGTGAGGCTGCGGACCTTGGTGTGACGGATCTCCAGCAAGCGCTCGGCGAGACCGAGTGCCTTCATGATCTCCATGACCGAGGGATGAATGGTGTCACCGCGAAACTCGCGCTCGAAGTCGCCGTGCGATTCGAGCAGGAGGACGGAAATCCCTCGACGAGCCAGGAGGAGCGCCAGGACGGCCCCCGCCGGCCCAGCGCCCACGACGCAGCAGTCGGCCCGCTGCACCTCACGAACGTTGTGGGCCGCACCCGGGCCGTCGCCATGCCTAGGGGTGGAACTCACTTCCGTAGCCATCGCAAGCATTCCTCCACTCCTTCTGTCTATCAAAGCTGGCCTGGAGAATCAAATAGCGACGGGTAGGCCAAGGACAGAGTGTTCTCTTGCTACCGACGAGCAGTCTGTGTAGCATGAGGGCATCGTCGATCCACGCCAAACCCACGATGCTCCCAACGCGTCCGCGGACCCGGATGGTGCCCTCGGGCAAGGCGTTTGTCAGCCCGGACAGGTGAATATTTGGTAAGATAGGGCCAAGGCTGCGAGGCCGGAAGGCATGCGCGAGAAGGAGATGGGCTGATGCCACGAATTACAAAGGTCTATACCCGGACTGGGGACGACGGCACGACCGGCCTGGGGACGCGGAAACGCGTTCCCAAAGATTCACCGCGCATCGAGGCGTACGGCACCGTCGATGAGTTGAATTCCCATATCGGCGCCGCGATGGCGACCGGTCTCGATCCGATGCTCCAGGGCGAGCTGGCGCGGATCCAAAACGACTTGTTCCACCTGGGCTCCGACCTGTGCATTCCGGAAGAGGACAAAGCACGCTTCAAGGTGCCGCAGATCGAGCAGCGCCACGTCGATGCCCTGGAGCAGTCGATGGATCGTCTGTCGGCGGAACTCAGCCCTCTGGAAAACTTCGTCCTGCCGGGCGGCTCGCCGGGCGCCGCCCACCTGCACGTCGCGCGCACCGTGTGCCGCCGGGCGGAGCGACTGGTGATCGCCCTCAGTCGCAAGGAGGCCGTGGGCCCCTTCGCCATCAAGTACCTCAACCGACTCTCGGATGCGCTCTTCGTGATGGCTCGCTACGAGAATACGCGGCGGGGAACGCCGGACGTTACGTGGGACAGCAGGGCATGACGGCAGAGCGAAGTCTTGTCCTCTTCAGCGGAGGTGTCGACAGCTCCACGCTGCTAGCCCGGGAGGTCAAGGAGGGCTTCACCGTTGTCCCAGTGCACATCGATTATGGCCAGCGCGGCGCGCGGATGGAGCGCTTGAGTTGCGAGGCGCAAGCGGAGGCCCGGGGCCTGACGTTGGAGACACTCGACGCGTCCTCGCTGGGCGAGGGCTTTCGGCAACGGGCGAGAAAAGACCGCGATGTGCCCTTTCCCCACCGAAACCTCGTGATCCTGGCGATCGCGCTCTCGTACGCGCACGAGCGCCTCTGCACGCGCATCTGCCTCTCGATCAACCGCGACGACACCGAAGACCACCCCGCCTCCACCCAGGGATTCATCGAATCGTTCCGCGCGATGGCGGTGACCCTCGACAAGAGGTTTGAGATCGCGACACCCCTGATCGGGTTTCGGAAGCACGATGTGGTCCTTTTAGGCGCTAGCCTCGCCGTCGATTTGTCGAAGACCTATAGCTGCCTCCTGGGAGGGGAGCGGCACTGCGGGGTCTGTGCCCAATGCCTCGCTCGCAAGCGAGCGTTCAGCCTCGCCGGCCTCCCCGAACCCGAAGGCTTTTACGAAGCGTGAGTGCTGAGGCAGGTGGCGGAACCTATGCGGCCCACGGGAAGTGACACCGAAGCGGCCGGGTAACCACTGCTTCGTATCAATGTGTGTGCAATTGTCGAGTCGTCGTCCCCCAAACGAAAGACAGGATGCGCAGAATGGACCGGGCATCACGTCAGGCATGGTTAGCGGCGCTGTTCGAGGGTAGCGGTGGCGCGGAGCTCCTTGCCGCTCCGCAGGAAGACGACATCCGCGGTGTCGCCGGCCCGCTTGGAGCGCAGGACGTACGCGAGGTCGTGGAGATTCTTGATGCGGACCCCGGCCAACTGCACGATGACGTCCCCTTCTCGAAGACCCGCCTTCTCCGCCGGGCTTCCCGGACGGACCCCGGTCAGCCGGACGCCCTCCTCGTCCTGGGAGCCGAAGTCGGGGATCGACCCAAAGTAGGCCCCGTATCCTCCACTCCCTCCTCCCCCTGGAGGTTCTTCTACCCGCACATACGTGACCGGCTCGCCGCGATTGGCCAGATGTGCGACAACCCGGTACGCGAAACGGGACACCGCCGCCAGCCCCTCGCCGCTCACCTTATCCACCGTGTCTGAAGGTCTGTGATAGTCGCCGTGAGGCCCGGTGAAGAAGAAGAGGACCGGAATCTTTCGCGCATAGAAACTGGTATGATCCGAAGGGCCATACCCGCCTCCACCGAGCTTCAGGATCAGGTTGCGGTCGCGATTCACCTCTTCCAGCAGGTCGGCAAACTCCTTCCCCGTCTTGACCCCGAAGACATAGAGGGTCCGGTCCTTGAGGCGGCCGATCATGTCGAGGTTGATCATGGCCACAGTCTTCTCCAGTGGGATCCGGGGATGCTTGGTGTAATGGGAGGAGCCCACGATCCCCAGCTCCTCGGCGGAGAAGGCGGCAAAGATCAGGGTCCGCTTGGCTCCGCCGGATTTCGCGAAGGCCCTGGCGAGGAGGATGACCCCCGCCGTCCCCGAGGCATTGTCATCGGCGCCGGGGTGAATCTCACCGTACTGCGAGGGTGCCAGAGAGTACTCTCCTCCGACACCCAGGTGGTCGTAGTGCGCGCCCACGACAACGGCGGTCTCCCGCAGGACCGGATCCCGTCCGGGGAGGATACCGATGATATTGGCGGCGGTCCCTCGCTCTTCAATGAGCGTGACCTGGACCGCCACCCGGGACCGCGAGATCACGAAGCTTTGAGGGGTCAAGGCCCGATCGATGGCTTGCTGTAACTGGACCACAGTCTTGCCGGTTTGCTTGAGGAGACGCTCAGCCACAGACCGTTTGGCATTCACCGCGATGATTCCGGCCCGGCTCCCTCCCGCTACGCCTCGGATACCGAACAGCTCTTCCCGCTGATCCGTATGACCTAACGGGTCTTCTACAACGATGATGGCCCTGGCCCCGTGTTCCCTGGCATTGATGGCCTTGTAACGCACCTCGGTATACCGATAGGCGTCGGGATGTCGGAAGGGGCTCTTCTCATCCTTCTCCCGTGGCTCATGGCTCATGACGAGGACGATCTTGTCCGTCACATCGATGCCGGCGTAGTCATCGTAGTGCAGTTCGGGTGCCGTGATGCCGTATCCCGCAAAGACGACCTCCCCGTGAGCGGC
>JBOHQS010000059.1:0-11739 GCA_050732295.1 Methylomirabilales bacterium (SeqCode)
GCCTATATGGGCGATGATCTTCCGGACCTTCCTCTGCTGCAACGGGCTGGCCTGGCCATTACGGTTGCCGATGCGCCGGCGGAGATCCGGCGGGTCGCCCACCTGGTGACCTCCCTGCCTGGAGGGAGGGGGGCGGTCCGGGAGGCGGTGGAGTGGCTGCTCAAATCCCAGGGCGTATGGGACCAGGTGTGCGCGGATTTTCAGAGTAACCGGAACTTGTGAGGAGGAAAATACCCATGCCGCCAGGACGGTATCTATTTACATCGGAGTCGGTCACCGAGGGCCATCCCGACAAGATTGCAGATCAGATCTCTGATGCGATTCTGGATGCGATCTTTGCCCAGGATCCGTACGGGCGGGTGGCCTGCGAAACCATGGTGACCACGGGCCTGGCCTTCGTGGCCGGCGAGATTACCACGAGATGTTACGTCGACATCCCCAGGATCGTGCGAGAGACCATCCGTGATGCCGGGTACACGCGGGCCAAGTACGGTTTCGACTATGAAACCTGCGCAGTGATCACAGCCATTCAGGAGCAGTCTGCGGACATCGCGCTGGGGGTGGATATTCATGGGGCCGGCGACCAGGGACTGATGTTCGGTTATGCCACGCGCGAGACCCCCGAGTTGATGCCCATGCCGATCATGCTGGCCCATAAGCTCTGCCGCCGACTGGCGGAGCTGCGGAAGACGAATATCTTGGAGTACCTCCGCCCGGACGGAAAATCTCAGGTCACCGTGGAGTACGTGGACAGGAAGCCGAGCCGGATCACCACCGTGGTGGTCGCCGCCCAGCACAGCCCCGATGTCACGCTCCAACAATTACGGGAAGACATCGTCGAGCAGGTGATTCTGCCCATCATCCCCCCCGGGCTCTTGGATTCAGAGCAGGTCGTCTATCACATCAACCCAACGGGTCGGTTCGTCATTGGTGGACCCAAGGGCGACACGGGACTGACCGGGAGGAAGGTTATCGTCGATACGTATGGAGGGGTCGGAAGCCATGGGGGCGGCGCCTATTCGGGAAAGGATCCGACCAAAGTCGACCGGTCCGCCTCCTATATGGCCCGCTATATCGCTAAGAATATCGTTGCGGCCCAACTCGCAGACAGATGCGAGGTGCAGTTGGCTTACGCCATCGGCATCCCTGAGCCGGTCTCGGTCATGGTCGACACCAAGGGGACGGGGAAGATCCCCGATGAGATTCTCTGCTCCCTGGTCCGCAAGCACTTTGAACTCACCCCCGCGGAGATCCTGAAGGCCTTGGACCTGCGTCGGCCTATCTACAAACAGACCGCGGTGTATGGCCACTTCGGCCGCACCGAGCCGGACTTCACGTGGGAGCGGACCGACCGTGCTGAGCTCCTGGCACGAGAGGCGGGCCGGTTCGGCGCCTAAGATGCTAGTATGCTGGAACGCTCGAAAGCTGGAAGGCTAGTCCTATACGGGCCATGAAGTCCTCAGCATTCTAGCTTGCCAGCTTTCTAGCCTTCTAGCGAGGAGCAGGTGTGGAATACGACGTCACAGATCTCCGCCTCGCCGACAAGGGACTCAAACGGATCGAGTGGGCCGGGCAGTTCATGCCGGTGCTCGCCCATATCGAGGCGCGATTCAGGAAGGAGAGACCCCTGCGGGGCATCCGGGTTTCGGCCTGTCTCCATGTAACGACCGAGACGGCCAATCTCCTTCGGGCGCTCAAGGCGGGCGGGGCGCAGGTGGCCCTGTGCGCCAGCAACCCGTTGAGCACGCAGGACGATGTTGCTGCCTCCCTGGTCAAACACCTGCGCGTTCCAGTGTTTGCCCGCAGGGGAGAGGATCGACGGACCTATTACAAGCATATTCAGAGCGCCTTGGAGATCCGCCCCCATATCACCATGGATGACGGGGCGGATACGATCTCGGTCCTCCATGGCGAGCGGACTGATCTGCTCCCCGGGGTTATCGCCGGGACGGAGGAGACCACTACCGGGGTTGTACGTCTGCGACGCATGGAGGAGAAGGGGGTCCTCCGGTACCCGATCATTGCTGTCAACGATGCCGACACGAAACACCTCTTCGACAACCGGTATGGGACCGGGCAGAGTACCCTGGATGGCCTTCTCCGTGCCACCAATGTCCTGCTGGCCGGCCGGCAGGTGGTGGTCTCGGGATACGGCTGGTGTGGTCGCGGCGTGGCGACCCGGGCTCAGGGGATGGGCTCGCACGTCATCGTCACCGAGGTAGATCCCGTGCGGGCACTAGAGGCGATGATGGACGGGTTCCGCGTCATGCCGATGGGCGAGGCGGTCCGCGTGGGAGAGGTCTTCATCACCGCCACCGGCAACACCCAGGTGCTTCGCCGGGAGCACCTCCAGCGGATGCGGGATGGTGCCATCCTGTGCAATGCCGGCCACTTTAATGTGGAGATCGACCTCAAGGGACTTCGATCCCTGGCGAAGAAGCGGCGCACGGTTCGGGAACACGTGGAAGAGTTCACGCTGCGGAATGGCCGGCGACTCTTTCTGTTGGCCGAGGGGAGGTTGGTCAATCTTGCGGCTGCGGAGGGTCATCCGGCTTCGGTGATGGACATGAGCTTTGCCAACCAGGCCCTGTCGGTGCAGTATGCGGTCCAGCATGCCCATCGGCTCGCCAATCGCGTGTACCCAGTCCCGAAGGCGGTAGACGCGCAAGTCGCGCGCCTCAAGCTCACCTCGATGGGGGTCAAGATCGATAGCTTGACCGCGGAGCAGCAGCGGTATCTCCGGTCTTGGGAGTCCGGGACCTAAGTAAGCAATCGGCAGTCCGCAATCAGCTGTCAGCAACTCTACAGGAGCAGCAAGTCAGCGAGCACCGGTCCGGCTGAAGTCATATTCCTCCCTTCATGATCGCTGACTGCTGACGGCCGATAGCCGATAGCCCTCCTCTAGATGCGGGGTTGAGCCCGGAGCAGGCCGAAGAAGGCGAGGCCCCCAAAGATCAGGTTTGGAAGCCAGACGAGGAGGAGTGGGGGGAACACGTCGTTGCGGGCCAGCTGGAGGGTTATGGAGAAAAGGAACCAGTACAGGGCCGCCACGGCGATGCACGTGCCCATGTGGACGAAGAATCCCTGGCGTCCGACCCGGAACGCGATGACAATCCCTATGAGCGCGCTGATGAAATTGACGGCTAATGTGGCCGGCTTGGCCGCCAGATCCGCCACGTAGCGACGGGCGTCCACCCCGGCGCGGGTCAGTCGCTGGATATACCGCCTGAGCTCCGCATAGCCCATCTCCGCTACTGCCTTCTCGACGACCGCCAGGTCCTCAGGGGTCCCGTCCAACTGCAAGGGCATTTCCCGGACCTCGGCGACGCTCATCTCAATTCCTCCTCCCGAGAATCGGTGAATCTGGACGTCCGAGAGGACCCAACGCCCGTCCCTCCACTGGCCTCTGGCTGCCTCGATTCGCTCAATCGGCACGAAGTCGGGGGAAAATTGAAAAAGAGAGACATCGAGCATCTCGCCCTTCCTGGTGTCCAGGAGGTCGATGTGGAGGATGCGGTCTGGCCCCGCCAGATACCAGATGTCCTGGCTCCGGGTCCGATGAAACGCGGTCTCCTTTTTCATCTGCAGCTGACGGATTCGCAGGGCAATCTCGTTTGCGCCGGGGGCAATCACTTCTTGGACCACAGAGAGCATGGCGGTGATCCCCAGGGCAAGGAGGATAATGGGCAGAACCGCCCGGAGGGGGTGCAGGCGCGCCATCTGCATGGCGAGCAGTTCATGGTTCCGGTTGAATTTGCCAACGCTGAGAAAGGAGGCGATCAGAACGGCAAAGGGGGCCATGCGGAGGGTCTCCTGCGGAAGCGTGTAAAGGTAGTAACTCAGGATATCGGAGACCGAGGCTCCCCAGGCGACGTACCGGTGGAGCCACTCGAAGAGGTGGGCGAGGACGGAGGTGGCCACACAGACCACAAGGGTGGGACCGAACAGAATCAAGAAATCTCGCCCGATGTACCGATCCAGAATGCGGATCATGGCCCTCTCAGGCCTCGGGCGGTGGCCCACGCCTCCCGAAGGGATGCGGGGACCCACGATTCGCGGTCTCCGCCGATAAAGAGGAGCAGGCCGATGCTGCCGAGGAGGAGATTCGGGAGCCAGACGCCCCAGAAGGGCGGGATGATGCCATTCTTCCCCATCCCGTGACCGAAGACCATCAGGATGTAGTAGACGAAAGCCAGAGCAGTGGTGAGCCCGAGGCTGATCCCTCGACCTGATCGCCGGATACGAATCGCCAGCGGTGTGCCGAGGGTGATGAAGACGAGACAGGCGGCGGGAGTGGCGAATCGGTGGTGAAGACTAACCACCAGGTCTGCCGTCTTTCCTCCGGCGGCGCCACGGTCCCGGATGGCGGCGAGCAGTTCGGCGATCGTCATCTCGTCCGGGTTCTTCTCATTCACGCCGCCGCTCCGGGAATCGCCCACGGAGAGGGGCAACTTCAAGGTCTGAAACCTGGAGACCTGGTAGTTACGCGGGTTCCCCTCGGGGATCACGTGGGCGGAGCCGTCCTGGAGCTCGAGCACGACGGTGGTCTGTCGATCATCGGGAGCGACGCGGCCCCGGCGGGCTGTGATCGTGCGCGGGTTTTTCTCATCCCTGGTATCGACCACAAAGACCCCCTCCATGACCCCTTTGGAGTTGTCCAGGCGGTTGGCGTACAGGATCAGGCCATGAAAGTCGTCGTTGAAGACCCCTTCCTCGATGCCTATGGTTGCCTGGGTCCGTGTGAGGACGAACAGCAGGTCTCGGAAGGCCTGCGCCGCCCAGGGAACGGCATAGATGCTGCTGGCAGCGGTGATGGCCATGGCCACGATGCCGACGCCGAAGGCGGGCAGGGACAGACGGTACAGTCTGCATCCCGCCGCCTTGAGTGCGGTGATCTCCTGGTCGGCAGCCAGTCGGCCGTACGTGGCGATGACCGCAAGGAGAAGGGCCATGGGGGTGGTAAAGCCCAGCAGGGGAGGGAGGATAAACAGAAAGAGCCACGCAACGCTTGCGAGGGGGACGTGCTTGGTGACGACAAGCTCGATGAGTTTCAGGAGCGGCTTAGTCAGGAGCACGAAAGTAAAAAATCCGAGTCCGAGGCCCATTGAGGTGAAGAGCTCGCGGCCGATGTATCGATCGATGATCCTCACGCCCGCCTTCATGACCAGCGTATCCTAACCCCTCGATCGACGAAAGTAAAGAGTCTCTGTTCCCCCCCTTCTTCCCGGCCTCTGTGATGGACACCCACCCATCGACCATCACTCCGTTTCGACGACCCCTCATTCCGCTGGTGCTGGCCTACAGTATTGGTCTGTTGACTGGCCCATCCCTTCCCTTCCCACCCATGCACCTCCTTCTGGCCACCGTCCTAGTGCTAGGTGTAGGGGCCTTGGCGCTGTGGGCTTCGCGCCTGGTGGCCGCAACGATCTCGATTCTTGTGGCGTTTCTCCTCTTCGGATCTCTTCGATACCTGCAGGCGGTCCACCCCCAGGGACGCTTTCACCTCTCGAAGGTCCCCGAGGCGATGCTCACGGGGAGGGTGGGGCTTGAGGGAGTGATCATTTCGCCGCCGGAGGTGATCCCACCCGGAGAGGGGTGGCGGCGGGAAAAACGTGTCCGCTTCCTGGTCCAAGTGGAGGAGATCACCCTGGGGGAGGATCGATACCAGACGAGCGGCGGTGCTCGTGTCAGCATCCTTGATCCGGTCCAGGAGTACCGATACGGGGATCGGATCCGGGGGAATTTTCGGTTGCGCCGTCCGAGAGGATACTGGAACCCTGGGGCGTTTAACTATCGCCGCTATGCCCTGGCCAGAGGATTTCAGCTTGAGGGGTGGGGGCGGGAAGGAGAAGAGATCCGTCTCCTGGGCCGGGATGGAGGCAATGAGGTTCTCCGGGTCGTTGCGGATCTCCGCGAGACGATGCTCAAGAGAATCGGAGCCGATCTCCCGCCCGAGGAGGGGGGAGTCCTCAAGGCGATGGTCCTCGGCGACCAGTCCGGACTTTCGGCGGAAATCCGCAAGGCCTTTCTCCTTTCGGGCACCTACCACACCTTGGTGATCTCCGGGTTTCAGGTCGGGTTCTTCGCCGGTGTCCTCTTCTTCTTCGCCCGTCTTCTGCGGCTTCCACCAGTGGCGGGGAGTCTGATCACCGTCGTTGGCGTCGTCCTCTATACCCTCGTGGCGGGGGGAAGCCCACCGGTCGTTCGGGCAGCCCTCATGACCGGCCTGTACCTCCTGGCCGTCATCGCTGGCCGTGGGCGAGACCTCTACAACACGCTCGCCTTGGCCGGGTTCATCCTCCTCTTGTGGAATCCTCTCTCGCTCTTCGACGCAGGGTTCCAGCTGACCTTTGCAGCCACCGGGGCCATCCTCGTCGCGGTCGAGCGATGGGATCTGAGCCACATCGCCAGGCCGTGGCGGTGGCTCCTCGCGTCCCTCATTGCCTCGGCTGCGGCATCTCTGGGGGTGCTACCCGTCCTTGCCCTCCATTTCAATCGGGCCTCCGTGACCGGCATTTTGGCGAATCTGGTCATCGTGCCCCTCGGCGGCCTCGTGACCGTGTTCGGCATGGGCTATAGTCTGCTTCTCCTGCTCGTCCGAGAGGGATTTCCCCCCGTCCAAACCGTCGTCCTCGTGCTGACCAAGGCAGCAATCCAGGCGGCGCAGACCTTTGCCGCCCTCCCCCTCGCCTCTGTCCGACTCTACACCCCGACCCCTCTCATGGTGGTGACATACTCCGCTATGTTGGCTCTGTTGCTCGGCCCGGTCTTCCGGCGCAGGGTGCTTGCAACAGTCCTCTGCTTCCTGTTCCTCCTCGGACAGATCGGATGGAAGCTCCTGAACCGCGGAGGGGAGTTTCAGGCGACCTTCCTCGACGTGGGCCAAGGAGACGCAATCTTCTTGGAGCTCGCCGATGGGAAATCGATCTTGGTAGACGGGGGCGGAAGCTTTGATGACCGTTTCGATATTGGTGAGCAGGTCGTTGCGCCCTATCTCTGGTATCGCTGGATCCGTCGGATCGATGTCGTGGTGCTAACCCATCCTCAATTTGACCATTCGGCAGGCCTCAAGGCGGTCCTGGAGAACTTCCCCGTGGGGGAGGTGTGGGAAAGCGGTTATTCCTCCACCGATCCGACGTACCTGTGGCTTCAGAGCTTTGTCCGGGAAAAGCAGATCCGGCTGCGACGGATCACCCGAGGGGAGCACATAGCGCTTGGACCCGGTGTCGCGGTGACGGCGCTCCATCCGCCCCGGCCCTTTTTCATCCCCCGGAAGGGACGCCCCACAACCATGGCCAATAACAACTCTCTCGTCCTCCGCATCGATCAGCAACAGCTTCGCCTGCTCCTCACCGGTGATATCGAGGGGGAGGGAGAGGCGTCGCTCCTTGATGCGGGCCTCACGCTCGAGGCCGATCTGCTCAAGGTCCCTCATCATGGAAGCCGGGGGGCGAGTTCCACCTCGTTTCTCCGCGAGGTGAGACCCCGGTGGGCGGTCATTCAGGCGGGGGACCGGAATCCCTTTGGGCATCCGCACCACGAGACCCTCGCTCGGTACGCGGCCCAGGGAATCCAGGTCTTTCGGACCGACCGGGACGGGGCAGTCACCTTTGCATTGCGGGATGGCGCGGTGACGTCCAGGACGTATCGGCAGGAGCTGGGCGTCTGGGCGGGGGATTGAATCGGACTTCGCCAGCAGGCGAGAGGTTTGACAAGGGAGAGGGGCTATGTTAAGAGGAGGCTGTGGAGTTACGAACGCCGCGCATCTACAGCGTTAGTGAGCTGACCGCCGAACTCAAGGCCCTCCTCGAAAACACATTCACCGGGGTCTGGGTCGAGGGGGAGATCTCCAACTTCAAGCACCACACCTCGGGCCACATGTACTTTACCCTCAAAGACGATCGGGGGCAGCTCCGCGCGGTCATGTTCCGAGGGAGCAACCGGGGGCTCCAGTTTCGACCCGAGGATGGTTTGGCGGTCATCGTCTTTGGCAATGTGACCATCTACGAGCCCCGAGGGGAGTACCAAGTCTATGTAGAATACATGGAGCCCAAGGGGCTCGGCGCCCTGCAGCTCGCCTTTGAGCAGCTGAAGACCCGCCTCGAGGCCGAGGGACTCTTTGACCCCGCGCGGAAACGACCCATCCCACTCCTTCCCAAGAAGATCGGCCTCGTCACGTCCCCGAGTGGTGCGGCGATCCGGGACATCCTCCAGATCATCCACCGACGGTTTGCCAACGTCCAGGTCCTCATCTTCCCCGTCAGGGTTCAGGGGGAGGGGGCCGCGGCCGAAATCGTGGAAGGGGTCGAGTGCCTGAACAAACGGGGGGATCTGGATGTCCTCATCGTGGCGCGAGGCGGAGGATCCATCGAGGACCTCTGGGCCTTTAACGAAGAGGTGGTCGCTCGCGCTATCTACGCCTCCCAGACGCCGGTGATCTCCGCGGTGGGCCATGAGACCGACTTCACCATTGCCGACTTCGTGGCTGATGTCCGTGCCCCGACCCCCTCGGCGGCTGCAGAGATCGTCATCTCGCGCAAGGCAGAACTCAGCCAGCGGGTAGACGATCTCTTCAGCCGACTGGTGAGTCATATGCGGTACCGGGCCGAAAGGAGTGGAGAGCGACTGCGAAGTCTCGAACGGCACCTCAGGCTGCTCAGTCCCCTCGAGCGGGTGAAGCGGCAGCGGGAGCGGCTCAGAGACGGGGCGCTGGCGCTTCAATCATCGATGAGCCATCGCCTCGCGCTGTGGCGGGGGGATCTCAGAACCGCGGCGGCGCGGCTCGATTCGCTCAGCCCCTTGGCCATCCTGGCCCGCGGATACAGCGTCTGCCGGCGACTTCCCGATCTCAGCATCCTCACGCGTGCTGCCTCCGCCGCGGAGGGGGAACGCGTGGAGGTGCTGCTCCACCAGGGGGGACTGATCTGTCGGGTTGAGGAACAGCGGCAGTAGGCGTGCACAGGCCTCTTTCGGTGATCGACACGCGGTGGTACGGGGAACGGGATGGCAGACGGGAAAGAGATACAATTCGAGGAGGCCCTGACGAGACTTGAGGCGGTCGTGAACCGTCTGGAGTCGGGCGAGCTGCCCCTGGAGGAGTCACTCCGTCTCTTCGAGGAAGGAGTGCATCTCACCAAGGTCTGCACGCATCGTCTCGAGGAGGCCGAGCGGCGGATCACGATCCTCCTAAAGAATGAGCGAGGCGAGATTGTGGAGACCCCCTTTGAAGAAGGGAAGGAGTAGCGGAAGCCAGGTGGCTGGTGGCCCAACAAACCCAATGAACTCAAGAAACCCAAGGAACTCCAGGAAACGTCTGGATCAGCGCCTGGTGGACGAGGCGCTGGTCGAGAGCCGAGAGCGCGCACGGGGACTGATCCTCGCCGGCCAGGTGCGAGTGGATGGCCGACGGGTCGATAAGGCGGGCACCCTGATTGGATCGGAAGCGGCAGTGACCATCGCCGGCCCGGAGCACCCCTTCGTCGGTCGGGGGGGCGTCAAGCTTCGGGGCGCGCTCGATGCCTTCGGCGTCAATGTCAAGGAGAAGGTCTGTCTCGACGTCGGGGCGGGGACCGGCGGGTTTACCGATTGTCTGCTTCAGGCTGGGGCGGCGAGCGTTATCGCCGTGGATGTGGGCCACGGCCACCTGCACCCGCGTCTCCGGCACGATCCCCGGGTGATTGTTCTCGAACGGGTCAATGTCCGGCATCTGACCAGCCGCCAGCTGCCTGTGCGGCCTCATCTGGCGGTGATCGACGTTGCTTTCATCTCCCTCACGCTCGTGATTCCGGTGATCGGGGACCTGCTCCTTCCCGACGGCGACATCGTTGCCCTGATCAAGCCGCAGTTTGAAGTGGGAAAAGGAGAGGTGGGGAAGGGAGGGGTCGTCCGCGATCCGCGCCAGCATGGGCGTGTGATTCGGAAGGTGGCCGGCAGCGCGCACGGGCTCGGTATGGTGGTCAAGGGCCTCTGTCCATCCCCGATCCTGGGGGCGAAGGGGAATCGCGAGTTCTTCCTCTACCTGGCGAAGAGCAGCGCGAGGCCAGGGGGCATCGGCGATGTCGAACGCTTGATCGAAGAGACGGTTGACTCGGCCAGCAGGGAGGGCCTCGAACAGAAGGCGCGTTGAGGTCTGGGATGGCAACGGGACTTTTCAAACGGGTCGGCATCGTGGCGAAACCACACCGGCCGGAGGCCCGGGAGGTGGTCGAGCACCTGATCAGCTGGCTCAGGGCGGAAGACCGGGAGGTCGTCCTGGATGCGGACACGGCGGCCCTTGTCGGGGCAGAGGCGACCGTGGTACCCAAGTCCGATGTCCCGAGGATGGCAGACCTCGTCGTGGTGCTCGGCGGGGATGGGACGTTACTCTCGGTGGCGAGGGTGGTGGAGTCGGAGGAGATCCCGATCCTTGGGGTCAACCTCGGGGGATTGGGTTTCTTGACGGCGGTGACGCTGGATGAGCTCTACCCGGTGCTGGGGGCGGTCCTCGCGGGGAAGTATCGGGGGAGTCGCCGGATGCTCCTCCAGGTGACGGTAGAGCGTCAGGGAGAGCAGGTTGCTGAGTATGTCGTCTTGAACGACGCGGTGATCACGAAGGGGGCGCTCTCCCGTATCGTCGAGCTCGAGATCTCCATTGAACAGGAATACGTGACCGCGTATCGCGCTGATGGTCTCATCGTGTGTACGCCGACCGGCTCCACCGCCTACGGCCTCTCTGCCGGCGGGCCCATCGTTTTTCCCACCATGCGCGCGCTCATCCTGGTCCCGATTTGTCCTCACGGCCTGACAACCCGGCCGCTGGTGGTTCCGGAAGAGGTCAGGGTGCGGGTGGCCCTTGAGTCCCAGGGTGAAGATATGTATCTCACCCTGGACGGGCAGGTGGGTTTCCCTCTCCGGTATCGGGACCTGGTTGAGATTCGGCGGGCGGACCGGGAGATCACCCTGATCGTCTCCCCGAAGAAGAGCTACTACGAGATCCTTCGGTCGAAGCTCAAGTGGGGCGAACGATGACAGTTCAGAGTTCATGGTTCAGGGTTCACGGCAAGACTCCATGTCTCCGGCCCTCAACCATGAACGATGAACCATGAACGGTCTGAGGGATGTTGCGCGAGATCGCCATCCGGCACTTTACCGTCGTTGATCAGGTGCGGGCGAATTTCGGGCCCGGCTTGAACGTGCTGACGGGAGAGACAGGGGCTGGCAAATCGATCGTGATCAGTGCGCTGAGCCTGACCCTGGGGGCGCGAGGGGATATTGAGCTGATCCGATCTGGAGAGGAAGAGGCGGTGGTCGAGGCCGCCTTTACGATTCCCGATGCCGGTCCCGTGGGAAGCCTCCTCGGCTCGCAGGGGATCCCGATGGCCGCGGAGGACGACCTTGTCGTCCGGCGGCACCTCGCCAGGGAGGGGAGGAGCCGCGCCTACGTGAACGGGACGATGACAGGAGTGGCCACGGTCAAGGCGCTGGGAGAGCATCTGGTCGACATGCATGGACAGCACGAAAGCGTGCTCCTGCAGAATCCCCGGCGCCACCTGGAGCTGCTGGATGCTTTTGGGGGTCTCACGAAAGAGGTCCAGGACTATCAGGCCGTCTATCGCCGATGGCAGACGCTGCAGGCAGAGCGGGACGCGCTCCAGCAGGGCGAACGGGAAAAGGCCCAGCGCAAGGATCTGCTGGAACACCAGATCCGGGAAATCGATGCAGCGCATCTCACAGAGGGGGAGGAGGAGTCGTTGCAGGCGG
>JBOHQS010000060.1:0-11247 GCA_050732295.1 Methylomirabilales bacterium (SeqCode)
GACCTCGTCAAGACTTCGGCGAGCCCTTCGACGTACTCAGGGCGGTGAGCCCGGTCGAACCGCCCAGTCGAGTCGCTCGGTGGAGCCGCTCGGCCGCTTCAAGCGCTGGGGCTCGGAACTCTATTTTGCCCTCCTCCGGCTCCTGCTCCCGGCCTGGTGTGCCGTCTGTCAGGGCCCGCTCGGCATTGGATCCCGATCGGTCGTCTGCGGCGCCTGCTGGGGAGGGATCCGGATTCTCGAAGCCCCCTTCTGTCCCCGGTGCGGGCGCCCCTTCTGGGGCAGTCCCCTCGCCCATCCCCCCTCGCACCGTTGCCAGGCGTGTCGGACCCGGGCGCCCCAGTACCTTCTCGCCCGGTCCGCCGTTCTCTATGCCCGGGACGATCCCCTCCGGGAGATCCTCCTCCTGTTCAAACACGGTCGACGAATCGCCCTGGGGGCCTATCTGGGGCGCCTCATGGCGACGCGAGTCGCCGATCTCTTTGATGGGCGCGCCATCGACGCGGTTGTGCCGGTTCCCCTCCATCGAGGACGAGAGCGAGAGCGAGGGTTCAACCAGGCTGATATCCTGGCCAGGGTCGTCGGCAAGCGTCTCCATCGGCCAGTCCTCCGGAGGACCGTAGAGCGCGTCCGCCCCACCCCGCCGCAGGCTGGGAAGGCGCGGGACCGCGCGCGGAATGTCCGCGGGGCCTTCGCCGTCCGGGATCCGGTACGGATCGATGGCCGATCCCTCCTCCTCGTGGATGATGTCCTCACGACCGGCGCGACGGTCAATGAGTGCGCCAAGGTCTTGATGAAGGCCGGGGCCCGCACGGTCCTCGTCTACACGCTGGCGCGGGCGCTGTGAGGTTGACTTCGCAGCGCGCGGCCCCTATCATGGATGAGGCTTTTTCAGATCGTCCCAAGTGGCATGCCGCGCTCGCGCGGGAAGGAGAATAAGGAGGACGATGGTGGCCATTCGTGTTGGAATCAACGGCTTCGGGCGGATCGGGCGGAACCTGTACCGGGCATCCTTTCGGGACGCGGCATTGGAATTTGTCGCGGTGAACGACATCACCGATGCCAAGACCCTCGCCCACCTGCTGAAGTACGACTCGATCCTCGGGAGGCTCACCGCCCAGGTCGAGGCCAGAGACGACGCTATCCTGGTGAACGGCAAGGCGATCAAGGTCCTGTCCATCAAGGATCCGGCCGGCCTGCCGTGGAAGGAGCTCGGGGTGGAGTACGTCGTGGAGTCCACGGGGCGCTTCACCGATCGGGAGAGTGCCTCGAAGCACCTGCAGGCCGGCGCGAAGAAGGTGATCATCTCTGCGCCGGCCAAAGACCCTGACATCACCATCGTCCTCGGGGTGAATGAGAAGATGTACGACCGCCAGAAGCACCACGTCATCTCTAATGCCTCCTGCACGACCAACTGCATCGCACCGGTGGCCAAGGTGCTGCACGAGCACTTCCGCATCAAGCACGGGTTCATGACGACCATTCACTCCTACACCAATGATCAGCAGCTCCTCGACCTTCCCCACAAGGATCTCAGGCGGGCCCGGGCGGCAGCCCTCTCTCAGATCCCGACCACGACGGGGGCGGCCAAAGCCGTCGGGTTGGTCTTGCCTGAACTGCAGGGGAAACTCCATGGGATCGCCATCCGTGTCCCCACCGCGAATGTATCGCTGATCGATCTCGTGGCTGAGGTCGAACGGGTGACGTCGGAGGGGGAGGTGAACCAGGCCTTTAGGAAGGCGGCCGCGGGGGAACTCCAGGGGCTCATGGAGTATACGGAGGAACCCCTGGTCTCCGTTGATTTCATCCATGACCCGCATTCTGCCATCGTGGATGGCGCCTCCACCTCGGTGATCGACGGCACCCTGGTGAAGGTCTTGGCCTGGTATGACAACGAGTGGGGATACTCCTGCCGGCTGCGCGATCTGATCAAGTACATGGCGTCCCGGTAGAGAGTCAAGCAGTCCGACGTCCGATGTCCGACGTCAATGACCAGGCGTGTTCGGTCGTGATTTGGGGCTTTGGACTTCGGACCTCGGACATCGGACGGTCACATGAACAAGGTGTGTATCGACGAGGTGTCGTTGGCCAACAAGCGGGTGCTGATCCGGGTGGACTTCAACGTCCCGTTGGAGCAGGGCCGCGTGACCGATGATACCCGGATCCGCGAGAGTCTGCCCACGATCCGGTACGCGCGCCATCAGAAGGCGAGGGTGATCCTCTGCTCCCACCTCGGTCGGCCCAAGGGCAAACCCTCACCCGAGCTGTCCCTGAGACCGGTCGCGGCACGTCTGTCGGAGCTGCTCGGGGAGCCCGTTGGGATGGCCGAGGATTGTGTTGGGGAGACAGTGCACGAAGCGGTCGCAAAGCTCAGCGCGGGCGAGGTCCTCCTCTTGGAGAACCTGCGCTTCCACCCGGAGGAGGAGCAGAATGGAGCGGAGTTCTCCCGGGCGCTCGCGGGGCTGTGCGATGTGTATGTGAACGACGCCTTTGGCGCTGCGCACCGCGCCCATGCCTCGACGGCTGGCATCACCCGTTTTGTCCCCGTGGCCGCGGCCGGTTTCCTCCTGAGAAGGGAGGTCGAACACCTCGGCAAACTCCTCACCGCGCCGGAGCACCCCTTCGTGGCGGTGCTGGGAGGGGCCAAGGTCTCGGACAAGATCGGCGTCCTCCGGAATCTTATCGGGAAGGTGGATACGTTCCTCCTGGGCGGGGCGATGGCATACACCTTCTTGAAGGCGGTCGGGTGTTCGGTGGGAAGTTCCCTGGTGGAGGAAGACAAGCTGGCGGTTGCCCGCGAGACGATGAAGGCGGCCCGGGCGGCAAAGGTCGCCTTCCTGCCTGCGTCCGACCATGTCGTTGCGGAGCGGATTCAGCCGAATCCCCCGACCCGCGTGGTGGACGGTCCCGAGATCCCCGAGGGGTGGATGGCGCTCGACATCGGCCCCAAGACGCGGGAGGCCTTTGCCGTCGTCATCCGGGGGGCACGCACGATCCTCTGGAATGGACCCATGGGGGTTTTTGAGGTCCCTCCCTTTCATGAGGGGACGTGGGCCATCGCGGCGGCCATCGCGTCCAGTGGGGCTACTTCAATCATCGGCGGGGGGGATACTGCGGCGGCTGTCACCCGGGCAGGGGTGGCAGACAAAATGATCCATATCTCGACGGGGGGCGGGGCCTCGCTCGAGTTTCTGGAGGGGAAGGAGCTGCCCGGGATCGCCGCGCTCACCGATAGAAAATGAAGCAGTCAGCAGTCCGCTGTCGGCTGTCAGCATCAGGCCTTTCAGGATTCTCGGTTTGTGCTGACAGCTGACCGCTGGGGTTGATGTGCGGAAGCCGTTGATTGCCGGCAACTGGAAGATGTACCAGACCACGGCTCAGGCCGTGGCCCTCGTCGAGCGGCTGCGGGCGCTGCTAGCAGAGATCGCCGGGGTCGACGTGGTGGTTTGCCCCCCCTTTACCGCAATACAGGTAGTGGCCGAGACACTGCAGGGCTCTCGGATCGGTCTCGGGGCGCAGAACATGCACTGGGAAGGGGAGGGGGCGTATACCGGCGAAGTCTCACCGGTGATGCTGACGGACCTCGGCTGCCGCTACGTCATCTTGGGGCACTCCGAGCGAAGACACTACTTCGGTGAGACCGACCTCAACATCAACCGGAAGGTCAAGGCAGCCCTCCGGCACCACCTCGCCCCCATCCTCTGTGTGGGCGAGACATTTGCGGAGCGCGAGGAGGGTCGCACGTTTCGGGTGGTCGAGGGGCAGCTCCGGGGAGGGCTGAGTGACATCCCTCCGCAGGCGGGAGAAGGGATCGTTGTGGCGTATGAGCCGGTCTGGGCGATTGGAACCGGGCACACCGCCACCCCGGAGCAGGCGGCAACGGTTCACGCCTTTATCCGGAAGCAGTTGGGGGAGCTCTGGGGGGGGGCAGCGGGCCTGGCAGTCCGAATCCTCTACGGGGGGAGCGTCAAACCCGATAATATCGATGCGCTGATGGCCGAGCCGGATATCGATGGGGTGCTCGTCGGAGGGGCAAGCCTGAAGCCTGATGCCTTTGCCCGTATTGTCCGTTTTGAAAAAGTCCGAAGTCCGAGGTCCGAAGTCCGAAGTCACGGTCAAAAGAGCAAACCCAGTTCTTGACATCGGACCTCGGACGTCTTGAGACGGAGGTGCTATGCACACAATTCTGGTCGCTCTCCATATCGTGCTGGCGTTGGCCCTGATCGGGGTGATACTGGTGCAGACCGGGAAGGGTTCAGACATTGGCGCAGCCTTTGGTGGGGGGTCCTCTCAGACCGTCTTCGGCGGTCGGGGGCCGACCACCTTTCTCCACCGGCTGACCGCCGCCATTGCTGCCCTCTTCATGGTCACTTCGGTGATCCTCACGATCTACGCCACCAAACGAGGGCCCGCCTCGGTCATCCCGGAAGAGCCACCGAAAACGGCGCCGGCCGGGCCCGCTTCGGGACAACAGTAGCGAGGGTCCGGCGTATGACCGAGAAGCAGGTGGCGTCCACTCCGGGTTCTCCATGCGGGTAAAGCGGATCCTGATCCTGGCTCCGACCCTGGTCGGTCTTTTTCTGTTGCAGTCCTATTTCTGGGTCCCCACCTTCGAGGATCAGGTCAAAGGGGATCCGGGGCGGCTCACCCGGTATATCGAGACCTCCATTGGCGATGCGTCTATCCTGAATCCCACCCTCGCCGCCGATTCAGCCAGCGCGGCGATTCACACCCTTGTCTTCGAAGGGTTGATCGATCGGGACCTCGACCTCTCCTTCCGCGGGCGACTGGCCGAGGTGTGGGAGATCTTTGAAGAGGCGTATCTCACCGTGGATGAGACCCAGCGCCTGCCCGACGGCGCCCCGGCCACCGCTGACGGGCTGCTCCGATTTCTTGAGCGGGCGCGGGCGGCGGGCGAGCCCGCGCTCAAGCTCGTCCAGGGGATCGAGGTGCTGCCCGGCCGATCGAGCGTCGGGCAGATCGAGGTGACCGAACCGGGACCGGAGGGGCGCAAACCCGCCAAGCGTCAGGTCGAGGTGACGGTGCGTCAGCCCCCTCGGATCAAGTTCACCCTCCGCGAGGTCGATCAGGACTTCTTTACAAAAATTGACCGCCTGCTCGGCGGGTACGTGGACCGGATCGATCCCTCGCGCTTTGTGAAGGCGGCTGACCCCATCATCACCCGGGAGCGGGCCGCGGAACTCGTCCCGCCGACCGAGCACAATCCCGTCGTCCTCTTCCGGCTGCGGAAGGGGATCCTCTTTCACGACGGGCATGAGTTCGACTCGGGCGATGTCAAGTTCACGTACGAGGCGATCATAGCACCCGAGAATCTCTCGCCCCGCGTCCCCGATTTCGAGCCGGTCAAGGCGGTCGAGCCCCTCGGCCGGTATGCGGTCAAGATCACCTACAAGCGCCTCTTCGAACCGGGGTTCGGGAGCTGGACCATGGGGATCCTGCCCGAACACCTCCTCAACCGGGACGCCCTGCGGGCGGAGGCGATCCGCGCCGGCCGTGATCCTAAGGACTTTTCCCTGCGCCATTCCCAGTTCAACCGGTCGCCCATTGGCAGCGGTCCCTTTCAGTTCGACGCGTGGAAGACGGACCAGTTCATTCGTCTCACGCGGTTTGACCGCTACTGGGAGGGGGCGCCGAACCTCCGCGAGTTTCTGTTCCGCATCATCCCCGACCTGCTGACCACCGAGGTGACCTTCTATGCGGGGACCAGCGATGCCTACGGCGCGCAGCCGCACCAGGTCGAGCGGTTGCGACACGACCCGCGCTTCCAGAGCTTCTCACGGCTCGGGTTAGGCTACACGTACATCGGGTATAACATGCGGCGCCCGATCTTCCAGGACGTGCGGGTGCGGAAGGCATTGGGCATGGCGATCAACGTCCAGGAAATCATCGACTACGTGCTCTACGCGCAGGCGGAGCGGACGACCGGTCCCTACCCGAAGCAGACCGAGTTCTACGATCCGACGGTCGAGCCGCTCCCCTACGACCCCGAGGGGGCGCTCACGCTCCTCGCCGACGCCGGCTGGAGACGAAACGCCGAGGGGTGGCTCGAGAAGAACGGACAGCCCTTGGCCTTTACCCTCATCACCAACTCTGGCAACGAGGTCCGGAAGGCGGTCATGGTGGTGGCCCAGAACGCCTGGCGCCGCCTGGGCATCAAGGTCGAGACACTCACGATGGAGTGGGCGGTCTTCATCAACGAGCGGGTGGACAAGGGGGACTTCGACGCCTTGA
Source organism: Methylomirabilales bacterium (SeqCode) (assembly GCA_050732295.1). Taxonomy (GTDB): domain Bacteria; phylum Methylomirabilota; class Methylomirabilia; order Methylomirabilales; family CSP1-5; genus CSP1-5. The sequence goes on from JBOHQS010000060.1 coordinate 6,250, forward strand.
TCCTCGGCTGGTCCATGGGGCTGGATGCGGACCTCTACCAGATCTTTCATTCAAGCCAGACGGGCCACTTCCAGCTCAACTTTGTGGGGTATGCCAACCCGGCGGCGGATGCGTTGATGGTCCGCATCCGCCAGGAGTATAACCGCGAGCGGCAGGTGGCCATGGCGAGACGCCTGCACCGGCTCATCGCCGCGGACCAACCGTATACCTTCCTCTTCGTCGGGAAGGGCCTCGCGCTCCTCGACCGAAAGCTGGTGCGCATGGTTGAGGACGCGGACGGGACACCCCGCTACCTCACCATCGTTCCCGATAAGCTGGGCGGAATCAGGTTCCACTTCAACCAGTGGGTGAAGACCGCGGAGCCGGTGCTCACGACCAACTGAGGCGCGATGCTCTCGTTTCTGCTGCGGACCGGGTGGAAGAAACTCTGGACCCTTTTTTTCATTTCGGTGATCTCGTTCGCCGTGATCCACCTGGCGCCGGGCGAGCCGAGCCAGATCGACCCCATGAATCCGCGGTTCACCCCGCAGCAGCTCGAGCGCTACCGGAAGGCCTTCGACTTGGATCAGCCCCTGCACATCCAGTACCTCCGCTTCTACCAAAGGCTGTTTACGGGCGAGCTCCGCTCCTTCAAGGACAACCAGCCGGTCTTGCCCAAGATCGTCGAGCGGGTCTGGAATAGCCTGTGGCTCTTTCTGGCCGGGACGATCCTCGTCTGGTGCGCTGCCTTCCCGCTGGGGATCACCACGGCGATCCGCCGCAACTCCATCCTGGACAAGGTCACCACGGTTGTGGTCTTCGCTCTGATCTCGATCCCGGGGTTTTACCTCGCGTATCTCCTGATCATCTTCGCCGTCCAGACTTTCCACGTGGACGTGATCGGCCTCAGGACGTTTGGGCACCAGGGGCGGAATCCCGTCTGGTCGTTCATGGATCGGACGTGGCACCTGGTCCTGCCCTCGGTCCTCGGGGCGACGGCCGGGATCGCCATCCTGTCCCGATATGTGCGTGCGCAGATGCTCGAGGTCATTACGTCGGATTACGTGCGGACCGCCCGGGCGAAGGGTTTGGATGAGGACACCGTCCTGTATAAGCATGCCCTGCGCAACGGCCTGCTCCCTTTCGTGACGATGCTCGGCCTGATCGTCCCGGGGCTGGTCGGCGGCAGCGTCATCATCGAGACGATCTTCGCCTGGCCGGGGATCGGCCGACTGGGCTACGAGGCGGTTCTGAGCCGCGACTACCCGATCGTGATTACCCTCAACTTTATCGCCGCGCTCTTGACGCTGGTGGGGACGTTGCTTTCGGACCTGCTCTATATGGTGGTGGACCCGCGGATCCGGCTGGAGGGGGTCGAGTAGGATGGCGCGAGGAGCGGCGACGGGGCCCGCAGCAGTGATGGTCTCCCCCTCTCGGCTTGCCTGGCGGTCGTTCCTCCGGGACCGGATCGCCGTGGCAGGCATGGTGGCCTGCACCCTCTTCTTCGTCGTGGCCCTCTTCGGCCTGCTCTCGACCAAGGGGGATCATTCAGTCCTCGACCCCCGCCAGGTGCGGCTGGCGGACAAGTTCAGGCCTCCCCTGTCGCTTCCCAATCGTCAGGCAGTCCCCGCTGACGCCCTGCCACGCCTCGGCGTGTACCTGCTTGGGACCGATGAGCTGGGACGGGATGTCTTGGCTCGCATGTTGGAGGGGGCCTTTGTCTCTCTCTCGGTCGGGTTCGTCGCGGTCGGGATTGCGGTGGCCATTGGGATCATCTTCGGGGGCATCGCTGGGTATTACGGTCGCGTCCGGATCCTCCGGCTGATGAGCGTGGATACACTGATCACCGGGTTGATTGACGTGGCGCTCTCCTTCCCCGCCTTCTTTCTCATCCTGACGGTCGTGGCCATTTTGAGGCCCTCGATCTGGAACATCATGGTGGTGATCGGTCTCACCAGTTGGGAGGGGACGGCGCGTTTTGTCCGTGCAGAGATCCTGGCGCTGCGCGAGCAGGACTTTGTCCAGGCTGCGCGGGCGCTGGGGGTATCCGGGCCACGGATGATCCTCCGCCACCTGCTCCCGAACGCTGTTGCCCCGGTCCTGGTCTCGGCGACCCTCGGGATCGCCGGGGCCATTCTGACCGAGTCTGCCCTCTCCTTCCTCGGGTTCGGCGTCCCGCCGCCGGACGCCACGTGGGGGAACATCCTCTCGGACGGGAAGAATTACCTCTTTGATGCGTGGTGGTTGACTATTATCCCGGGCACGGCGATCCTGGTCATCGTGCTCGCCTTCAACCTCTTCGGCGAGGGTTTGAGGGAAGCTTTTAACCCGCGGCTGCGGCAGCTGTAGGGTCCTGCGCTGACGGCGTCCGAGCCGGAGCGAGGGTAGAGAGGGGGAAGGATGCGGCTGCAGGGGACTGTCCGGTGATGGGTTACTCCCCTAAGGTGAGCCTGTATGTTGGCTTGGGCGTCCTCCTGCTGCTTGTGGCGGGATGTATCCTTTGGTCCGTGGATGCCCTTTCCGATCCCTACGGAACGTATCGGAATCTGCTCGGACTCTTTGCCGACCGGACGCAACTTCGCGCCCTGGTGCTCAGCTACGGGGATCTCGCCCCTGTCGTCTTTATTGGGCTCCAGATCTCGCAGGTGGTCATCTCGTTTATCCCGGGCGAGGCCACAGGGTTCTTGGGCGGATTCCTCTTCGGAGTCTTGGAGGGCTTTGTCTACTCCTGCATCGGGTTGAGCATCGGGTCCCTGATGGCCTTTGGGCTCTCCCGGTGGCTCGGAATGCGTTTTGTCCGACGCATCGTTCGTCCGGAGCTGTACCAGAAATTTGCGTTTCTGCAAGAGCCCCGGGGGATCATCGTCGTCTTCATCTTCTTTCTCATCCCGGGCTTTCCGAAGGATACGCTTTCGTACATCCTGGGGGTAACCCCCATCCCCGTGTGGGCCTTTTTCGTGACCATGACCATTGGGCGGATGCCCGGGACCTGGCTCCTCTCGCTCCAGGGGGCGAAGTTTCAGGCCGGGGAGTCGTCCAGTTTGGTCCTTCTCGTCGCCATCGGTGCCTTCCTCGTTCTGATGGGTTATTTCTACCGCGATCGGATCATGGAGCACGTCCGGCGTCACTGGGGCGATTTCCGGTAGGCGCCCTTCGCTCTCATGCGCTAGTGCCGTTCCAACCTATTGCCCCGAAAACGGGCAGGCCCTCTGTATTGGGTGAGAAAAGTTGGAACGGTACTAGGCAAGTTGGTCGGTCCGGAAAAAGATACAGCCGGCCCGCCTCATCTCCTCCACGGCCCGGGCGCAGTCCCCTTGATCCACCTCGACCCCCCGGATCGCATCCGCGAGGACGACGACCTCGAAGCCGGCCTGCCGGGCGTCGAGGGCGGTAGCCTTGACGCAGTAGTCAGTCGCCAACCCGCCGATCAGGAGCCGTCCCACCCCACGTTCGCGCAGGAGGGTGGCCAGCGAGGTTCCCTGAAATCCGGAGTAGGCCTCTTGATCGGGTGTCGTGGCCTTGGAGACGATCAGCTGTAGTCGGGAATGGTCCAGGGCGGGATGAAACTCGGCGCCCCAGGTCTCGGCCATACAATGGACCGGCCATATCCCGCCCTGGTCTTTGAAGGAGCCGTGCTCTCTCGGATGCCAGTCCCTCGTGGCGATTTTAAGGCATGTGGCGCGACGCAAGAGCGCGTTGAGGGGCGGAATCACCCGATCACCCTCCGGGACGGGCAGGGCGCCCCCTGGACAAAAATCGTTTTGCACATCCACTACGATAACTGCATCGCGACGCGGATCGAGACGATGCATCGAGTCTCAACACCTCTCGTACGTTGACCGTCTGCCTTTTCGAAGCTAGCAATGGGCCCGCGGAGTGTCAAGTTGTGCCCTCTGTTCGATGACCGTAGACTGTTGACCGATGACCGAGGAGACTGAAGACTGGAGACAGGAGACTAGGGACTAGCCTCGTGGGGCGAGCTGGCCCCGGGAGCATCCTTCGTTGGCGGAAAGGCTCCACGAGTTGCTGATTCTGTTCCCGCAGCGCCCTCGGCCCCTCGCTCCGGGCCTCTCGCGGCGACCCTCTGCGGCGGCTTACGGCCTGGGTCCCTCCGTGTTCACGATCCGTGCAAAGGAAGTCGGGCACGGATCGTGCCTCGGTTTCCCAGGCCGTCGCTCGCCGGGGGACCCCGCCGCTTCCGCCAATGTCGCTCGGGGCCTGCAGGCGCCTTTGGCGTGGCGGTACTCCCGGGCGGACGCAAACCAGCTTCCACCGGATTTGCTCCCCTCGGCTGACTGCGGACAGCTGGCAGCCATACCCAGGGAGCCGTTGACATCGTCGGGATGCCGGCGTAGAGTTTTGTTGCGATGGATGCAATGGAGATGACCTTTCAAGTCAGTGAGCTATTCACCTCGATTCAGGGTGAGGGGGAAGTTATCGGGATCCCCTCCCACTTCATCCGCTTCTACCGGTGCGACCTCACGTGCTCCTGGTGCGATTCCAAGTACACATGGGTTCGGCAGGATCAGGCGGTTGAGGGGAAGGATTATGCTTCTGTGTCCATGGAAGAGATCCTGGCGTGGCTTCAGAAGGAACCCCGCGCCCGTCTCGTCACCCTTACCGGCGGCGAACCAATGCTTCAACCGCTCCTCCCGCTCGTCGCCGCGCTTGACACGCGAGGCTATCAGGTGGTGGTAGAGACCAATGGTCTGCACACGCCGGAGCAGGCGCTGCGCGAACTGGTCCAGCACTGGGCGGTATCGCCGAAGCTCAAGAATGCAGGGATGGATATTAAATGGGGGCCACTCGACTGGCTCGGGAGGGCGCAGAATTACTATCTAAAGTTCGTCATCTGCGATCCGGCCACCGATCTGCCCGAAGTCCAGGAGTTCGTTGAAGGCCGTGGCCTGCCGAGCGGTAAGGTCATCCTGCAACCGGACGGTCTGGCTCTCGACTATGAGGCGACTCTGCGCCGCCTCGCCGAACACGTCCGCGACGGCGGCTACCCCTATCGTGTCC
>JBOHQS010000061.1:0-11152 GCA_050732295.1 Methylomirabilales bacterium (SeqCode)
GGGCATGGAAGAGTTCGCCGATCCGCATCGGATGGTGCAGGATTGTCTTATCCGACTGAAGCTCCAGGAGGTTCAGGCCGAGCTCAAGAGCGCGCGGGAGCAGGGGGATCTTGTTCGGGTAAAGGCGCTTCTCGATCAGAAACGGACGCTGACGGGTGGCCGAATTTCGGAAACGGACTATATTAAGTGAATGGGGTGTGAGGGCATGCCAGAGGGAAGCGTGAAGGACAAAAAGGGGGGGAAGGCCGGTATGACAAAGGAGGGGAGAGTGGGGGAGCTCCAGGCCCTTATCAGCTTGGGGAAGAAGAAGGGATATCTGACCTACGAGGAGATCAATAAGTGTCTCCCGGAGGACATCACCTCTCCCGAGCAAATTGATCGGATCCTGATCGGATTGGACGAGATGGATATCGAAGTCATCGATTCCCCCAGGGAGGCGGGGCGGCCGCAGGCGAAGAAGGTGGCGGGCCTTCCGTCGCGCGGGGTCGAACCCGAGGTGGACCTGTCCCCAGCGCCGGTGGGTCGGACCGATGATCCAGTCCGGATGTACCTCCGAGAGATGGGAAAGACGCCGCTCCTCTCCCGCGAGGGGGAGATCGGGATCGCCAAGCGGATCGAGGAGGGGCGCCGCGAGGTCACCGAGGCGGTCTGCCGGGCCGGCATTGCCGTCCGGGAGGTGATCTTCTTGGGGGAACGTCTGCTCCAGGGCCGGCTCCGGGTCGGCGATCTTGTCACCCTGAACGATTTTGACGAGATCTCGGAGCAGAAGGAGAAGGAGCTGATTGCGGAACTGGCGCCGGTCCTGAGGGGGCTCAGGCAGGAGCAGGAGAAGGTTGAGGAGCTGGCCAGGCGGCTGGAGCGGGCCGAGCAACACGGGAATGCCAAGCGGGCGGAGCGGCTGCAGCATGAGATGCAGGAGCGAAAGGGCCGGCAGGCCGAGCTCCTGCGACGACTTCATCTCAACCAGCGGGTCATCGAACGGGTCGTCGCCCGCATGCGGGGTACCCTGGAGCGGACCGAGAAGGCGGAACAGGAGGTCAGGGAGCTCAGGCGCTCCACGCGCTTGAGCGCCGCCACTTTCAAGGTGCTCCGCGATACCGCCATGGGCAACGGGGTCTCCATGCGGACCCTGATGCGGCGGACCAGGTTCCCGCGGGAGAGGCTGGAGGACCTGGAGCGGCAGATTCAGGTCATTGACAAGAAGATCCAGCGGGCCGAGCAAGAGGGCGGCGCCACCTCCGCCGAGCTGCACGAGTTGCTTCAGGCCATCAGCCGGGGTGAACGGAAGGCGTTGAATGCCAAGCGGGAGATGGTGGAGGCGAACCTCCGCCTCGTCATCTCCATTGCGAAGAAGTACACGAACCGCGGCCTCCAGTTTCTGGATCTGATTCAGGAGGGGAACATCGGTCTCATGCGGGCCGTGGAGAAATTCGAGTACCAACGGGGGTATAAGTTCTCCACGTATGCCACGTGGTGGATCCGCCAGGCCATTACCCGGGCCATTGCGGATCAGGCTCGAACCATCCGGATCCCGGTCCATATGATCGAGACCATCAATAAATTGATTCGGGCCTCTCGGCAGTTGGTGCAGGAGTACGGTCGGGAACCGAGCCCAGAAGAGATCGCGCAGAAGATCGATCTCCCCGTGGACAAGGTTCGGAAGGTCCTCAAGATCGCCCAGGAACCGATCTCCCTGGAAACACCCATCGGGGAAGAAGAGGATTCGCACCTTGGGGATTTCATCGAAGACAAGGGGGCGACCTCCCCTCTCGATGCGGTCATCGGGATCAACCTGGGGCTCCAGACCGACGAGGTGTTGCACACCCTGACCGACCGAGAGCGAAAGGTGCTGCGCCTCCGTTTCGGGATCGGCGATGGCGTGGACCACACCCTGGAAGAGGTGGGCCAGCAATTCGACGTGACCCGTGAGCGGATCCGGCAGATCGAGGCCAAGGCGTTGCGCAAGCTTCGGCATCCCACCCGAGGCCGGAAGCTCCGGAGCTTCGTGGAATCCTGAGTTGCCGCCTTTGCGGCTCGTTCATAGTTCACAGCTCACGGTTCACGGCCATCCAAGAAAAGCCGGGGGTTCTCCTCTGTGAACAGTGAACCGTGAACTCTGCGGGGCCCATAGCTCAGCGGTCAGAGCCACCGGCTCATAACCGGACGGTCCCTGGTTCGAATCCAGGTGGGCCCACCAACCGGTTCAGAGTTCAGGGGTAAGGGTTCAGGGTCGGGCGAGGCAAGCCGAAGCCGGATTTTGTGGTATTATTTGCTCCCATGAACCATGAACCCTGATCCATGAACCGAGGAGAGGCGTGCGGGCAGACCTGGCTCAGGTAGTCGATTTGCAGGATCTCGATCTGGAGATCGCCGGGCTCCAGAGAGAGGTCCAAAGAATCCCGCGGGAGGTCGCCGATGGGGAACAACTCCTGAACAGCTCCCGGGGGGCGTGGGATCAGGCCCGCCAGCGCCTCGCCGCACTCGAACAGCTCCGCCGCCGCAAGGAGCGCGAGTTGGAAGATGTCACGGCGGAGCAACGAAAGCGGCAGGGACGTCTCTTCGAGATCAAGACGAATCAAGAGTATGCCGCCGTTCTGAAAGAGATCGAGGGGCTGAAGGAGCGCCGCTCGAAACTCGAGGACGAGATCCTCGGAACCTTCGATGATATTGAGGCAGCCCAATCCGCGGTCCGGGACGAGTCGGCCCGCTTTCAGGAGCGGGAGAAGATCTTTCAGCAGGAGCGGACGACCAAGGAGGGTGAGCTCAGACGGCTCCAGGGAGAGCTGGAGCGCCTTCAGGAGGAGAGGCGACGTCAGGCGAACCGGGTGGAGGCCAGCCTGCTCCAGACCTATCAACGCCTGCTGCGCAGCCGGGGTGGCCTTGCGGTCGTCCCGGTGAAGGACGGCTCCTGCCTCGGCTGTCACGTCGCCCTCACCCCCCAGACCTATAATGAGCTCCGTAAAGGGGAGGTCTTCGTCAGCTGTGCGAACTGCCAGCGGATCCTCTACTGGAAAGGGTGAGACGGATCTGCGACGGCTCGCCGATATCCTCGCGGCGATGGCCCACACCGAGGCCCTCGCCGCCCTCAGCGAGGAGCTGCCCGATCTCAGTCCCGCCACGCTGAGGAGGGTTCTGGAACAGGCCTCTCACCTCCTCCAGGAGGTGGCCGCTTCACGCCGGTCTCGCCAGCCGGCGCCGCAGTCTCTCGTCCTTCACATCGATGGGGCGGCTCGGGGGAATCCGGGCCCGGCGGGGATCGGTGTGGTCATGCGGGATGAGGCGGGCGATTTTCGGGAGGAGCACCAGGCGTACATCGGGGAGGCCACGAATAACGTGGCCGAGTACGAGGCGCTCATTTTCGGCCTCCGAAAGGCGAGGGAGTTGGGTTACGCGGCCATCAAGGTCTTCTCCGACTCGGAGCTGCTCGTGCGGCAGATCCGCGGCGAATACCGGGTCAAGCATCCCCGCTTACGGAAGTTCTACGATCAGGTGCAGAGCCTCCTGCGGTCTTTCGATGCCGTCGAGATCGCCCATGTCCGTCGGGGGATGAACGCCCAGGCGGATCTCTTGGCCAACCGGGCGATTGAGGCGGTGCTCCGCGACCGGCAGAAAGGAACCGCACCTCGTCGAGGAAGGGGGGCAGGGTGAGTCGTTCTGGATTTACCCCTCTGCAGAAGGTCCTGGAGATGACGCTCCACCGGCTGGGACTCGATGTCGGGATGGCGAATGTTGTTGTGCACCGCGTCTGGCCTCACGTGGTGGGTGAAGAGGTGGCGCGCCGGAGCCAACCGGGTCTTCTCAGGAAGGGCCGTCTTCAAGTGACCGTTGCCGATGCGGTCTGGCTCCAGCAGCTCACGATGTTGAAACCTGCGATCCTGGCGAGCTTGGAGTCCCACTTGGGATCGCGGGCTGTCCAGGACATCTTCTTTACTCTCGGCACATGCCCGGATGCCGCCGCCGCCCCCCGGCCTGAACCCGTCTCTCGGGGGCAGGGGGACTCCCCATCTCCTGAGTTGGAGGAACGTCTCCGCGAGATCCTCCACCCTGTTCGGGATTCGGAGTGCCGCGAGGTTCTGGCTCGGATTCTGCGGAAGACGTGGCTGGATGGCTGATCAACCCATGTGGTTTTCTTTCAACAGATGTGATATCTATCGTTGCACAAATGCCACAAGCGTATAGCAGTGTTTCTCGACAGTGATTCTTAAGCATTTGGATCTAAAGGATTCTTGTTTCTGAAAAAGAATGTTCGGCCCTGGTATAGGCCTTGCAATTGACTTGCAGCTTCAACGGGCGGTAGCTTGTCTTTGAAGGCAATGCAAAGGGGGTAGACGTGGGTCGGCAGAAAACGATTGGAAGCACGATCGGCTGCTCTGGCGTCGGACTGCATACCGGCCAGGAGGTGACGATGACCCTGCGTCCCTCGGCCCCCGACACCGGAATCGTGTTCCGGCGGGTGGACCTTCCCCATACACCTGTGGTCGAGGCGCGGCCCGAAAACATCATGGATGTCCACTACGCCACGACCCTCGGGAAGGCCGGTGTCGAAGTCAAGACCGTGGAGCACCTTTTGGCCGCGCTGGCGGGCCTCGGGATCGATAACCTCATCGTAGAGATTTCGGGACCCGAGGTTCCCGTGATGGACGGGAGCGCAGCCCCCTTTGTGGACCTGCTCCTTCAGGCGGGAATCCGGAGGCATTACGTCCCCAAGACGTACATCCGGGTGACTCGACCCCTCGAGATCGAGATGGGAAGTCGAAGCATCCAGATTCTCCCCTCCAAGCGATTCCGGATTCAGTACTCCATGTGTTTTGACCATCCCTGTTTTCGCGAACAATCGATCGAGCTCCAGGTCTCTCGACGGAACTTCATCAGGGAGATTGCCCCCTCGCGGACGTACGGCTTTCTTCGGGATGTCGAATCGCTGTGGCGCCGAGGCCTGGCCCTGGGCGGCTCGCTCGAGAATGCCGTCGTCATTGGCGAGCAGGGGGCCCTCAATGACCTCCGCTTCAAGGACGAGCTGATTCGGCACAAGGTATTGGACCTGATCGGGGACCTCTACCTCTTGGGGCGGCCGTTGCAAGGGACCGTGGTGGCGAAGGGGGCCGGTCATCTCCTCCATACGGCCCTGGTCAAGGAGATCCAGCGTCACCTCGAGTCGGACCAGGCTTCCCGATGCGTCGTCACGACTCCAGCATCCGTCCCGTTTCCCGTCCCCGCCTCCCCGAAACCCCTCGGCTCTCCTGCCCTGTAAGACCGTTTCTCCTTGTCAGAATCTTCTCGTTTTGGCTATAGTGAGACGATCGAGCGGAAGGATCCCCCGATTGCTGCGGGGTCTCCCCGGCTCGTCCCTCGGAGAGATCGGAGCGACAGAGGCTCGACGCGAATGGGTGAGCATCGCCAGAGCGACATGGAGGAGCGGCGTCGGCGGACGCGACTGATCATCGCCGCGGTGGGGGGACTCGTCCTGGTCCTCACCGCAGTGCAGGTCCTGATCCAGGAGCTTCGGTTTCCCTCCCCGATTCCGAGTAACATCCTGATTTTCGCCTTGGTGAATGTGAACCTCATCCTCCTCATCCTCCTCATCGTCCTGCTGTTTCGGAACCTGTTCAAGATCTATCTGGAGCGTCGCAACAACGTCTTGGGGTCCAAATTTCGGGTCAAGTTGGTGGTGACCTTCTTGAGCCTCGCGCTGCTTCCTGCGGCCCTGCTCTTCCTGGTCGCCTCCAACCTGATCACCACGAGCGTGGACAGTTGGTTCAACATCCGGGTGGAGGAATCCCTCGAGGACTCCCTGGATGTGGCACAGACCTATTATCGGGCTGCCGAAGACCGCGCCCTCCTTTCGGCGAGGCGGATCGCTCGGCGGGTCGCGGCTGAGGGGCTCTTGGACGCGAGTGAGCCCTACCTCAATCGGGTCGCCAAGGAGAGCCTCCAGGAACTGGAGCTGGCCACGGTGCAGATCTTTGACCGGAGGGGATCGGAGCGGGTGCGGGTCAGAGGAGGGGAGCCTCCGGAGGACGATGACGCGTTTCCGGCGGGCTCTCTCGCCGTTCAGGCGGCCCTGGGGGGACAGGAGCAGTCGCTCATCACCCCGACCTGGAGGGGGGGGTTCGTTCGGGGGATCGTGCCGATCATTGTCGCGTCCGAGAAGGGCGAGGTCGTCGGGGCGGCGGCGGTGGGGTATCCCATCCCCGGCGACATGGCGCAGAAGGCCTCGGACATCGCCACGGGGATCACCGAATACAAACAGATGAAGATGCTGAAGAACCCCATCAAGGGGATCTACGTTATGCTCTTCCTGATGGTCACGCTGGTGATCATTTTCGCCGCCGTATGGGTCGGCGTACATATGGCTCGCCGGATCACCGTCCCCATTCAGGAGCTCGCCCAGGGAACGCGGGCGGTGGCGTCTGGAGACCTCGACTATCGAGTGCAGGTGGAGGCCGATGATGAGATCGGGATGCTGGTGGAATCCTTTAATCGGATGACGGAGGACCTGCGCCGGGGCGAGGTGGAGCTCACGGAGACGAACCGGCATCTGCAGCAGACCAATGTCGAGCTGAATCAGCGGCGGGCGTACATGGAGACGGTCCTGGAGAGCATCGGGGCCGGCGTCCTCTCGGTGGACGCCGAGGGACGGATCAATACCGTGAACCGCGCCGCATCTCGGATGCTGGACTTTGACCCCGCGGAGGCCCTCCACCGTCACTATCGCGCGGTCTTCGCCGCCCAACCGTTGGCGCCTCTCCGCCATCTGATGGACCGGATGGTGCAGGAGGGGCGGGGCACGGTGAATGAACAGGTGACCCTCTCGCTCCTCGGGCGGGGGGCAACCTTGGTCGTGAATGTCTCGAGCTTGCGAGATCGTGGCGGACAATATCTCGGGATGGTGGTGGTCTTCGACGACATCACCAAGCTCATTCGGGCCCAGCAGGCCATGGCGTGGGGGGAGGCCGCTCGGCGGATCGCGCACGAAATCAAGAACCCGTTGACCCCCATCAAGCTCTCCACCCAACGCCTTCGGAAGAAGTTTGCCGAAGGGTCCACCGAATTCTCGGATATCTTTGACCAGTGCACCCAGGCCATCATTCATGAGGTGGATGCTCTGAAGACCCTGGTGGATGAGTTTTCGCGGTATGCGCGTATGCCGACGTCCTATCCTCGACCGGGAGACCTCCATGCGCTCATTGAGAAGGTCCTCAATCTCTACTCCGGAGTCTCCCGACACATCCTCCTGACCGCGGATCTCGACCCCCAGGTGCCTCCGGTCAACCTGGACCCGGACCATATGAAGCGAGCGCTGGTCAATCTGGTTGACAATGCGGTTGCGGCGGTCGGCGAGGCGGGGCTGATCTGCCTGAAGACGCGGTACTTGGCGGACGAGGGCAAGGTCCGTCTGGAGGTGACCGATACCGGTCCAGGCATTCCTCCGGAGGACCGGGAGCGTCTCTTTCTCCCGTATTTTTCCACCAAGAAGTCCGGGACCGGCCTGGGGTTAGCCATCGTGTACCGGGTCGTCACGGAGCATAGTGGGACCATTCGGGTGGAGGAGAGTCACCCGAGAGGAACCCGCATGATCATGGAGTTTCCCGCCCTACCGGTGGCGGCGGAGGTGGTGTGAGGCAGGCCGTGCCGCGGGAAGAGATCCTGGTCGTCGACGACGAACCCAACATCCTCAAGGTGATCAAGGATATCCTCACCGATGAGGGGTATCGGGTACGGACCGCGCACAATGGGGAAGAGGCCCTCGCCGAGGTGAAGCGTTCGTCTCCCGACCTCGTGATCCTGGATATCTGGCTCCCCGGGATGGACGGACTGCAGACCCTTGACGTCTTGAGGGGGATGGTTCCGGAGACCCCGGTGCTCATGATCTCCGGCCATGGGACCATCGAGACGGCGGTCCGGGCCATCAAGATGGGCGCCTACGACTTTATCGAGAAGCCTCCGACGATCGAGCGGACCCTGTTGGCGGTCCGGCACGCCCTGGACCAAGAGCGCCTTCTGCGCGAGAACCGGGCGTTACGACAGCACCTCGAGCGGCAGTACGAGATTGTCGGTGAGAGCCCGGCCATCCAGGGGATTCTGGGGCAGGTCCAGTCCGTCGCCCCAAGCCACGGGCGGATCTTGATCCGGGGGGAGAGCGGCACCGGCAAGGAGCTCATCGCCAGGGCCATCCATCAGGCGAGTCTCAGGCGGGAGAAGCCCTTTGTGGAGGTTAATTGTGCCGCCATCCCCGACGAATTGATCGAGAGTGAGCTGTTCGGCCACGAGAAGGGGGCCTTCACCGGAGCCCTGACCACGCGTCGGGGGAAATTTGAACTCGCCGACGGGGGAACCATCTTTCTTGACGAGGTGGGCGACATGAGTCTCAGGACGCAGGCCAAGGTGCTGCGCGTGCTCCAGGAGCAGGCCTTTGAGCGGGTCGGGGGGACTGAGGCGATCCGGGTGGACGTGCGGGTCATCGCGGCCTCCAACAAGGATCTGGAAGCGGAGACCCGCGGGGGGCGGTTCCGGGAGGACCTCTACTACCGGCTCAACGTGATTCCCATCGAAGTGCCGCCGCTGCGGGAGCGCCGGGAGGACATTCCGCTCCTGGCCCGGCACTTCCTGAAGGAGTTCTGCGCGGAGTACGGGAAGCGGGAAAAAAGCCTGGCGGCGGACGCGATGGAACTATTCTTGCAACACCCCTGGCCTGGGAACGTCCGGGAGCTGAAAAACGTCATAGAGCGGTTGGTGATCATGGTGCCTGAAGAAGTCATTCATCGCTCGAATGCGGAGCCGGCCTTGCAGGCTCGCCCGGGTCGGGAAGAGGAGACCCCCCGTGTCCCGGAGGGCTGGCGGCGCACCTCGCTCCGCGAGGCACGAAACCGGTTCGAGCGGGACTATATTCTGATGCACCTTCAGGAAAATCAGTGGAACGTCACACGGACGGCGGAGCGGCTGAAGATCGAGCGGTCGAACCTCCATCGGAAGCTGAAGGCCCATGGCATCAGGACCCTTCCCGAAGGGGAGGAGCATTCATGAGGCGGAAGGCCCGTGCCTCTGCCGCCCACCAGGGACTCGTGGCGTGAGGCGGCGGCCCCAGGGCGGGCACGAGGCGGGTCCGCAAGCGGGTGAGGGGTTAGTGGTTGGGGGAGATTGCCCACAGGAGGGGTGATATGGATATGGGTCGTCCAGCGTTGCGAAGGCGCCGGTTCTACGTCCACGGGATCCAGCGGAAGTACATCTTCCTCTCTCTGGTTCCCTTGATCATCTCCTCCTTCCTGATTATCGTCTTCCTCTTCGTCCCTATTGATGTCCTCCTCTACTCCTCGGCCTCGCCCGCCGCCAGGGAGGCCATCGTCCAGGACCTCCGGGCCCTGGGGTTTCGGATCTGGCCGGCCATTTTTCTCGCCATGCTCGTTTCGACTTTCCTCAGCGTCTTTGTTACCCACCGCTTTGCTGGTCCTCTCTACCGGTTCCACCAGGTGGTGGACCGGATGGCGGCAGGCGATCTCTCGACCGGGTTCAAGCTGCGGAAGGGAGATGATCTCGTGGAGCTGGAGACGGCCCTCAACCGGGCCATCGAAAGCCTGGCCGAGACCGTCCAGGAGGCCCAGCGGCCCCTGAAGGACTTGACCATTGGGCTTGAAGCACTCCTCGACGGTGCCAAAGACAAACAAAAACCGGGAAACCCGCACAACCAGGATCTCACCGCGCTTTTGGACCGCGCCCGGGAGGTGGACAAGGCCCTGGGGCGTCTGAAGATCGCACAGGAATAGGAGCAAGTGCCCTCCCGCCCTTGATCGGGATCCCATAATCTTCTATAATTTCAGTGTATGCCTGCCGGAAGAGCAGGGAAGACCCTCTTGCCGTTGCCAGTCATCGGGAGGGGCATGGAAGTGATATCCTGTCTCTGTGGTGGTGGGTTGAGCCGCCGGGGCTTCCTGCGAGGGATGCTCCTGCTGGGCGGGACGATTGCCGGCAAGCTCCTGTGCGGCGACGGACCGGCCTGGGCCTTCTCGGTGATCTCCGAGGCCCAAGAGGAGGCCATCGGGAGGCGAGCCCACCCGCAGATCCTCGAGAAGTTCGGCTATTACAAGGATGCGGGCCTGCAGGCCTACGTGAGCCAGGTGGGTCAGCGGGTCTTGCGGCAGGCGGAATCGAGCCCCTTCACGTTTCAGTTCACCATCGTTGACCATCCGATGATCAACGCCTTTGCGGTCCCGGGGGGGTACGTCTATATCACCCGCGGGATGATGGCCGAGCTCAACAACGAGGCAGAGCTGGCGTCGATCCTCGGGCACGAGATCGGCCACGTCACTTCCCATCATTCAGCCCAGCAGATGACCCGTGCCATCGGAGCCCAGCTCTTGACGTTGGGCTTGGCCGTCGCGAGTCCGGGCGGCCGGGAGAACGCCGCGGGTTGGCTGGCGCTCTCCAATGAGCTTTTTACCCAGATCCTGCTCGGGTACGGGCGCGAGGCAGAGCTAGAGTCGGACGAGAAGGGTCTCCGGTGGGCCGTCAGGGCGGGCTACGATCCTCAGGGGATGGTGAGCTTCATGCGGACCCTTGAGGTCCGGTATCGCCTGAGCGGCATCGGATACCACGCCCTCCGGGCAACCCATCCGCACACGTTAGAGCGGATGGACCGGGCTCGGGTCATGATCGGGATCCTGACCGCCGCATCGGGCAAATCCCTCGAGGCGAACGCCGATGAGTACAAGGCTCGCCTGGAGGGAATGGCCTACGGTGAGCCCGGCGAGGGGAAACGCATCTTGATCCTTACCGCCCAGGACGGGGAGAACGTGAAGGGGGTGGCCCGGAAGCTCTGGGGAACAGAGAACCGGGCCTGGGATCTGGCACTCCTGAACGGGATCCGTGATGAGGGCCGCCCCTTGCGCTCCGGTGAAAAACTCAAGGTGATCTACGATCCCTACGACGAATCCCCACTACGACCAGAACTGGATATTCGTCTTCGTCTCCCGCAAGATCGCCCCCGAACGACCCCGTAGATACGGCCCGGAGATCAGGCGGCACATTCCCTGCAGTCACTCGAGGCCTGTGAGCGTTTCCTGATATTCCTCCGCCATATCCGGGTGGCCGAATCTCCGCGCGGCCCGTATCCCCGCCTCGTAGGCCTGGCGTGCTTCTGCCATCCTGCCGAGGGTGG
>JBOHQS010000062.1:0-11026 GCA_050732295.1 Methylomirabilales bacterium (SeqCode)
TGAGCGCCGCAACGGTGAAGGCGGAAATAGATGCTTATAAAGCCTGGTATCAGGTAAATGATATCTTTTTGGATGAGGTATCGGCCGACAAAGCGCTGATCCCATACTATGACGAGTTGGCAACGTACATCCGTGCAACACCGGGAACGCTGGTCATGTTGAATCCAGGTATCGTGCCAGACGAAGGGTACATGAATGTGGGGGATATCGTCGTGGTCTTTGAGGGAAGCTATAACACCTACAAGACGTTGAAGTTGCCCTCCTGGGTGTTCAACTACCCCGGGAGCAAATTTGCTCATCTGGTACACGCGACATCAAGCACCACTGCGATGAAGAATGCGATTTCCCTTGCCAAGAAACGCAATGCTGCGAACGTATTCGTAACGAATGATGTTTTGCCGAATCCGTGGGATACACTGCCGCGTTATTGGTCTCAAGAGTTGCGGACATTACCTGCTACCTGCTAGATTCCGGGGACATAATACTGATTTCCCGTTGACTCCTGCATGGGCAGTCTCATACCTTTCGTTCATGGCTAGGATTTTCAGGACAATATGTGTTGTGTCCCCGGAATTGCCTTCGGGTGGACGCTCCCCTGAACACCCCAGGCACGATCGTTGCAAGTCCTCTTAGGGCAAATAGCATCTCGGCATGGGTCGGAATCTCAATGAGGGGAACGCTGAAATGAGGCAGGCCAACCAAACCAAGGCATGCCCCCACTGTGGCAAGAGCGTCAATGCCAGCTCGAGGATCTGTCCCTTTTGCGCCGCCAGGATCAGGGACCCGCAAATGTCCAAGTCTGGTACGTGCCCGCGGTGCACCGTCACGCTCGAGATTCATTCCACGCCGGATGGGGAGCAATATGACCTCTGCCCTCAATGTCATGGTCTGTGGCTTGACAGGGACGAATTCCACCGGGCGATCCGGAAGACAGCGGACAGTAAGACCGAGGATTACGTGCGAGGGCCCCTCCGGGAGCCTCCGACGTACATCCCGTGCGTCAGGTGCGGGACCGCGATGAACCGGAAGAACTTTGGCCGTATCTCTGGGGTGATCATCGATCAATGTAGCGATCACGGGATATGGCTTGACGCGGGAGAACTCCAAAAGATCCAGCATTTCATTGCGGACGGTGGACTGGAGTCGGCGCAGGATAGGGAGACTGAGGAGATTCGGACCGAGCTCCGGGAGCTTGCGGCAAAGCTCAGCCAGGTGAGCTTTACCCATAAACTCATCCATTTCTGGAACCCGAAGCGGTGGCTCTTTACCGGGTTCCGCTGATCCTCCATCCACCGCCCGATCACCTCCCGCTTCCCGCGCTGCCGAATAGTCCCTTTCTTCATGGCAATCTCCTCCAACGCCTGTACGCTCGGTGTGCTCAGAATTCCAGGGGCATAATGCTGAATTGTTCTTGACTGGTGCACGGGCAATCTCATACCTTCCAATATACACGGAGAATGTGAAGAATCACCGAGGGCTTCTGCGTGGAATTAGATTTATTTCGTGTTGGTTGAGGATGATGATGCGAACAGAATACGCCTACCTGCTGATCGCCATCATTGCTGAGGTGATGGCAACGTCATCCCTGAAAGCGAGTCAGGGCTTCACCCGGCTACTCCCGAGCATGGTGGTAATAGTCGGTTATGGAGCGGCCTTCTACTTCCTATCGTTGAGCCTTAAAGGCATCGGTGTGGGGGTCGCCTACGCCCTCTGGTCCGGGATCGGGATCGTCTTACTGTCCGTGGTAGGAGTAGTTGTGTTTGGGGAGAAGATCGATCTGCCGGCTGTGATTGGGTTTGCCCTCATCGTCGCCGGAGTTATCATCCTCAACCTGTATTCGAACGTGGTGGCTCACTAATGGGACAGGAAAAGGGGACAGGCGTTGCCACAGTCCCCTTCAGGCCTCCTCTTCAAGCCTTGTGCCGTCTAAGTGAAAATAGGGCGACAGCGTCATCAGCCGCGGGTCGTCGACCGGACCACCAACGGTAAAGTGGTACAGGCTCTGAAAGCGATCTCCGCGCAGGCTGAACACATTATGAAAGGCCTCGTCGAAGTAACATCCGATCCCAGTGCCGCGGACACCGGCGGCCTCTGCTTCTAGGTACAGCACCTGCCCCAGCAGGCCGGATTCCCAAAACAGTTTTCGATACCACCATGCACCTGTTGCACGGATACTTTCGCCAAAGTCGGCAATCATACCGAGGCTGAAGGCGCCGGCGGCGGCAATCTCCTGATGGCAGCTCACCACCTCTGCTTGCTCGCGGAAGTTTCCCTCAACCAGTGTGAACAGTGGCAGGTACTCCGGGCAGCCTTCTGGACGCTTCCAGAGGAAGTCGACACCGAGGGCGGACCGGAGGCGTTCGTGGACCGTCGGACTTCGCTCGAAGAGGTATAGGCCTGACGGTAAGCCCCGGACCCGGTGCACAAAGATGCCGCAATGCAGGTGCGGCGGCCAAGGCCAGACGTCCCAGGGCGGCACCCCGGGCCGTGGCAGCAGCCGGTCAAGCATGGCATAAAATGTCTCGGCCGAGATCGAGGTGATGCCGTCGAGAGCAAGACAGCTGCGGCGCTGCTTGATAAGCCGAGCAGCGTTCACGTACGAAGAGACAGCCGGGCGATCTGGCCACGCCGCACACTTGTCTACAATAACCGCGTCACCACGTCTCCATGTCCCCGTGGCTCCGTCCTCCTGCCAGGTCGCCTCGGCGGCGGCATCAATTGCTGGCCAGTGGACATGAGCGGGGCTGAGTGAGTTGGCCCGGCCCGCCCAAGCACCAGCCTCGAGCACATCCCGCAGCTTCGCAATGTCAACCCCCTCTGATTCCTCACCATTCCCGGGAGGATGGAAAGGGCCGACGAGCAGGATGGCGTCGGGATGTTCGCGGTCCGCCTCGGCAATGGCCGAGAAGCTCTCTGGCTGGGCCAGCCCCAGCACACCGGCAACGGCCGTATCTGAAACATCTGCGATCAGCCTGGCCGACCATCCCAGCGCCGCGGCCGCATATCGCACGGTGGCAATGGCATGGCCGGCATCGTGCTGGCAATAGCGAAAGGCGCGCTCGCCGTACTTCCAGGCCTCGCGCCAATGAATCGAAGACAGGCCCACGAGAAAGGAAGCTGGCGGGAGCGATCCCGCGAGCTGCTGCGCCGCTCGACCTTCCAGAACGCAGCGCCGCTCCAGGGTGTGGTCCCGGCTGACGTAGTGATAGACACCGGCATTCAGGCCGGGCATCTCCGGAAGGATTGCATAGCCTTCTGTGGGGTGAAGGTTGCCGCTGGACGGGTTGCAACGCAAGGCCCAGCGACTACCCTTGTACTGCTTCCAGGCAGACAGTCCCAGGGCCAGCTCGAACAGCATAGCCACGCTGTTTCGCTCCAGCGGCATGGGAGGGACGGCGCCGGGAAAATACAGGTCGGGATAGGCCGCGTCGAGCCGGTCAGCGAGAAGGGGAAGTTCGACCCTTTCCGCGCCAACGAAGGTGCGAAAGGGATCAGGCTGAGTGGCCCAGTCTAGGTATCCCAGCGACGCGGCGTACTGGTGCAAGTGATGCTTGGTGCGGCGATGGTAGGCCAGCACGGCTTCAACCGAGTTCTGTTCTTTGCTCATATTCCGAACACCTACCCCTCGCTCACTTGCACCCGTTCCATCCGATCGCCCTGCCGAATCGCCTCCACGACCTCCTGGCCTCTCACGACCTTCCCGAACACTGTGTGCTTCCCATTCAAGTGTGGCTGCGCCGAAAGCGTGATGAAGAATTGGCTCCCGTTCGTGTTCGGGCCAGCGTTCGCCATCGAGATCACTCCCCCCTCGTGTACCAGTGGATTCCCCTCCAATTCATCTTCAAACCTGTAGCCAGGACCACCTCGACCTGAACCCGTTGGATCTCCCCCCTGGATCATGAAATTGCTGATCACGCGATGGAACGATACGCCATCGTAAAACCCCTCGCGGGCCAGGAAAACGAAGTTGTTGACCGTTTTCGGTGCATGGTGCGGAGAGAGTTCCAATTCAATGACGCCCCTCTTGGTCTCAATCATTGCTCGATACGTCTTGCTTGGATCAATCTGCATTCCGGGTTGACTCCCCCACTGCTTCTGAGTCATAGGTGATTCCTCCTGAACAAGAACGCGCGAAGACTGTGACCACCGTTCAAGAGAGTCGCTCTTTTCTGGGCACGTTTCATCCTACATTATAGCACTGCCCTCCAATCCCTTGAATTCACAACGGCAGCATGCTAGTTTAGAACGGTCGAGGGTTTCAGGAGCTTTGCTGCGAGCCGGACACACCCGGCGGAAGCCGGCCCACGGAATTGTCCCTGAGAAGCAACACTGGAGGGTGTAGTGGAAGGACAAGCAGCGGTACACGCGCAGGCGCACCGGAAAGAACTCAAGACGAGAGAGGACGTCCGCAACCTCGCCATCATTGCCCATGTGGACCACGGCAAGACGACGCTCGTGGATGCCATGCTCTGGCAGAGCGGTATCTTCCGCGACAACGAGTCGGTCGTGGAGCGGGTCATGGACTCCATCGACCTGGAGCGGGAAAAGGGCATCACCATCATGGCCAAGAACACCGCCATCGTCTACCGCACGACCCACATCAACATCGTGGACACTCCGGGCCACGCCGACTTTGGAGGCGAGGTCGAGCGCACCCTCAAGATGGTTGATGGGGTACTGCTCCTGGTGGACGCCAGCGAGGGACCCCTGCCCCAGACTCGCTTTGTGCTCCGCAAAGCCTTGGAGGCCAGGCTGATCCCCATCGTGGTGATCAACAAGATCGACCGCGGCGACGCCCGACCGTCAGAGGTGCTGGACGAGATCTACGACCTCTTCATCGATCTCGGCGCCACGGAGGAGCAGTTGGAGTTCCCGGTCTACTACTGCAATGCCCGCAAGGGCACATGCCGCACCAGTCCCGACGGCACGGACACCCCCCTCACCCCTCTCTTCGAGGAGATCCTGCGTACCGTGCCGGCCCCCACCTACGAGCCCGACAGCCCACTGCAGTTCCTGATTACCACCCTGGGCTACGATGATTACGTAGGCCGCCTGGCCGTGGGCCGGATCTTCAACGGCCGCCTCTCCAAGGGGCAAGAAATAGCCCTCTGCCGCCTCGACGGCCAGGTGGTGTTCTCCAAAGTCACCGGGCTCTATGGGTACGAGGGCCTGCGCCGGATCGAGATTGCGGAGGCCGGACCCGGTGACATCGTGGCCGTGACCGGTATCGAAGGGGTGAACATCGGTGAGACCCTATCGGCGGTGGAGGACCCGAGACCCCTGCCGCCGATCCATGTTGATGAGCCGACGATCGCCATGCTCTTCTACGTCAACAACTCACCGATGGCGGGCCGCGAGGGAGGGTACGCCACCGCGAGCAAGCTCCGGGAACGGCTGGACAAGGAGATGCTCCACAATGTCGCGATCCGGGTCGAGGAGACCGAATCGCCCGACGTCTTCAAAGTCTCAGGTCGGGGCGAGCTCCAGATGGCCATCCTTATTGAGATGATGCGGCGGGAGGGCCACGAAATGGCGGTGGGCAAGCCGCAGGTCCTCACGCGTTCCATCGACGGCGTCGTCCACGAGCCCATGGAGCAGCTGGTCATTGATGCTCCCGAGGAATTCATCGGGACCCTGACCCAGAAGATGGGTCCCCGCAAGGGACGCATGATCCGGATGGTCAACCACGGCAGTGGCCGGGTGCGCCTCGAGTTCCGCGTCCCCTCCCGGGGACTGCTCGGCTTTCGCACCGAGTTCATGACCGAGACCAGGGGCAGCGGCATCATGCACCACCTCTTCGATGGCTACGAACCTTGGCAGGGGAACATCGCCCACCGCTTCACCGGCGCCCTGGCGGCAGACCGACCGGGGCGTGCCACCGCATACGCCATCGAACACCTCCAGCCTCGGGGGACTTTCTTCATCGCCCCCGGCGAGGAAGTCTACGAGGGTATGATCGTCGGGGAACACTCCCGGCCCAACGATCTGGAGGTGAACATCACCAAGGAGAAAAAGCTCACGAACATGCGCTCGTCCACCGCCGACGAGACGGCACACCTCGCCCCCCCGAGGCCGCTCAGCCTCGAGCAGGCCCTCGAGTTCATCCGCGACGACGAGCTCGTGGAGGCCACACCCCACGCCTTCCGGTTGCGCAAAAAGATCTTGCGGGCTGGCCAGCGCAAGGGGAAGGCCTGATTGTGCATCATTCCGGGACTCAGCCCTGCGAACACCGGGGGCAGCAGCAGGTGGTGGGCGCCTGCCTTTTTCGTGGCCTTCCTCGCGGTGGGAATCTCCTATTGGCAGATCCCCTACGCGACGCTCTCCCTACCGGACTCGTTGATCGCCATGGGTCTGCTTGTCGTCAGCGTCGTGGCTGGCGTCACTCGCGCATTCGCCAAGAGCCGTCTCTTGCCGGTGATATTCGTTGTAGGTGCTGCCGTGCCGTGCGCCGTATTTGCGCGTGTGGTCGTCGATGGGATGAGGGATCCAACCTCGCACAACCTGTGGCCGATCGAGCTGGTGATTGCTGCTGTTGTGGGTCTGATTGCTTCGTCGGCAGGTGCGTTGATTGGAAGTGTGCCTGCGCTGCTGTCCCGACAAGGCTCATCCGACCAGAATGACAGATAACCTTTCGCTCCAGCAGAGGACCACATGAATACGAAACGGTGGTTGCTGGCGAGTGTCGCGGTATTTGTCGTGATCGCGGTACTGGAATTTTTCATCCACGGCGTACTCCTGTCGGACATGTACCGGCAGACGGCTTCGGTGTGGCGGCCGGAAACGGAGATGCTGCGGCTGATGTGGATCTTCTGGGTAGGATACCTGGTATTCGCACCGCTCTTCGCGCTGATCTACGTGAAGGGCTACGAGAAAGGCAAGCCTGGCCTGGGGCAGGGGTTTCGTTGCGGCCTGTATGTGGGAGCCATGTTGTCCGTGATGCACAGCTTTGGCTGGTACGTGATCCTGTCGATCCCGCTGGTCCTCGCGGTCTATTGGTTTGTGGCAATTCTGGTGGAATTCATCGCGGCGGGTATGGTGGCGGGTCTCATTTACCGCGAATGATTTCGGCCCCCCTTTTCTCTGCACGGAAGATATGTATTATGTCCCTTTCAACACTCGCCGCACAAGTCTACGGATTCCCCGCGTATATGGTGCTGGTGGGCGTTATTCCGATCGTGAACGTTTTCTTTTATTCGTCGCGTAGCGGTATCGGCTGGCTCGTACTTCCGTTCACGTTTCCCTATGTGCTGATGCGCTTGGGGATCGCCCTTTGGCGCAGCAACCCCTCGAACCGTCGCCAGCTCCGTCGATTCGCTAGCTTATCTATCCCCGGCTATGTCGCCCTGACAGCGCCTCTCTCCTGGGCTGCCACATATTCGATCAACAACTGGCTCGGGATATCGGTTCACTGGACGCAGTTCTGGGCCATGATGTTGCTGCCCGTGAGCCTTCTAGGATTACTGTTCAAATGAAGCTCTCTAACGGGCCGCTCCAGCGGACCGATGGACCAGTTTCTCACCGACATTCGGTTAGTCGAGACGCGACCCGGCGGCGCCCAGTACGAGATGATTTTGCTTGACAATGGGTTGCCGGTTGAGTATGGTCTGATCAACAGACCTGTAGACCTTCAGACCCTTCCTGGAGCCTAAAGACACGATGGACCTTAAAGCAATAAAGAAAACAAGAGTTTACGAGGATATTGTCGCCCAGGTCAAAGATCTCATTGCCGATGGAAAACTCCGTCCTGGCGATCAACTACCCCCGGAGCGGGAACTCTCCGAAACCTTCCAGGTGAGCCGCACCTCAGTCCGTGAGGCGATTCGCACACTAGAATCTATGGGCTTCCTGGACACAAAACAGGGTGAGGGAACCTACATCGCCTCGAGTGTCGAAACCCTCCTCGCCTCGGTCACTTCCGCCCTCAACCATCGAAGGGACTTTTTCCTCCAGGTCTTCGAAGCCCGAAAGATCCTCGAGCCCGCCATCGCCGCCCTCGCCGCCGAACGGGCCACCCCCGAGTTGGTGGAACAGCTCGAGACCATCCTCACGGAGCAGGCCCGACAGGTTGCCGAAGGCGAGACGGGCGTGGACGCCGATACGCGGTTTCACGCGGCCCTCGCCGAGGCCGCACAGAACCGCGTGCTGCTCCGGCTGAACGAGGCGATCATGGACAGCCTCCGGGAGACACGGGAGCGGTCCCTCCAGACCGACGGCCGCCCCGCCCGATCGCTCGCGGGTCACCGCCAGATCCTGGCCGCGATCCGGGAGCAAGAACCCGGGAGTGCCCGGAAGGCCATGCTGCACCATCTTGAAACGATCGAGCACAACGTGCTGCAACTCCCCACCGAGGTGGCAGACAAGGAACGGGGTCCGCATTCGAGACCGAAAGTTTCACCCAGCTCGACAGTCCTACTCAGCGGTCGGTTTAGCCCTCATTCCACAGAGGAGGAACACGCATGACAGGTTCGGTCGAAGTCGTCTACCGCGGGATCTTCCAGAAGTCGCTCGGGAGCCGAATCACCCGCGGGATCGTCCTCGCCGCCGTGAAGGAGGGCAAGGTTGGGATTTCCTTCGGGCGATACGGAGATTCGCCGGAGCGGAATGGGATCCCGGCCAAGAGCTTTGCCGTGGTGGCGGACAACGAAGAGGAACTGCAAGCGCACCTTGCGCGATACGAGCCAAGCAACAACGACGTCACCGTGGCGGTGGATGACACCCTCTGCAAGGGGGTGGAATCCTGGGCCTGGTACGGGCTCCAGCCGATCAACAAACTCACCCGGTCGGGCGGCACGGTCCTGGCTACGTCCATGCAGAGTCCCGAGGAGGTGCTCAAGGACTGTCACCGCAAGGATGCCGAGTGGAACCTGGCCGTGATCAAGGCGATTCCCAGCTTCTCCGGCCTCTGGGTGTACAAGGATGATCACACCGACGTCCGGGTCCTGGGGGCCATCGCCCGATTGGCTCCCCACATGGTCAAGCTCGAATCGGTCGAGGCAGCCATTCGGGAGGAGTGGGGGGACGAGCTGAAGGTCGCCTCTGCGCGCAAGGCCTACGAGCGGGTCGAGGTTCGCAAGGTCCGACCGGATGAGGGGAATTCGGAGAAGCCCTACGAATTCCAGCTCCCCAAGTGGTGGGAGATGAAGGAAGGGCTGGTCATTCCGGCGATCCCGGTCAAGCAGGAGGTGGAAGGCTGGGAGGGCGGATACCGCCCGGGTCGCAACCCCACCTTCAAAAAGTTCTCCACTCGCACCATGCGGCCGGTCGTGGACTTCGAGATCTGCACCAAGTGCACCCTCTGCTGGCTGCAGTGCCCCGACTCCTGCTTTGACGTCACCCCGACCGGTCACTACGACGCCAACATGGAGGCCTGCTGCGGTTGTGGCGTCTGTGAGGCGGTCTGCCCCGTGGAGAACTGCATCACCATGGTGAACGAGTCGGCCTTCGGGGACAACGCCAGCCAGTTCGAGATGTATGAGAAGGAGAAGGACAGCTACAAGACCTGGCTCAAGGGCAAGATCGAGGACAAGGTGGTGACGTACCGCTCCCACGGATTTCGGTACCGCGGGCAGTACGAGGAGGAGTTAGCCCAAATGGCGGCCGGGGGTGAAGGCCACAGCGGGGTGCAATCGATCAATGAGGAGCCGGGGGCGGGACCAGGCTAAAGTAAACGCGCAGCGCGCGCTTGCTTTGGAGCAATGGAGGAGTGGGATTCGAAAGACGTCTGCGGAGAAGGACACACCGTGGAGATAATGGAGGGAGGGCAATGACGGTAGCAACCAAACCTGCACCCGCGGCCGACAAGGAGATGCTCATCAGCGGCTGCGCGGCCATCGCCCAGGCCCTGCGCCTGGCGGACATCGACGTGGTCACCGCCTATCCGATCCGGCCCTACGACACCGTGATGCAGGCGGTCGCCAAGCTGATCTCCAACGGCGAGCTGGACGCCGAGTATATCGTCGCCTCCAGCGAGCACGATCAATTCGAGATCGTCAAGCACGCCTCGGCGGTGGGCGCCCGCGTCTTCTGCGGGTCGAGCGGGGTCGGATGGATGTACGCCATGGAGGCGATCGCGGTGACCCCGGCGCTCAGGCTGCCGATGGTGGCCCTCGTCGGAAACCGGGCACTGGACGACCCCGGCGCCTTCGGATGTGAACATAACGATGCCCTCTGCGTCCGCGACCTGGGCTGGATGCTGACCTGGGTGGATACCGCCCAGGAGGCCCTCGACACCGCCCTGATCGCCTATCGCGTGGCGGAAGACCAGCGGGTCTTCCTCCCCTGCGCCATCGGGGCCGACGGGGCCTTTCTCACCCACTCCGAGACGATCGTCAAGGTCCCCAGCAAAGAAAAGGTGGACCAGTTTCTCCCCAAGTATGATCGAGGGGACAAGCTGCTGCACCCGGATAATCCGATCACCATCGCCCCGCAGGTCAATGAAGACTGGGTGATGGAAATTCGCAAACAGAACGACGAGGCGATGCGTCGCGCCCGTGGCGTGATCCAGGAGGCCTACCGGGACTTCCACAAGATCTTCGGCCGGCAAGGGGGCAACCCCTTTGTGGAATCGTACATGGCCGAGGACGCCGAGGTGATCCTCTTCGGTCAGGGCACCCTCTCTATGCCGGTGAAAGTCGGCGTCCGGAAGCTCAGGGAGCAGGGGCACAAGGTCGGCTTCGTACGCCTCCGGTGGCTCCGCCCCTTCCCCACCCCGGAAGTACAGGAGGCGCTCGGCCGGGCCAAAGCCGTCGGGGTGGTCGATCGTGATTACTCCTTCGGCTCGCCCAACCACGGCGCGGTGCTATATAATGAAGTCCGGTCCGCCCTGTACGATCTGCCGAAGCGGCCCCACGTCATCAGCTTCATCTGCGGGCTGGGTGGCCGCGAGGTGACCCTGGACAGCGTCACGGAGATGAGCGAGATCCTGCTCAAGCTCGCCAAGACAGGGAAAGTCGAGCAACCCAACTACTGGATTGGGGTGAGGGGGTAATGACCATGGGGAATGTGCTCACCGTACTGCCGACCCAGA
>JBOHQS010000063.1:0-10978 GCA_050732295.1 Methylomirabilales bacterium (SeqCode)
GCGCGGAACCTCTGGAGGGTAGCGCACCATCAGCTCGAGCTTCTTTTCGCCTGCCCGGACCGCCAGCAGCTCCGCCACCTCCTCAACGGCCAGCCGCAGGTCAAAGGGGATCGGTTCGATGGCCAGCTTTCCCGCCTCGATCTTGGAGAGGTCGAGGATGTCATCGAGGATGGAGAGGAGAGAGTCCCCACTCGTGCGCACGGTTTCAGCAAATTCCCGCTGCTCGTCCTTCAGCTCCGTCCCCAACAGCAGACGCGTCATGCCGAGGATGCCGTTCATGGGGGTGCGAATCTCGTGGCTCATGGTGGCGAGGAATTCGCTCTTGGCACGGCTCGCCGCCTCGGCGGCCTCCTTGGCCTTGTGCAGTTCCGCCTCTGTCCGCTTCAACTCGGAGATGTCAATCCCGGTAAAGACCGCTGCCTGGCCGTGCAGGTACTTTTGGGCCACGACCAGAAACCGTCGACCGATCCCCTGCACCTCAGCACTGATTTCTCGAGAGGCCTTGGCGATCGAGTCGCCGAAAAACTGCCGCACGAATGCGATGAACTCTGGACTCGCCCCCAGGAAGCCGACTTCTCTTCCGACAAATTCCTCCGGGGGCGCCTGGAAGGCAGAAGCCATGTACCGATTGACCCCGAGGTATTGCAGATCCGAGCCGATCCAAGACACCCACGCCGGCACGGCATCCAGGACGGCCCGGAGTTGGTCCCGGGCGTGCTGGAGCGCCTCCTCGACCCGCGCGCGCTCGGCGATTTCCCGCGCCAGGTCCTCATTCACGCGCTCCACCTGTAGCGTGTGCTCAGCCAGCTTTCGTTGAATCTCTTCCAGGCGCGCCACCGTGTGCGCCTGCTCGCGGGCGCGCTGTTGTTCGCGACGGACGCGGTCGATGAGGTAGCCGTAGAACGCCGCCGCCGTGAAGAGAAACGTGAAGAGAAAGGGGATGCGGATCAGGAGCCGTGAACTCGACAATGAGGCGGAGCCGGCGCTCGCTGACAGGGCGAAGACATATGCGATGCACACGACGACGGCCCCGACCGCGATCAGCCCGAGATTCTCCCCGATCACCGCCAAGAGGAGCACAAAGAAGTACAGAGTGAAGAATTCGGCGTGAAAGCGACCACTGTACAGGAGGGCCCCCGTGATCCAGAGCGTGTCGCCGAGGATGATCCCCGCATGAAAGGCCGTAGAGTCGATGATGCGCGCCGGAAGCAGCGTCAACGCTACATTCGACACGAGGGCGGCTGCGATCAGCAGGATGAAGCCGGTCGGGGGGGACGCAAATTCATGCTCGACCAGCAGCAGGTAGGCCGTCGCGATGATGAGAGTGTACCGGAGGATTGCAAAGGTCCGGCTTCTGGGCAAATGCTCCACGATTTCTCCGCCCGGTAAGGCCGCGCGCGGCAGAGGGCTCTTGCCCCGCGCCCCCATAACCCCGCCAGGCCTGCCGCTCCTGGGCCACGGGCGGCCTCGCCTGACGGTTCCTCTCTTCTCCAGGCCCGCGGAACGGCGTAGCAAAACGGGTGCCAAGGGAGCCCGGACTCATACCCGGCCCTCGAAGCACCCCCGGCCACCGAGGGACCCGCCCTTGATCGTGGGGGTCGGGTGGAGTAATGTCGGACAGAGATGCTGAGCATTGTCATCCCCATCCTGAACGAGGCACCCAACCTCGAGCGGCTCCTCCCGGACCTGTCCCAGAATTGCCCGGGGGCGGAGGTCATCGTGGTCGATGGAGGCTCGACCGACGGGAGCGCGCAGGCGGTGGCCCAGTACCCTCTCGCCCGACTCGTCGTGAGCCCGTGTGGAAGGGCCAGGCAGATGAATGCCGGAGCCCGGGAGGCCCGAGGAGAGACCCTCCTCTTTCTGCATGCCGACACCCGTTTGCCCGACGGAGCCGCCGAGGCTATCCGAGCGGCACTGGCCGATCCGCGGGTCGTGGGCGGGCGATTCGAGATCCGCCTCGACAGTCCCCGCGTCATCTTCCGGGTCATCGCCTTTTTCATCAATTGCCGGTCTCGCCTCTCCCGGATCGCAACCGGCGATCAGGCCCTCTTTTGCCGGCAGCACATCTTCGCCGAGATGGGTGGCTATCCAGAGATCCCCCTGATGGAGGACGTGGAGTTCTCCACACGCCTCAAGCGACGCGGCACCATTGCCTGCCTCCGCCTTACCGTGACTGCCTCGGCCCGGAAATGGGAACGGGAGGGGGTTGTCCGGACGGTCCTGCTGATGTGGATGCTGCGGCTCCTGTACTGCTTTGGGGTCCGCCCCGCCCACCTCCACCGCCTCTACTACGGCCACCTCCCACCGAGCGAATGACCCTCCTCTCGCCCTTTCCCTTGGCCGACCTGTGGGCACGCAGCTTGCACATCTTTCGTCAATCTTGAGCACCCCGAGGCCCTGCCCTTCCTCGACCAAGAGGGATACGTGCATGCGGTTCAAGTGGTTTACGTGGTTCAAGCGCCACAAGTCGTATGACCGTTTTGCTATCCTTGCGGCCGCCGAGAAGGCGCGAGCGAAGGGAAAGGTACGGAAGGCCATCGCCGAGTATCGGAAGGTGCTCGAGGTCGACCCGTCTGACTACGAAACCCACGGAAAGCTGGCACCGCTGCTCGCAGAGCGGAGGCAGCTTGCCGGGGCCTGGAAGAGCTTCGTCGCCGCGGGAGAGGGATACACCCGCGACATGCATGAAGACAAAGCCCTCAGCATCTACATGCAGGCGGCGCGCTACCTGCCCCGTCAGCTCGAAGTCTGGAAATCCATCGCCCGGCTGCAGGTCGGTCGCGGGCGACCGCCTGATGCGGTGAAGGCCCTCCTGGATGGAAGCCGCCATTTCCGCCATCGAAACCACCGGCCCGAGGCAATTCGCCTGCTGCGCCTGGCATGCGAAATCGAGCCGTGGCATTTCGAAGCGACCTACGCCCTCGCCCGGCTGCTCCTCAAGGCCGGCGAGAAGCGGGAGGCCCAATGGCACCTGGAAGGCCTCGCCGAACGCGCCAAAGGCCGCAACCGCCGCCGCGCCTGCGCCACACTTTTCCGGATGTCCCCCAGCTTCGTCGGGGCATGGCGATGGGTGCGCGCGGCGATCGCCGCGCGTGAAATCCCCTTCCCCCGAAGATCGTCCTGGCTCAGCCCGGCGATCAGACAGCACAGGCGGGGACAGGCAGCACGCAAGATCTGCCTGGTTATGGCCCTCATGGGCATGATCGTGGTGGGGATCTCTGTGGGCGTGGACGTCGGTCCGCAGACGTACTACGTTCTCCTGGTCGGGAGCGGCTTGACCGCGGTAGGCCTGGCGTCGCTACTCTTCTTCTAGAAGGCGGGGATCCCCTGTCCTGCAAGTATCTAAAAGGAAACGCCCCAAGTGACCCATCGGTTTCCCGGTACCCGCTAGCCTTCTTCCTCCTCACGCTCCGGATCCGGCGCCGCTTGCCTTTCGGCTTACAGCTCCGGTCCGGTCCGAGAGAAGTTTACGACCCCCGGTTCCCGGTCCTCCCTTGGACCTCTTGGGGCATGAGTAATATGGTTCGCGCCATTCCTCCTGTCAAGGCCCCGTTTTCGAGGCCTGCTCCTCTGGCGCCCGTCAGGCTGCAAAGCCCCACCCGGCCGTGACCCACAGCACGGATGAACTCGTCCACCTGGGGGCCGTGGCCGACGAGCCGCAACCCGCTTTCAAAGGTCCGCAGCTCCTGGGGCATGAGGATCTTGATCGCTCGAACCATCATGGCCGAGCCTCGACTCTGACACCAGGTCACGGTCCTATGCCTTCAGTTCCGAGGTGCAGTGTGCGCACCTGGTCGCCGTGATGGAAATCGTTGAGACGCAGTATGGGCATGCCTTCGTTGTCGGCGCAGGCGGTGGAGCCACCTCTTGCCGTTTGAGCCGGTTGATGGCCCGGATGAGCAGAAAGACTGCAAAGGCAACGATCACAAAGCTGATGACGGCATTGACAAATACCCCGTAGTTGATGGTGACCGCTCCCGCCGCCTTGGCATCGGCAAGGGCAGCGTATGGCCCGGCGACCTTGCCCGACTTCAACACGAGGAACAGGTTGGAGAAATCAACGTTACCCAAGAGCAGGCCGATCGGCGGCATGAGAACATCCGCGACGAGGGAACTGACGATGGACCCGAAAGCGGCCCCGATGATGATCCCTACGGCCATGTCAACGACGTTACCCCGCATGGCAAATTCCTTGAACTCCTTTAGCATCTTCGCCCTCCGTGAATCAGTAACACGTTAAGAGTGCTCCTTCGGAGAGTGGGGGCGCACATGTTCCAGGAGACGAACGCGCGGGCGCGATGGCCTCACGGTGTGAAGGCTTCGTTGGCGGACGAGTACGAGCCTCCCGGTGTCGGCCCGCCTGAGAGGACGTAGATGCTCTGCCCCACGATTGCGGCTCCCAAACCGTGGCGCGCGGTCGGCATGGGGGCCCACGTGGTCCAGGTGTCCTGAGCGGGATCATAGGCCTCGGTCTGATTGAACGTTCCGGCCACCGATTCCCCGCCGAACACAAAAATCCGGCCATCCAGAGCGGCGGCCACGATCCCGCTTCGCGGCGTGGGCATCGCGCTCGCGGCCCGCCACCGATCGGCGGCGGGATCGTACTCTTCGGTGACCGCCAGATTCCTGGCGTAGCTTCCGTCGATCCGTCCACCGATGGCGTAAAGCCGGCCGCCCACGACCCCTACGGCGAGGTGGTCCCGCGGCGTCGGCATGGAGGCGCGGGCCACCCATCGGTCCCTCTGTGGGTCATACTCTTCGTTGGCACCCGTGTTCCGTCGATTCATGCCAACCCCACCCACGGCGGCGAGCTTTTCTCCGATGACGCCCACCGCGAGCGCTCCCCGCGCCGTGGGCATCAATGACCGCGTCCGCCAACTATCCAGCGACGGGTCGTACTCATACACGGTGTCCACGGGTGACCAGCGAGGGTCGTAGCCACCCACCACGTAGACCTTTCCTCCGACCGTCCCTGCGCCGACGTGATGGAGGGGCTGCGGCAGGGCGGCTCGGCGCCGCCAGCGGTCTGTGGCAGGGTCGTACTCTTCCACCAGATCTCCGCTCTGACCGAACCCGCCGATGACGTAGATCTTCCCTCCGGCTTCGACCGCCGCCACCTCCGTCCGGGCGGAGGGCATCGGTGTCCGAATCGCCCACGTGCCCCGCCCCTGACCCAAGGCGACGGACGCACCAAACAGAACGATCAAAACTCCCAGGGTCAGGAGCTTTCTAGACTTCATGAACGCCCCCCAGTTCTGTCGCCTTCATTCGGGGAATAAGTATCATTCGCAATGCCAGAGGTGTCAAGCGTCAAGGAGGGATACTGCTTGGCGGGGTCAAGACGGGATCGGGTGATGAGGAAAACTAGGGATGACTGAGGCGCATCAAGAGGGAAGTTCGATGAGGTCCAAGGGCCCGCCAACTCGGCAGGGGGGGGATCGTTGGTCCTGAAGGAGTTCTTGAGAGGGGTCGGCAGTAGCGTATAGAGGCGACCGACGCCTCTGAAAACTCTCAGGGGGTCAGGCCGAGGCCGTACAAAGTACTGGCGTGAGGATCGGAGGAGGGCTGGGGCTGGAACGCGTGACGTGACCGCTATCGGGCGCCTGTAATGTAGTCTTCGAGCTGTTTGATCATGAAATCCTTTTCCGCGATGACGGCCTTGACCAGATCCCCGATGGAAATCACACCGACGACCTCGTCACCGACGACTACCGGGAGATGGCGGATGTGCTTATCCGTCATCAACGCCATGCATTCTTCGATCGTCTGTTCGAGGTGCACGCAGATCACCTTGGGGGTCATGATGTCACGAACAGGGGTTTCTAACGACGACTTGCCCTTGAGAATCACCTTTCTGGCATAGTCCCGTTCCGAGATGATGCCGACCAGTTTTCCCCCATCCAGGACCAGTAACGCCCCCACCCCCTTGTCGGCCATCAATCTCAGGGCATCATACACTGAAGAATCCGGTTGAATCGACCAGGTCTGCCGGCCTTTCACCTGCAAGACATGTCTGACGGTTTTCATCGCCTGCCCCCCTTACCCCCACGTCCTGCCCCGACACCGTCGCTGATTCCCAGGGGGTCTCAGTATCCCTGACTGGGCCGCGGAGTGTCAAGTGCTTGCGAGTTTCAGGGCCACGGAGTTGATACAGTAACGCTTGCGCGTCGGCGGGGGCCCGTCGTCGAACACATGGCCGAGGTGGGCGTCACACGCGCTGCACAGCACCTCTAGCCGGCCCGTGCCCATGCTGTTATCAGCCTCGGTGCGTATCTGCGCTGGGCTGATCGGGGCCCAGAAGCTCGGCCACCCGGTGCCTGAATCGAACTTGGTCTCGGAATCGAAGAGATCGTTTCCGCAACAGAGGCATCGGTACATGCCATCCTCTTTACAATCGTGGTATTGGCCCGAGAACGGTCTTTCCGTCCCTTTGCGTCTGCACACCCAGAACTGCTCCGGGGTGAGTTCTTGCTTCCACTGCTCTTCGGACTTCGACACCTTCTTGACCATGCGACACACCTCCAATGGCCAGCGGGACCGACGCCTGTGGAAGACCCACGGCGGCAACGGTCCCCGGCCCTGCCAGAGAAGATCTGCTGCGGTTCTCAGTGACAGAAACGCCCCGTCAACCCGTGATCGACATGCCACATGGCGTGGCAGTCGTCCTCATTATACGCGACGGCCTTTACGATGGCGGACTCATCCCCGCTCCGCAGATAATCCCAGTAGCAGACCATTGCCTCGAAGGCGTCGAACCCCTCCTGCCTCCAGCGAAAGCCGAGCGCAGGCGCCACGCACTTGAGGGAGAACGAGGGGACGGGGAGATAGACGGCCGATTTTACCACGCGCATCAGGTCCACGCACCGGGCGAGGAGGCGTTGCAGGGGCAGGGACAGACGAGGCCACCGCTCGCCGACCTTCGCCATCTGCCCCGGTTCAAAATCGGTCCAGTGATACAGGGTGACCCCCTCGTTCTCCCCCACATACCTCAGGAACTCCTCGAAGATGCGGGCCTCCTCCGGCGCCCCGCGGGCGAGGAACCTGTCGTACCGGCACCGCTCCGCATCCCAGACCCCAATAAGATAGACGTGCGGCGGCTCCGTTGGATGCACCTCGTCCGATGTTTCGAAGTCGACGTACAGATGCCGCGCGCCGCGCGGGATCCTCAGCCTGGCGTTGGGCTTGGGGACCGGTAGGCCCGACCGGTAGGCCTGGGCCACATAGTAGGCTTGGGGCCCGGAATGCTCCCCCAGGATCTCGCAGACCTGGTCGAGCCCCAAAGACCAGAGCTGATCGACCCGCTGAATCCCCGCGGCCCGAAGTCTCCCCCGCTCGCGGCCGCCGACCCCGGCCAGGAGCACCAGATCCCTGCGACTCTCGACCAGCTTCTGCCCGTACACCCGCCATGGGGAATCGGTGACATCGGGTGGCCGCCCGGGCTCAGGGATTACGGCCCCGTCCTGCAGGGCCTTCCACGTCCTGAAGATCTCGTCCAGCTCCGTCCCCCGGGGGGCGACCGGGACGAGCTCGGTCGCCTCCTTGAGGGCCACGGTCAATTCGCCCGGCGTGTATCCCTGGAGTTTGCCGAGCATCCGATTGTAGAAGGCGGCTTGCAGCACGTGGTGGTCCTGCACGGTGCGGGCCCGCTTGATCTCCACCACCCGGTAGTGGTACGGACCGAGATCGGACGGGTGGGTGTCGTTCCGGACGAGGAGGTCTCCCTTGCCGTATGTCTCGCCTCCGAGATCCCAGACCTGTGGCTGGTAAATCGCCGGGACACCTTCCCGCATCGCCTGCAGGGTGTTCCGGAGTGCCTCCAACCCAAACTCCGGCACCACCCGGAGCGCGTGGGGAAAGTGTTCCCGGACCCAGGCCTGCTCGTACTCGACGCCCCGCTGCCGGCGCAGCTCGTCATACCGACCCATCTCATCCACGGCCTCGGAGCCCGGGGCATGATATTCGCACCAGATCCAGAAGGGATCGTGAAGCACCTGATAGACCAGGGAGGGGCGGAACAGCGCATGGGGCTCCGGCCTCTGTCCGGCCGTCGCTCGCTGGATCAGCTCTTCAATCGTCACCACAGATTCCCCCCGCCCATGGTCCCTCTGGCCACCCCGGGTTCACGATATAAATCTGTACCACGTGTCGGCGGCAAGTCAAGGGCCCGCGCGAGTCGGTCCCTGAAAAGGAAAACGCCCCCCCGGAACTCCGGGAGGGCATTCGCCGGTTCTGGCGAAGACTATTGGCGCGTCTCCCCCGCTTTCGCACTCGGCTCCGTAATCTGTACCTTGATCCAGTCGGCGGCCGCCTTCGCCTTGCCCCTTCCTTCGGGATCTTCGTACTTGACCTCGACCAACTGCCCCTTTCTGAGATCCGCGAATGTCCCATTTTCATTAGTGAGACGAAGCGTGCTCTTGTCTAACCAGATCTTCGTGCGATTCGTGATCATCGCACTCCAGCTTCCAGACGGTCCGGTCATGGCGATCGTGTGACCTCGAGGATCGATGGTTTCGATGGTTCCGATGACACTGATTGTGTTGGACAACCCTGGAGACTGCCCGATCGGGATGAACATCTCGGTCGCCTTTTGTCCATGGGCGGACGGCATCCCGCTCCAGAGCCATACGGCCGTCGCGACCACACCCATGACACGCTTGAGCTTCACGACTCCCCCCTTCTCTCGTCCCACATGACGCGGAGACGGCTACGAGGTCTCGACGAGGAAAGCTCTGGCCCGCTGCTGCTCTCCAATGGCCTCGCGAGTCAATTTTCGTCGGAAAAAAATACTCCGGTTCGCTTTCTTTGTCAGCCTCTTCGCGTCTTGCAGACGGGCCACGGCTTCGGGATGCAGGCCCCCGCCTTCGAGGACCCGGATGCTATCGCCCGTCTCACTCACAGCGCCATCCAAGAGCTCCTTCGCCTCCATGCCACGCCTGTCGAGACTGGACTCCAAGAGCGCAATCGATTCCCGAATGTTCTCCAGAGTATTGACGACTCTCAGGAACGCGGCGACGGCCACCACCTGCGTGGCGTCGAGCCGGATACCGATCCCGTTGGGATCCCCTGCCGCCAGAGCGCGGCCCGAGGGGGAATTGTTGAAGGCCTGCCCGTTGTAAAAGGCTACGGCCCCCTCGATGGTCTCGATGGCGTTGTTGTGGAAGAAGGGCCCGCTATCCGCAGCCTCCACGAGTGGGGGCGTGTTAAAGGTCCCATCGCCAGGCGTCCCGAGGCCGTCGTCCGGCGGGTTCCGCTCTCCGGTCAGGTCCGCGGGCTGGTCGGGCAGGTTCTCGACCCCGGTGTTAAAGTTGGCGTTCCCGATGTTGCCCCCCCCGAAGTTGGCCGTGGCGCCGGCATTGACGTGGCACAGATTGCACTTGCCGAGACCGTTGTCCAGGAAGATCGCCTGCCCCCGCTTCGGGACGGTCCCTTTCAGCGGCAGGGGCAGGGTGAGATCCTGCTGTCGCCCCAGGGAGAGTTGGAAGGCCTCCAGGGCATCCAGGTCCTCGTCGGTCGGGAGCCGGAAATCGACGCCGGGGATACGATTCAGGGTCTTGGTAAAGTGCTGAATGACCGCGCCGGTGGCAAAGGACCGGAGGGATCCGTCTCCCGGCGCGCCGTCCCCGGACCAGCCGGTGCGGGGACCTTGGGGGCTGTTCACCGACGTCCGGAGGGCGAGCACATGGGGGATGCCACGCATGACGAATGTGTTTTCCAGGTCGTCGAAGCCATCCAGGTTCTCCAGGATGAGCCCGAACTGCCGCATCAGCGTCGGGTTCTCGAAGTTCTTCTTCAGGTCCGGGTTGAATTCGGCGACAAAGAGCGCATCAGTAGCCGGCAGGGTTGCAATAAAGGCGGGGTCGAGGGTGAAGTTATTCAGCAACGGATGACAGGTCCCACAGGTTCGCCCGTTGCCGTTGAATTTCTCGTTGAAGAAGATCTCTTTCCCCTTTGCGATGAGCTTGGCCTGGGGATCTGGTGGGGACACTGGCGCGCAGCTCGAAACGGTTATGATCACACTGAAGGCCGATACCACCGAACGTACGACCTGGGGTCTCACCGCCCATGACATCAGGTTTCGATAGTCCATCCCGGCTCCCCTCTCAGTATTTACATCTTACCATCCCCCCTAGTGCCGTTCCAACTTTTCTCAGCCAATACAAAGCCGTACGATACGTAGACCGGTCTCGCTCGGCTCTGCATGAGTGCTCGGGGCAATAGGTTGGAACGGTACTAGAAGAGGGCAAAGCCCTCCTCGCCTGCCGATCACGGAGAAATACGCTCGTGACTACAAGGCAGATTCCATGCCAAATTCGGCGCGCCCCGGCGTGGACGGTGGCATGTTCCCGATTTTCCTCGCTTCCCTCAAAACGCCACAACGGGGTTAAAGGGAAGTCCCCTTTCCGTGGGCCGCGGAAAATGTAAGGCTTACATGGAAGAGAATGTAAGGATTACATCGTAAGGACGGTCGCATACGGCAGGGGCAATAGACACTCGGGTCACGCTCGCTGCCTTGCGTCTTTAACCATTTCTACGAGCACCGCCCTGGTCTCCTCCGGACCCTTCACCTCGCGGATGAATGGGATGCGGGCCCCCTGCACCCGGGATCCCTTTTTGAGCCGCACATGAAAACCGAGCCGGTCGACCGCAATCATCGCCGCTTCGTCGGCATCGACGCCACCCAAAACCCGGGCCAGGAGGAGCAAGGCATCCGCATGGTCGGCGTTCATATGTTGGAGGATCCCGGGCGCCGCGTCCGCCAGCGGATCGGGGTGCGCACGAGCATACTCATCAACCGGGACCCAACCCATCACGCCGAAGCCCCCGACGAAATAGATGTCCAGGACCTCCATGCGGTACAAGGCAAAGTCCTGGAAGTCCACCCAGTATTTCGCGGTCTCGTACCGGGCCAGATAGAGCCGGCGCGCCTCTTCCCGTTCCTCGGCCCGAATCAGGGAGACATTCCCCATGAGGGTCACAC
>JBOHQS010000064.1:0-10902 GCA_050732295.1 Methylomirabilales bacterium (SeqCode)
GTCCTCGACCTCGCTACCTCAAAATCGCCTCGAGCAGCCTCCGGGATTCTGGGTCGGTCCAGTCGCGGTAACCCACCTCCCGGTGTCGGACAATCCCCTGCTTATCGATGAGGAAGCTCGCGGGAATCCCGACCATCCGGTACAGGCGCAGCACCTCCATGTCGGGATCTAGGATGACCGGAAAGCTCAGCTTCAGCTCATTCATGAAGTTCTTCACGGCACTCTTTGATCCGGCATCAAGACTGACCGCCAGGACCTCGAGGCCCCGGCTCTTGTACTCCTGGTAGGCCTTATCCATCGTAGGCATTTCCAGGCGACACGGAGCACACCAGGTCGCCCAGAAGTTGAGAAGGACCGCCTTGCCACGCAAATCAGACAGGCGGACCGTCTGCCCACCGAGACTCGGAAGGCTAAAGTCCGGGGCGAGGTATCCCACCTCCGGCCGGATCTCCGGAGCTGCTTTGCTTCCCCGCCCCTGGACAATAACCAGAAAAACACCCAGGAGGAGCAGGCTTACCGCCACCAACATCATCCACCCGCGGTACGCCTTCATGCCGCTCCCTTGTCCCGCCCCGCGCCATCTCTCGCCCTTCGCATCGGCAGCCCCAGGACAAGCAATCGAGAACGAGACACCGGACGCGCGAGCGGAAACGCGGGATCGGGGATCATGCCGAACAGGAACTCTCCGATCTAGGGCTGACGGGAGGGGACGGCCGCGATATCGCCCAGGGTGAAGATCGCCTCGTACGGGATGCCAAGGCCGGCCAGCTTCTCATTGCCCCCCTCGAGGCGGTCCACGAGGACAATGACCTTGACGACCTCGAATCCATGCTGGGTGGCAGCCTGAATCGCTTTGAGGGTCGAACGCCCCGTCGTGACCACATCATCGACGATCACGACCCTGGATCCCGACGTGCTGTGTCCTTCGACCCATCTCTTGAGCCCGTGTCCCTTGGGCTCCTTGCGGACAAAAAAGGTCTCGATCGGCTCCGCCACCTGATGGCTGTGGTACGCCACGGCCGCCGCAATGGGAATCGCCCCGTCGGCCGGACCGCCGACAGCCTCCACCTTCGTGTGTGTCTCGCGCTCGAACCTCTTGATGCGATCAAAGAGGATGATCGCCGTCGCCACCAGTGCCTCCGGCGCGCACAAGAGAGCCCTGAGATCCACGTAATGCGGACTCAACCGCCCCGATGAGAGCTGAAACGGAGCCTCCGGGCTGTAGCGATAGGCACGCTCGCGAATCAGCTCGAGCAAGCGCTTTTCCGCTGTGTTCGCCATCCTCACCTCGTGCGTTTCGGGACCCTTCGGCGGTCACCTCTTCCCATGGTACCCGAGGGATGGAAGGGCCGTCAATGCGCATCTCCGCGGAAGGGCGTCCCCTCTCGATAGAAGAGGAGAAGGTCTAGGGTGCACTACAAGAAAACAGTGCGCCATACCCGTCCCGAAAGGTCGGGTACCGGAACATATATCCTGAAGCCACGAGTCTGGCGTTGCGACAGCGTTTGTTGCCCCGGCGGCGCTGTGCACTGCCCAGCGTGGGATTCTCCACTCGAGGGGGAGGAACGCCGAGTCGTCCCGCCAGCCAGCGGAGGACAACACAGTCTTCCGCCGGCTCATGGTCAACCCCCAGATAGAGGTCGTCCGGTTGAGGGTGCGCCATGAGGTGCTGCAGCACGCTGGCGCAGTCGTCGCGGTGAATCCGATTCGTATAGGTGGGTGGGCCATCGATGCAGACAGCCTCACCCCGACGTACCCGCTCGATCAGGCCTGCCCGACCTGGACCGTAGATACCGCCCAGCCGGAGGATGGTGGCGGGGAATGGGCCACTCCGCACCAGGCGCTCTGCCTCAAGCATGCGCATGCCCGAAAAATGTGTTGGCTCGATCGGCGATGCCTCGTCCACCCACTCTCCGGCGGACTGGGCGTAAACCGCGGTGCTCGAGGTGAAGAACACACGCCGGGGTTTCTGCCCCTGGTGCTGGAGGGCGTCGAGGACATGAGAGAGCCCATCCACGTAAATGCTCCGGTAGG
This sequence comes from Methylomirabilales bacterium (SeqCode), assembly GCA_050732295.1. Lineage (GTDB taxonomy): Bacteria > Methylomirabilota > Methylomirabilia > Methylomirabilales > CSP1-5 > CSP1-5. Next base: position 2,035 of record JBOHQS010000064.1, read on the forward strand.
CCGCGTCGTCCAGGCGGTCGGGCGCCGCCGTGTAGACAACACACTCCAAGCCGCTCGGGAGGTTTCGAAGTGTCCCGGGATCCGTGAGGTCGGCCGCCAGAGGGTGCACGCCGGGCGCCAGCTCTTCGGGGTGGCGGCGGAGGCCCCAGACGACGTGCCCCTCTCCGGCCAGACGTTCCGCCAGGGCCGAGCCAACATAGCCACATCCGGCAATGAGCACCCGCGCCATCTACGGTGTTCCCCTCCGACTGTGCTCGCCGCACCCATGACCGCGGAGAGCACACCACGCGGCCCAGCCTCATGGAGTAGGGGTTTGGGGGAGGGGACCCTTAGCCTCCGGGTGTGCTCTATGCAAGGACGAGCGAAGGGTGGCTCCCCGGGCAGGGCTCGAACCTGCAGCCTAGCGGTTAACAGCCGCTCGCTCCACCATTGAGCTACCGGGGAATTCCGACAGTAATGCTAGCGCAAATCGGGACGAGCGTCAAAGCGCTTCCTCGTCCCGAACAGGCCGAAAGGAGGGGCACTGTCCAGCTCAGCACTATGAACATAGTGGCTCTGAGCATGTCGAAGGGCGAGTCGAATGGCTACGTCTTCTTCTGCAGTTCCTGCATGACGACCTTGGCGATGGCCTTCAGCGTCTCGAAGACACCGATCCCTTGGGAGGCGACTGCCTCGAACCAGGGGAGGTTGCGGGGATTGAGGGCCTTCTGCAGCTCATCGATGGGGACCGTGTTCGGGAGGTCCCGCTTGTTATATTGGATCACCAGGGGGATCTTGTCCGGGTCGATCCCCTGGTCCGCTAGGTGCTGGCGCATATCGGCCAGGCTCTGGATGTTGGCCTCCATGCGTTCGAGCTGCGAATCGGCAACAAAGACCACCCCGTCGGCCCCCTTCAGGATCAGCTTGCGACTGGCCTCATAGAAAATCTGGCCAGGAACCGTGTAGAGGTGGAAACGCGTCTTGAACCCTCGGATCATCCCCAGTTCCAGCGGCAGGAAATCAAAGAAGAGCGTCCGCTCCGATTCCGTGGCCAGCGAGATGAGCTTGCCCTTCGTCCCGGGGTCCACCTTCTTGTAAATGTGCTGCAGATTCGTCGTCTTGCCGCAGAGACCTGGGCCGTAGTAAACCAGTTTGCAGTTGATCTCCCGAGCCGCGTAGTTGATAAAGGACATCCCTTAACCCTTGCCGAAGAGGTTTTCGACGTCGTCGTCGGTGATCTCGCCTATGTTGGACTTCGAAAGAGGGTGCCCCCCCTCCGCGACTCGGTCCGGCCGCTTCGAGAGTTCAGTGAGAATCTCCTCGATCTCCCTGGAGAATTTCTTGACCTGAAGGCGGACCAGCGCCACGGCCGAGTTCTGATCCAACAGAACCAGGAGGATGGCGCGGCCCCCGATGAGCGAGAGGTGGAGACGCTTCCGCTCTCCGTCGTAGAAGACGAAAGAAAATTCCTTCTCGCCCAGGAGCTGGGCTAACGCCCCCGCGGCGGCGATACTGCCCGCGGCGAGACTCGCGAGCGGCGTCGTATCAAGCGCGTCCGTCGCTCCGGCGCTGGCGATGAGCTGCCCACTCGTGTCGATGAGGAGAACCGCCGCGCTCCGGGCCTTGCGCTGTAGCGCAGACAGGCAGGCATTGATCCGGCTGAGGTCCTCTTCGTAGATGACCAGATCGGTTATGGGGCGCATAGACCCTCCGTAGGGCTCCAGGCGAACCTACGTTCAACTTTCGTGCCATTTGCCCTACCCCAGCTCCCGCCGTCCCTCGAGGGCCCGGCCCAACGTGAGCTCGTCGGCGTACTCCAGATCCCCCCCTACGGGCAGACCATGGGCAATCCGGGTGGCCCGCACCCCGAGCGGGGCTATCAGGCGGGCGAGGTACAGGGCCGTGGCCTCCCCCTCCACATTCGGGTTGGTGGCCAGGATGACCTCCTTCACCTCCCCGGACCGCAAACGATGTATCAATTGTTTCGCGGTGATCTGATCGGGGCCCCGCCCGTCAATCGGCGAGAGGGACCCCTGGAGGACATGATACAGCCCCTTGAACGTCCCGGTCCGCTCGATGGCCAAGAGGTCGTTCGCCTCTTCCACCACGCAGAGGATACTGCCGTCGCGGGTCGGGTCCTGGCAGATCAGGCACTGCTCCGCCTCAGCGATATTCCCGCAGCGCTCACAGATGCGGATTTTCTCCTTCAGCTCCACGATGGCTTCGGCTAATGTCAGGGCCTCCTCCCGGGAGGCCTTCAGAAGGTAGAAGGCAAGGCGCTGGGCAGTCTTCGCACCCACACCCGGAAGGCGCATCAGGACATCGACGAGGCGGTTGAGGGGGGAGGCGTAGCGGATCACCATGGTCTCTAGAAGAGCCCCGGCAGGTTGAGGCCGCCGGTCAGCCGTCCCATCTCGCTCGTGAGCAGGTCCCGGGACCGGCGCAAGGCCTCGTTGGTAGCGGCCACGATGAGATCCTGCAGCATCTCCAGGTCCCCGCCCTGAATCACCTCGGGGTCGATCCGGACCGCCACGATCTCCCCGCGGCCGTCAGCCGTCACCGTCACCATCCCCCCGCCGGCCGAGCCCTCCACCCGTTGTCCGGCGGCCGCTTCCTGGATCCGCTCGAGCTCCGCCTTCATCCGCTGGGCCTGCTTCGTGAGATCGCCAAATCCCTTCATGGCTCACCTCGGTGAGAGATGATCTCTCCTCCCTCCTCAACCTCGACGACCCGACCCCCAAACACCTCGAGCGCCTCTCGAACCAGGGGGTGGCTCCGAGCAGGCACCCGGGCCGGCTCCTCTCGTTTTCCCGCCGCCAAAGGGAGAAAGCGGTAGGCGACCTGGAGGCGTCTGCCGTAGACGGCGGAGACGGTCGAGGCGAGGAGGCTGCGGACCTCGGGGTCCTCCAGAGTGGAGCGAGCGAAATGATTTCCGTTGGCGAAGGTCAGCGTCAAGGTCTCCCCCTCCAGCGTGACCTCGACCTCGGCTAAGAGAACCCCCAAGGAGCGCCGCTCCGAACCGATCCGCCGCCGCACCTCATGCCATCGGTCCTCAGACCCGATGGCGGCCGGCGGCAAGCTAGGGGGGTCGGCTTTCTCCTGAGGCGTGAAAAGCCCAGGCTGTGCGGCGGGATGCTCGGGGACGACCCCCAGGCGCCCCTCCAGGGACTCCAGGCGTTTGATCAGGCTTCCCAGGGACTCCAGCCCGCGAGCCTCGGCCATCCGGACCAGCGCCATCTCGAGGACATAGCGTGGTTGGGACGCCCGCCGCATCTCCCCCTCGGCATCCAAGAGAAATCGCAGCGCCAATTCCAGGTGGGGAATCTCCACGTGCGCCGCCCGCTGCTCGAGATCCCGCATGACCTCCGGGGCAAGCCCCAGGACCTCTCCTGCCTTGGGGGTGAGCTTCACAAGCAAGAGCGACCGGAGCTGCTCCAACAAGTCGAGGACAAAGGTGCGAAGATCTCCCCCTGTGGCGGCGAGCTCGCCCACAAGCTCCACGACCTTCCCCGGGTTCCCCGCCAAGCAGGCCCCCATCACCGCCCGGACCACCTCGGGTGCCGTCCATCCCAGGACAGCCGCCACCACCTCGGCAGTCACCCGCTCGCCTCCATAGGCGATCACCTGATCGAGGATGCTCTGGGCATCGCGCAGGCTCCCGTCGGCCGCCCGGGCGAGAGCGGCCAGGGCTTCCGGAGCCACATCTACCCTTTCGGCCTCCGCAATCGCCCGAAGACGTTCCGCAAGCAGACCCTGGCCAATCCGACGAAAGTCGTAGCGTTGGCAGCGGGAGTGGATCGTGGGGGGGACCTTGTGCGGTTCGGTCGTGGCGAGGATAAAAACCACCTTGGGCGGCGGCTCCTCCAGGGTCTTCAGGAGGGCATTGAAGGCCGAAAGAGAAAGCATATGGACTTCATCGATGATGTAGACCTTGGTGCGGCCTCTGACCGGCTGGTAGATCAACTGTTCCTGAAGATCCCGTACATGCTCGACACCGGTGTGCGAGGCGCCATCGATCTCTACGCAGTCCACGGCAGCCCCTGCCGTGATCTCGCGGCAGTTGAGACACTGGTTGCACGGCTCAGGCGTTGGGCCACTGTCGCAGTTCAAGGCCTTGGCGAGGATCCGCGCAGTAGTGGTCTTACCGACCCCCCGAGGACCCGCGAAGAGAATGGCGTGAGCCACACGGCCCTGCTGGAGCGCATTCTTGAGGGTCCGGGTGACCGCCTCCTGCCCCACGACTTCGTCGAAGGTTTGGGGGCGCCACCGCCTCGCGAGCACCTGGTAGGACACGAAACACCTCGCTTACGGCTCGGGGTTCGATGACCGATCACCGACGACCGATGACCGCAATGAGACGGCATGACGAGAAGGACGACCCTTCATTTTCGGTCATCGGTCATCGGATTGCGGTCAACGAAAAGATCCTTGGCCGTGCACCCACCGTCGATCCCAACCGCCGGCTCTTACCCAGGACCGAAGGCTCCGGCCGGGCACCCCTGCGGCACAGGAGGCGGACCGCTTACCGCTGCTTCCTTCCGGACCTGACGGGGTTCACGGATCCCCCTTGCGCAGGACCCGACCCTCGACGCCCTAACCCCGGGCAGATCGCCCGGAGATCTAGGACCTCGGGCAGGAGTTCGATCCCGCTATAGCGGATTGCGGGTTCAGGGCACCGCTAGCTCCCCATCTAGCACGGCCAAGGACCCTGCAGAACAGCTATGAGCAATGAGCTATGAGCCTAGAGACGCAGCTCAGTCCTCATCGCTCAGCACTCGATGCTGAACCTGGCGGAGAGGCCGGGATTCGAACCCGGGGTGGGTGTCACCCCACACACGCTCTCCAGGCGTGCACCTTAAACCGCTCGGCCACCTCTCCGCGTGCACCCGTTCATGGTTCATAGATCATGGTTCATGGTATGGACCAGTGAGAATATGAGGCCCGCGTTCCGTCCATGAACTCTGAACCATGAACTATGAACGGCGATCCGCAGCGCGGGATCGCGTGGCGGAGGGGGTGGGATTCGAACCCACGTGCCCCGCTCATCGCGGGACAACCCGATTTCGAGTCGGGCCCGTTACATCCACTTCGGTACCCCTCCTGCTCGTGCCGTTCCAACTTTTCTTACCCGATACGGAAGTGTGCAGTGCCAAGACTAGGCTGCCTTTCTTGTCCGTGTTCGGGGCGATTACGTTGGAACGGCACTCGCCCATCCCAAGCCGCAGGAGGTGGGTGCCTGCCGCCGGGCCAGAAAGAATTCCTGCAGGAGGGCCTGAGACTCCTCCGCCCGTACACCACTCACCACCTTGACCCGATGATTGAGCCGCGGATCATCCAGGAGACGGTAGACGCTCTCGACGCCGCCTCCCCGGGGATCGGGGGCGCCGTACACGAGCCGAGCCACCCGCGCATGGAGCAAAGCCCCGGCGCACATCACACACGGTTCCAGGGTGACATATAGCGTGGCCTCGGGAAACCGATAGTTGCCGACCTGCCGCCCCGCTGCCCGGAGCACCAGGATCTCGGCATGCGCTGTCGGATCCTGGAGCGCGATGGGCTGATTATACGCAGCAGCCAAGACGACGCCATCCTGGATCAGGACAGCCCCCACCGGCACCTCTCCCGTCTCACCCCCCCGGCAGGCCTCCTGGAGCGCCACATCCATCCACACGAGATGCCCCTCATGGGTTGTCTCTCTCGGCAACCCCACAGATTCCCTTTCCCTCCTGTCAGAATGGGCAGAGTATAACAGACTGATACGGCGAGGGCAACCGGGTCGGGGTGTTACGCCTGCCCTTTGGAAAGCTGAGCCACCTTGGCCTTGAGTTCGTGGAGCAGGGTCCGGGTCTGGAGCTCGAGCCGCCGCTTCTCCAGCGCCCGTTTCACGGCATGGAGCATGACCTCGTTCTTGAACCCCTTGACGATGAAGTCAAAGGCTCCAAGCCTCAGGGCAGTGACGGCGTTGTGGGATGAGGGATGGCCGGTGACCACGATCACCGGCGTGTCCGGCGTGACGGTCTTCAATCGTTCGATGAGCTCGGGGCCCGACATGCCCGGGAGGACCAGATCCACCAGAATGACGTCGACCTCCTGGAACCGTAAGAGCTCGAGGGCCTGATGGGCCGTTGGCACCGTCAGGACCGTGTAGCCGTGGTCTCGGAGCAGGTCAGCGTAGATCGCCCGTTCGAGCAGCTCGTCCTCAACGATGAGGATCGTCGCCAAGGGGGGGCGCGAGGGTGGGCCCTTGAGGAAATCGTGAGCGGCCCCATCGGCATACCGGGCCGCCTCCAGCTCATGCAGGGAGCCGAGCGTCCGCTCGAGATCCCGGTGCAAGCGCCTGACTCTGAGGAGCGTCCGTACCCGCATGAGGAGTTCGCGCCGCTCGATGGGTTTGGTCAGAAAGTCATCGGCACCCTCGTGAATCGCTTTTTCCCTCTCGGCCATCTGGTCCAAGCTCGTGACGATGACGACGGGAATGTCGCTGGTCTCCTTTCCCGCCTTGAGCTCCCGCAGCACCTCGCGGCCGCTCATGCCGGGCATGCCGAGGTCGAGGAGGACGATGTCGGGGCTCGCTCTCCTGACGGTACCGAGCGCCTGCTCTCCGCTCATGGCGGTCAGGACGTCAAGCCCCGCCCCCCTCAAATAGGTCTCAAGGATGCCGAGGGCTTTCGGGTCGTCATCCACCGCCAGGATCCTCCCCGGCGGCAGCTCTGCCGTTCCATCGCGCATCACCGGCCGTTGGTCCTGCCTGTGAGCCTTCATTGAGACACCATCCCGGCCCCGTTTTTTGCACTTTCTATGCCAACGCTGTATCCCCTTCTCATGACGATTCAGCCTAGCCCAAGGACCCGTGGAGTTATTTCTCTTGACACCGCGCGGGATCGCTTGTACGGTCCGGTCATTGAGTACGGGCAACGGTCCCGGCCGAAGGTCCCTCGCAACTCTTGTTGCTTTCACAGCCCCCAAAGGCTTCGCGAGCTTTTGAGGGCTCTTTTTTTACGACCCCACGGCGAGGAGGACCCTCGGTCGGGCACACGGGACGTTGGAAACGATCCCCTTGTAGCCGCTGAGGGGGAGGGAGGAAGGGAGAAAAAGAGGGTGCGCGTTTCAGAACCCTCCGGTTCGAGCTCAAGGTCCTGGACATCCACGAGGCGCCGAGTAAGTAATGCCGGAGGAAATGGGGGGGAAGATGTCAGAGTATCGGCGGCGCGATGATCAGGGGCGAGAGGCGGGCGGGAGCCCGCCGCAACGCCGTCCCTTGGAGGTCATTGTAGACGACCGCGGGGTCGAATCGGCACTCCGCACCTTGAAGCGCCTGGTACTTCGTGACGGGATCCTCCGGGAGCTGAAACGGAAGCAGAACTATGAGAAACCGGGGGAGCGGAAGCGCCGCAAGATTCGCGAGGCTACCCGTCGACGCCGCCGACAACTCAGCCGAGCTCTGAGGCGCAAGAATGAGCGATGGGAGTAGCGCAGTTCGGGTCAGAGTAGCATGGGGGTCGGCGTCGGCAGCTATTCCATGCTGGTGGGCAGAGGAGCCCGGGCCCGGGGATCCCGCCAGCTTTGTCGCTCACATCGCTCGCCCGTGCCGGTGAAGTTCTTGGGTGTTCCAGCAGTAGCTCTTTCTCGGTCGGTCGTGCCCAGAGTGTATTGAGGTGAGCACTGTGTTTTGGGCGCGTTCGATCTGATGCACCTTCAGGGAGGCCTGCAGGCGTTCTCGTGTGTGAAATCGAGAGGAGATAAGCACAATGCGGCGGGAATGGTGTCCAAACCTGAATCACAGGCGCTCCAACGCCCCAGTCCGGTACTGCCCGAACTGTGGCGAGGTGGTGAGCACGAACATTATCGTCAAGAAATGCCGCGAAGAAGAACATGCCGAGAGCCGCCGGCGCAGGAACGTTTATTGCACGGATTGCGGTGCGCAGCTCATCAAGTAGGGTGACATGTTATGGGACCACACACCACCCCTTTCATGGAGAAAGGATATGAGCTCAGTTCCGGCAGCAGATAAACCCGCATCGAACAGGGTGTCTTGGCGGCAGGCTGTGGCCAAATATGAACATCCAGATCTGCGGCGCAGCGTGTGGCAGGTTGTCAACACAGTTATCCCCTATTGCATTCTGTGGTATCTAATGTATCGCAGCCTGGAGGTTTCCTATTGGATTACGCTGGCACTGTCGGCTCTCACGGCAGGCTTTTTGGTGCGCATCTTTATCATTTTTCACGACTGCGGACACGCTGCCTTTTTCAAATCCCAGAAAGCCAATGACCTTTGGGGATTTATTGCCGGGGTGTTGACGATGTCGCCCTATTTTGGCTGGCGACGCGAACATGCGATGCACCATGCCACCGCTGGCGATTTGGACCGACGGGGGGTGGGGGATATCTGGACATTAACGGCGAAGGAATACCTGGAGTTGTCCCCGAGGAAGCGGCTTGAATATCGCCTGTACCGCAATCCACTGGTGATGTTTGTTCTTGGGCCCCTTTTCATTTTCCTGATTAGGCATCGTTTTGCGGGGCCAACCGCAAGCAAGCGAGAACGTCACAGCGTGTATTGGACAAATCTGGCGCTATTGGGCATTGTCGTCCTGATGGGTGTCACTATTGGTATCAAGGCATTCGTATCGGTGCACTTGCCGATTGTAATGATTGCAAGCGCGGCTGGGGTGTGGTTGTTTTACGTGCAGCATCAGTATGAGGGGGTCTACTGGGAGCGTCACGAACATTGGGATTACGTGACCCTGGCCCTACAGGGCAGTTCATTTTATAAACTGCCCAAGATTTTGCAGTGGTTCACTGGCAACATAGGGTTCCACCACATTCATCACCTGAGCCCCCGCATTCCCAATTACTACCTGGAAAGGTGCCATGAAGAGAACCCTATGT
>JBOHQS010000065.1:0-10844 GCA_050732295.1 Methylomirabilales bacterium (SeqCode)
ATTGCGAGGACATCCGGAAAGACCCCTTCATGCTCGCAGGCGAACATCTTCCCCGTCCGACCGAATCCGGTGGCCACCTCATCGGCGATGAAGAGGATCTCGTGATCCCGACACAGCTCCCAGACCGCTCGCGTGAATCCCGAAGGGTAGGGTCGCATCCCCGACGCCCCCTGGATGACCGGCTCCATGATGAGGCCCGCAACCTCGCGATGGCGCGTTTCAATCGTCCGTCGCGCCTCCTTCACGGCCGCCTCCTGCTCCGCCGCGCTGTAGGGGGCAGGCAGGGGCAGGGCCTCGAAGAGCAGGGGCTTATAGAGGTGGTGGAAGAGGTCGATGCCTCCCACACTCACCGCCCCCAGGGTATCCCCATGATAGGCCCCCGAGAAGTAGAGGAAGGTGGTCTTCCCTCGAAACCTGTCAGCGCCCTTCTGCTGCCAATACTGAAACGCCATCTTCAGGGCAATCTCCACCGCCGTCGCCCCGTTGTCGGAGTAGAAGACCTTGGTGAGGCCGGGCGGGGCGATCTCGACCAACCGTTCTGCCAGGAGAATCGCGGGAGGGTGGGAGAGGCCCAGGAGAGTCGAGTGGGCGATCCGCCCAAGCTGTGCGATGATCGCCTCATCGATCTCACGCCGGTTGTGCCCGTGCACGTTGCACCAGAGGGAGGAGACGCCATCGAGGTAGCGGTTGCCATCGATATCGATGAGAGAGTTCCCCTCCCCGCGGTCGATGATCAACGGCTCTTCGGCAAACCACTCCTGCATCTGCGTAAACGGATGCCAGAGATACCGATGATCCTTTGCGTGCAAGACCGCTTTGGAGATCACGGACGACTCCTGCCTGGCGGGCCAGAAAGGCTTGTGCTATCCATACGATACCGGGGACGCTCGCCGACGTCAAGGGTGGCTCCTCCTCACCAGGAGACATTCCTCTTGACAGTATTCGTTGCAACGATTATATTCTCCATACCATGGCTGGGCGGCTGCAGACAGAGATCAAACAAAGGAAGCCCTTCCGGACGCTGGAGCAGGAGGCGTTTTTGAACCTCTTGCGGACCACCGATGCGTTACTGCGCGGCCAGGCAAAGGTCCTGAAGTCGGCCGGACTATCACACCCCCAGTATAACGTGCTCCGCATCCTGCGGGGCGCCGGTCCCAACGGGCTCGCCTGCCGGGACGTGTGCGAACGCATGATCACCCGTGACCCCGACGTCACCCGCCTCCTCGATCGGCTCGAGGCCCGCGGACTCATCGCGCGGGAGCGCAACAGGAAGGACCGGCGGGTGGTCACGGTCCGGATCACGGAAGGGGGACTCCGCCTCCTGAGGCGCCTCGACGATCCGATCGTTCACCTGCACGCTCAGCACCTGGGGCACCTCGGGACCAAGCGGCTTCAGGCGCTGATCGAACTCCTGGAGCTCGCGCGCGAGAAGACCGCTTGATTGAGCAGGGAATCAGCCCACTGTCACTGGAGAGGGAACGCGCATGATCACAATCATCACGGCCAAAGAGCGGCACCACAGAGACCTGGGGTGGCTCTCCACCTACTGGCACTTTTCCTTCGACGACTACTACGACCCCGCCAACATGAACTGGGGCCCGCTCCGCGTCTTCAACGACGATATCATCCAGCCAGGTCAAGGATTCGGTGCCCACCCGCACCGCGATATAGAGATCGTCACCTACGTCTTGGATGGAGCGCTGGAACACCAGGACAACCAGGGAAACCGCGGGGTCATCCATGCCGGCGAGGTGCAAGTGATGTCGGCCGGAACCGGCATCGTCCACGCCGAGCATAACCACTCCAAAGAGCGTCCCGTCCACCTGCTTCAGCTCTGGATCACGCCCCGGACGAAAGGGCTTCCCCCTCGATGGGAGGAGCGTCGCTTCACGGTCGAGGAGCGAAGCGGAAAGCTCCTACCGGTCGTGTCGGGGGGCAACGTGGCGGAAACAATGACCATCGACCAAGACGTAGTCATCTACGTGTCGAGCTTACGGGCGGGACAGGAAGTGATCCACAAGAGTCGGCCTGGCCGGAAGGCTTACCTTTTTGCGATCACGGGCAGCCTCACGGTCAACGGCACCCCCCTCGCGCCGGGCGACCAGGCCCGAATTTCCGACGAACCGGAGCTGGCGATCCAGGCCACGGAAGCCACGGAGTTGATCTTGCTGGACCTACCGTAGGGACCATTCTTTGATCTCCACACATTGACCACTCAGCAGGGAGGAACACACATGAAACCAAACATCGGACTGGCCGACAAGGATCGCGAAGGTGTCGTAAAGATTCTCAATACGGTCCTCGCCGACGAATATGTGCTGAACACGAAGACGAAAAACTACCATTGGAACGTTGTCGGGCCGCAGTTCCACGACCTGCACAAGTTCCTCGACGGACAGTATGAGGAGCTGGCAGACATCGTAGATGACGTGGCCGAGCGGGCCCGATCCCTGGGGGGACCGGCCCTCGGCACGTTGGGGGAATTCCTGAAACAGACGCGGCTCAAGGAGCAGCCGGGGCAGTATCCCGGGGCGCGCGAGATGATCGCGAACCTCCTCGCCGACCACGAGGCAGTGATTCGGACGCTGCGCGTGGATCTCGAGACCTGTGTGGAGCGATTTCACGATATCGGCACGAACGACTTCCTGACCGGCTTGATGGAGAAACACGAAAAAATGGCCTGGATGCTCCGGGCATGTCTAGAGGGCAAATCGGTGTGACCGCCATGACCAGCGAGGGCAATCAACCATGCAGAAACTTGCCGAGACCCGATATCCGATTCACGAACTGCTGCGGGAGCGCTGGAGCCCACGGGCCTTCGCCGATCGGATGGTCGAGCCCGAGAAGCTCCGCAGTCTTCTGGAGGCGGCGCGATGGGCGCCCTCGTCCTTCAACGAGCAGCCCTGGAGCTTCATCGTCGCGATCAAGGAGCACCCAGGTGAATACGAGCGCTTGCTGAGTTGTCTCGTCGAAGGCAACGTCCGATGGGCGCAGCATGCGCCGGTCCTCATGCTCTCGGTGGCCAAGCTGGTCTTTGAGAGAAACCAGAAGCCGAATCGGCACGCCTTTCACGACGTCGGCTTGGCAGTCGAGAACCTGGTCATTCAGGGGATGGTCCTCGGCCTCTTCGTCCATCAGATGGCGGGATTCCACGCGGACAGGGCACGGGAGGTGTACGGGATCCCTGAGGGCTACGACCCGGTCGCGGCGATGGCCATCGGCTATCTCGACGATCCGGGCCGGTTACCAGATGACCTGCGTGAGCGCGAGGTGGCCCCGCGGATCCGCAAGCCCCTGGAATCCTTTGTCTTCTCGGGCCAGTGGGGCCAACCCTCCCGCCTCGTGCATGGAAAAGATCAATGAAAAAGTGTGTCGATGCGACAGTCGCGCCGTTGGGGCGCTGATTCTCCTCGTCCCACTTTGGGACACCCCGCAAGGAGGAACGTGAGATGCGACATCAGCGACCTCCCACCATGGCTCTCCTCGCCTTGTGTCTCATGGTCGTGCTGCCCGTCAATGCGCAGAACTTCGCAACGGGGCCGGATCTTGACGTCCCCTTTTTCCCTACTCCGGAGCCTGTCGTCACCGAGATGCTACGGGTGGCGAACGTGAGCGCGGAGGACGTGGTGTATGACCTCGGCTCCGGCGACGGGCGGATCGTTATCGCCGCCGCGCGGGAGTTCGGCGCCCGCGGGGTCGGGATCGACATCGACCCGCAGCGCGTATGGGAAGCGACCCACAACGCGGGGAAGGCCGGAGTCGCGGACCGCGTGCGGTTCCTGCAGGGGGACATCTTCGAGGCCGATATCCGCGAGGCGACGGTGGTGACGCTGTACTTGCTGCCCTCGGTGAATTTCCAGTTGCGGCCCAAGCTTCTGCGCGACCTGCGGGTGGGGACACGAGTCGTGTCGCACAACTACGATATGGCCGACTGGAAACCGGAGAAAACGATCACGGTAACGGTGTCGGGCCGCCAGCACATGATCTATTACTGGGTCGTCCCGCCCCGCGACGGCCGGTGAGGAGCCAAGACCATGCGAGCTGCAGTCGCTCCCGTTGTTCACGGCAGATGGGAAGTCAAGGAGGTTCCAACGCCGGAGCCGGGCCCCAATCAGGTCTTGATCAAGATCCGCGCCAGCGGCATCTGCTACACGGACGTGCACCAGACCAGGGGCGAGCTGCCCGGTGACTTCCCCCGCATCTTGGGACATGAGCCGGTGGGAGAGATCGTCGCCGTCGGTCCCGGGGTCACCACACGGCGCGTGGGCGACCGAATAGGGGTGCCATGGCTGCAAGCCGCATGCGGGCGGTGCGAATGGTGTGCGCGCGGCAAGCCCATGTTCTGCGCGCAACAGATGGGCACGAGTGGGCAGATGTCAGGCGGCCATGCCGAATTCATGCTGGCCTACGCAGCAGCTACCGTCCTGTTGCCGGACAGCCTCTCCTACGAGCAGGCGGCACCGATTTTCTGTGCCGGCTATACGGTCTGGTCCGGCTTGCGGATCGCCGAGCCGCAGCCGCACGAGCGCATCGCCGTGGTCGGCATCGGTGGGCTGGGGCATCTCGCGGTCCAGTACGCAAAGGCCGCCGGCTTCACCACGATCGCGGTCTCCCGCTCGCCCGACAAGGACCGGTCCATCCGCGAGCTGGGGGCCGATGAGATCGTCCGCAACGGCCAGGGCCTGGCCGCTGCCGGCGGCGCGGATGTGATCCTCGGCACCAGTAACTCGAACGACGCCATGGCCGACAGCATCCAAGGACTACGGCCTGACGGGCGTTTCGTTCTGATGGGCTACGAGGCCAAACCCTTTCCGGTGCCGCCAGCCGACGCCATCTTGAAGCGCCTTCGGATCATCGGGTCACAGCAAAATGGGACGGAGTTTCTCTATGAGGCCCTTGACTATGCGGCCACAGGCAAGGTAAAGGTCATCGTCGAAACCTACCGGCTCGACGAGATCATGAAGGCCTACGAGCGTGTCGCTGAGGGCAAGGTCCGCTTCCGCGCGGTGATGACAACCCCGTAAGAAAGGCATGGGGAGAAGGGGATGAACATCGGGATTATTGGCTCGGGCAATGTGGGTGGCACGCTGGGAAAGGCCTGGGCAAAGCGCGGGCACAAGATTCTCTTCAGCTACTCGCGGGATCCCAAAAAGCTGGAGAGTCTCGCCACTTCGGCCGGCCCTAATGCTCGGGTGGGTTCCCCCGCCGACGCCGTCCAGTTCGGCGAGGCCATCCTTTTCGCTCCTCCCTGGCCTGCCGTGGACCACGCCCTCAAAGCGGCTGGTCCGTTGTCGGGTAAGATTCTGATCGACTGCACGAATCCACTCAAGCAAGACCTGAGCGGCTTGGAGATCGGTCACACCACGTCCGCCGCGGAAGAGATTGCCAAGAAGACGCCAGGTGTTCGCGTCGTGAAGGCGTTCAATATGACCGGCGCCGAAAACATGGCGAGTTCACGCTTCGGCGCCCAGCAGGCGACGATGTTTATCTGCGGCGATGACGCTGCAGCCAAGACTGTCATTGCCAGGCTCACCGAAGAGCTCGGCTTTGAGGCTGTGGATGCTGGTCCCTTGCAGGCGGCGCGCCTGCTCGAGCCACTGGCCATGCTCTGGATTCATCTCGCGTATGGGCAAAAGATGGGTTCGGGCATCGGCTTCAAGCTGCTCCGGCGTTGAGTCCGGCCCTTGGCCCCCGCGACACCAGATGGGGGAGGCGGCGCTCGGCCACCACTCACGACACGCGTACAGGCGCATCCAACGGGGAGCGCCGGACATCAAAAGAAGAAATGTCCCATTCTGACAAGGAGGAGCTGACATGGGTGAGCTGATTCACGTCTCCAAGGTGAAAATCATCAAGGATAAAGGTCCCCTCCGCCGCGCCTACATCGAGAACTTTCCCGAGCCGGTCCGCTACGGCGTCCACGGGGGGATTAAGAAGTTCTACGGCGTGGAGCCGCCGGAGGACGTTCCCACGACCCTCGACCACATCGTCGCCGCAGTGGCCGGCTGAATGACCGGCACGCTGGCCGGGGCGCTAGCGGCACGGAAGATCCCGACACAGCCGGACCGATTGTCCTCTGAGGTCGAGGGCTTCATCGAGAACGTGGACGGCAAGCCGCTCATCACGCGGATCAAGGTCCACTACCATGTGAAGGTTCCCCAGGGAAAGCGTGAGGAGGCCCTGCGTGCGATCGAGATCCACGAGAAAGGCTGCCCCGCCTCCCAGTCCGTCCAGCGGGGCATCGCGATCGAATGGGACGGCGAGGTGATTGAGGAGTAGCGCTCGCAGGAGTGAAGGAGGGGACCGTTGCGATGAGTGAGACGCTGGAGTTCCTGATCCGGCACGGGTACTCAGTCCTGTTCGCAGTGGTGTTCGTCGAGCAGATCGGTTTGCCCATCCCGGCCGCCCCGTTGATGCTCGCCGCCGGAGCTTTGGCCGGCGGCAAGCAATTGAGCTTCGCCCTCGCCATCGGCGTGGGGTGCCTGGCGACGTTGCTCGCCGACAGTATCTGGTACGAGCTGGGCCGACGCCGCGGCAGTAGGGTCTTGCAGTTCCTCTGCCGGATCGCCCTCGAGCCGGACTCATGCGTGCGCCGGACGGAAGACGTCTTCGTCCGCCATGGCGCCCGCTCGCTGATCGTGGCGAAGTTCATCCCCGGACTGAGCACGGTGGCACCGCCCCTGGCGGGGATCTTCCGCATGCGACTCCCGCGCTTTCTATTCTTCGACGCGTTGGGGGCATTGATTTGGGTGGGCGCGTATACGGGGCTGGGCTTCGTCTTCAGCGATCAAATCGAGCGTGTCGCAGCCTCCGCGATGGAGTTAGGCACCCGGCTGGTCGGGATCGTCGCGGTGGCCCTGACGGGGTACATCGGCTGGAAGTATGTGCAGCGCCGCCGCTTCATGCGCCGGCTGCGGATCGATCGGATCACCCCGGACGAACTCAAACGCAAGCTCGATGCCGGCGAAGATGTGGTGGTCGTGGATCTCCGTCACTCGCTCGACTTCGAGGCAGAGCCAGCAACCATTCCCGGCGCCATCCAGCTCTCGCCGGACCAACTCGAGCAGCGCCACCAGGAAATCCCGCGCGACCGCGAGCTCATCCTGTACTGCACGTGACCCAGCGAGGCCTCGAGCGCCCGGGTGGCGCTTCTGCTGCGGCGGCGGGGGATTACGCGCGTCCGACCCCTTGCCGGTGGCTTCGACGCCTGGCGCGAACGTGGATTTGGCGTCGAGTCCCGGGGTACTCCCGCATCTCCGATGAGTACGACCGCCAGCGCGTTGTAGTTGCCCTTTCGCTTACTCACAACACGGCGATGCCGGCGACTTTGCCTGTGGTTTTCTTTCCACTGAGCGACCGAGTTTTTCGATCCGCTGCCGGAAGTAGTCTCGCCAGCTTTCGGGCAAGGCCTCGACCTGCGTCGCGCGATGCAACAGGTCCGGATTGTCCTTTTCCCTCACGTATAAGCGGGTGATGTCGGCCACCGTGATATTGTTTCCGTCGCGACTGATCAGTTCGATTGAGTCGCCGGCTCCGATTTCACCTTCTTGTAAGACCGCAACATAGAAGCCGGTCCGTCCGCTTCTCAGAAACCGCTTGATGATGTCCTCCCGCCCGAACTTGATCCCCAGCTTATAGCAGGGCATCCTCGGTTCAGTCACGATCACTTCGGCTGAGCCGATGCGAAGCCGATCCCCAATGCTGACCATATCCTCCCGTAATCCTTCGGTGGTGAGATTTTCGCCGAACATCCCCCAGGGGAGCTTCGTGTCCGGTAATTCCTCCCGCCAATAGTCATAATGCTCGACCGGGTACACATACACCGCCTTGCTGGGGCCGCCGTGGACGGACAAGTCCGCCTGTCGGTCCCCATCCAGATTCAGTCTCCGCATCATGACGCGGCCTTCGACGGGTTCTTTGAAAATCCCGGTGGTGACTCTCTTACCCTTCCACATCACCTCTCGCGGCAGTCCCACGTTGACGGACACAATCTTCATTGTCCACATCCCCCTGTAGCCTGAGGTACTGCTGGAGTCGAATGCGTGGCTCACCTTGACGTATAATAGACGAACAGTGAGGCGTAATGGTTTCAGGGATCGTAAATCTCTTGCCAGGAGGTCCTGGATGCGCACTGCGGTTTTCGGGACAGGAGCGGTCGGGGGCTATTTCGGCGGCCGGCTGGCCCAAGCCGGAGAAGAGGTGATCTTTATCGCGCGCGGGGAGCACCTGAAGGTCCTGCGGGCGCGCGGCCTGCGCGTGGACAGCCTGAAGGGCGACTTTGTCGTCCACCCGACGCAGGCGACGAACGACCCGGCACACGTCGGGGCGGTGGACGCCGTCCTTGTGGGGGTGAAAGCGTGGCAGGTCGCCGAGGCCGCCCAAGCCATACGACCCTTGGTCGGTCCGGACACGTTCGTCGTCCCGCTCCAGAATGGCGTTGAGGCGCCAAGCCAGTTGGCGGCCATCCTGGGTGCCGAGCACATGCTGGGCGGGCTCTGCAGCATCATCAGCTTCGTGGCTGGCCCGGGGCACATCCGCCACGTCGGTGCGGAGCCCTATATAGCGTTTGGCGAACTCAATAACCGGTCCAGCGCGCGCGCCGAACGCCTGCGCCAGGCCTTTGCGCGGGCCGGAGTGCACGTGGAAATCCCGCCGGATATTCAGGTCGCGATGTGGGAGAAGTTCCTCTTCATTGCATCGTGGGGCGGCGTGGGGGCCGTGACCCGCATGCCGGTCGGGGTGGTCCGGAGCGTCCCCGAGACCCGCCGGATGATGGAACAGGCGATGCGCGAGATCCTTCACGTCGGGCAGGCACGAAAAGTCGCCTTAACCGAAGAGGCGACGCGGAAGGGCATGGCCTTTGTCGACAACCTGCAGCCCGGGTCCACAGCCTCAATGCAACGGGACATCATGGAGGGGCGACCGTCGGAACTCGAGGCGCAGAACGGCGCCGTAGTCCGCCTAGGTCAGGAAGCGGGCGTCCCAACTCCGGCGCATGCGTTCATCTATCACAGTCTTCTCCCCTCTGAGTTGCGCGCGCGGGGCACGCTGCAATTCTAGTTGTGAGCCGCCGACGGTGGTCTATCCGCCACGAGCGCGCTGCATAGCAGCGTAGAGATGATGCGCCTCGTGTAGCAGGAAGAACTCGATCCACTCCGGAATCGTCATGCCACCGAGGACGCCGTGGACGCCGACCCGGTTGAGCTGCTCGGGGGAAAGGCGCGTGACGAGCTGGACGAGGTCATCCCGCAACGTCGACAGTCGCCTGAGTACTTCCTCGGTACGCATGGCCGTCCATGGTGGCCACTCCGGGTCATCCTCGGCTTTGTACCGGGGAAGCTCTGGCCGCCCCTCGCTGAGGATGCGCCGGATCCGCTCGAGAGTGATTTCGTGCATACGAGCGAGGTGCGCGAGATTCTCGTGGGTCGACCACTTACCCGAGGCCGGACGCCGGTTGATCGCCACAGCATCCCTGCCGCCCAGTATGACTTGAAGACATTCGAGCTGCGTCGCCAATCGCGACCTGGTGGATTGACTGAGCATCGCACGCTCCCTCCGCAGGAACTCCCGTTCAGAGTCTCTGTGTGAATGAGTCCCCGCCCTGCGCGGATGCGTTTGCGAGGCTGGGCAATAACGACCGCTCAGAGGAGGGCGAACTCGCGGAAGGCTTTTTCAACCGCCTCAAGCGCCCGGTCCAGATCGTCCCGCGTGTGCGCGGCGGTGACGGTGAAGCGGAGCCGGCTGGTCCCGGGAGGGACGGTGGGGGGCCGGATCCCCTGGCAGAAGACCCCCAGCTCGAGGAGGCGTTCACTGAGCCCCATCGTCCGCTGCCGGTCATAGGTCATGACGGGAAGGATATGAGTCACACTCGGCTCCGTGGAGAGGCCCAGGCGGTGCAGACTCTCTCGGAAATGGCGGACGTTTTCCCAGAGCCTCTGCCGATGCTCCGGTTCCTCATCCAGGACGTCCAGGGCGGCGATGGCGGCGGCGAGAGCGGGCGGGGTCAGGGCACAGGTGAAGATGAAGCTCCGCGATCGATTAACGAGATATTCCCGCAGGCTCCGGCTGCCCACGACATAGGCCCCAAAGCTTCCGAATGCCTTGCCCAAGGTGCCGATCTCGATATCAACGGCATCGGGATCGTCCAGACCGAAGTGCTCCGCCGTGCCTCCTCCACGCTCGCCCAGGACTCCGGTCCCGTGCGCATCATCGAGCATCAGCAGAGCGTCGTACTGCTTTGCCAGCTTGGTGATGTCCGGCAACGGCACGAGATCCCCGTCCATGCTGTAGACCCCATCGACCGTGATGAGCCGCCGCCGGAACCCGGTGTCTGACTTCAACAGCTGTTCGAGGGCGCCCACATCGTTGTGGGGAAATATCTTCACCGCCGCGCGGCTCAACCGGCAGCCGTCGATGATGCTGGCGTGGCTCAGGGCATCCGCATAGATCACATCCCGCTCGCCCACGACCGCTGAGATCACCCCAAGATTGGCCATGTAGCCGGTGCTGTAGACGAGCGCAGCCTCCCGCCCCTTGAAGCGGGCCAATCGCTCCTCCAGGGTGCGGTAGAGCTCATTATTGCCCGCGATGAGTCGTGAGGCGGCGGAGCAAACGCCGAGGCGCTCGGTGGCCTCGATGGCAGCAGCCTTGAGCCGAGGATGGGTCGCAAGGCCGAGGTAGTTACTGCTACAGAGGACGATCACCTCGCGGCCATCGACCCGCATCCGTGCCTCGGTCGCCCCTTCCATGATCCGGAGCCACCGGTAAGAGTCCTTGCGTTTCAAGCGCTCGAGTTCGCGGCCGAAGAAATCCTGCATGGTCGTGTCACCCTTCAGCCTGTGTCG
>JBOHQS010000066.1:0-10822 GCA_050732295.1 Methylomirabilales bacterium (SeqCode)
TCCCGGTTCTTTGAGCAGGTCCTCGGCCTTCGCCGTGAGCGGACCGAGGTGGTCGAGACAGAGAGGGCAAAGGTCGCCTTCTTTCCCGTCGGGGGGACCGAGATCGAACTCGTAGAGGGGACAGAGCCGGGCAATCCCCTGGAGCGCTTCCTGGAGAAGAGGGGGGAAGGCATCCATCATGTCTGCCTCGAGGTGGCGAACCTGGACGAAACGATGGGCAAGCTCCGACAGGCAGGGGTTCCCCTCCTGGACGAGACCCCCCGTCCGGGGGCGGACGGCACCCGGGTGGCCTTCATCCATCCCAAGGGCGCCCACGGCATTCTCATCGAATTGGTCGAGAGACCTGTCGCTCGCTAGACCCTGAACCCTGCACTCTGAACCATGAACCATGAACCGAGGGGGGCATCCTGATCGAGCGGGTCGAGAGGCCCGCCCTGAGCCCGTCGAAGGGCCAAAGCACCCGTAAATACTGGTCGATCTCTCCTCACCATCCGCCAAAGAAATTCCTTGACAGTCTGTCACAGGGGGTGATAGAAGGTGACTACTTTACGGGGGATTTCCTAACATCGTTTGAATTTTGTTTAGATTTTCTGGCGAGATCCATCGGAGGTCTCACGGGTGAAGCAGAGAGGACCCTGGCCCGTTCTCATGATGGTCGCCCTCATCGTCGGGCTGGCGTCCGCCCAGGCCCAGGTGGCGGATTACTCCACCGCGGCCTCCCGCGTGGCCGAGAAACTCGTGCAGGCTTTTCCAAAGGCGCGGGGGCTGATCGTCTCGGTGGAGCAACAGGGCAAGGTCGTCGTGGATCTCACCGCGAAGGATGGAATCTATCCCGGGCTGGAGATGGAAGTCTTCCGGGAAGGGGAGCCCTTCAAGCATCCGGTGAGCGGTGAGGTCATGGGGAGGATGGACAAGACGGTAGCTTCCCTCAGGGTGGTCGACGTGCAAGACCGGTTTGCTGTCGGGCAACTGCTCGAGCAGGAGGGATCGGTCAAGGCGGGGGATGGGGTGCGCGTGACCGGGGCGCGGATCCTCCTCGGATTGGCCAAGGTCGAGTCACCACCGGCGGCCGAGACGGCGGCGAGAACCATCGCACGGGAGTTGGAACTCGCGCTCCAGAAGACCGGCCGGTTTGAGGTGTTCGATAACCGGATCATGCGCTCGACCCTGATTAAGGCGGGATTGAAGGAAGATGTCCCCCTGACCGATCCCGCCGCATTGCGGGTGCTCCGGGAGGGACTACGGCTTTCGGCGTTGGCCTTGCCCAGCTTGGGCGAGGGAGGAAGGGTCCTGGATGTTCAGCTTCGCTCGGTGAGGACAGCGCATCCCTTGACTGTGGTGAGTGTCGAGGGCTTCACGGCAGTGGCCGAGACGGCGCCTGAACCGGCAGCAAGACCTGAACCTGCGCCCTCCAAACAGGCGGCCCGGACGCCTGCGCCGGGCCCCGCCCCGGCCTGGATCGGCCCGGATGATCCCAAGCGTTTGAACACCGGGTTCCTGGTCGCCCCATCGGCGGCGATGCCGGGATCAGGGCTGATCCTCGGGCCCGACTTCGATGCGACCATGCGGGCCATGGCCGTGGGGGATCTGTTGGGCGATGGCCAGCCCGCGGTCGCGGTCGCCGACGCCGACCGGATTCAAATCTTTGCTGTCGAAAAGGGGCGGACCTTTCGCCACCTCTGGACGAGCCAGCGATCTAGCAACAACATCCTGGGCCTCGATGTAGCAGACGTGAATGGGAACGGCCGGGCCGAACTCTTTGTCACGAATTATTACGGGAGACGGGTGAATTCCTATGTCTTGGAATGGCAGGGGAGCGAGATGGTCCCGATCTGGCGGGATGTCCCGCTCTACTTCCGAACCCTTGCCCCGCAGGGCAAGCCGGCCCTCTATGTTCAGAGCGTCGCCGCGGACAAGCCTTTCGCCGGACCGGTGAGCCGTCTGGAGTGGCGGGAGGGAAAGTATCACGTGGCGGACGCCTTGAATCTCCCCAAAGACGTCTCCTTCCTCTACGGTATGACGGTGGGGGATATGTTCAACAAGGGAGGGCAGCAGGTCGCCCGGATCGACGAGTCGAACCGGCTGGTGATTTACGAGGGCGGCCAGCGCCGCTACCGGAGCAGCCATCGCTTTGGCGGGACCGAGCTCTACCTGGACTTCCAACCCGCGGGTTTCTCTGCCATAGTGGCCGGGAAGATGGACCAAGACCAACGGCAGCGGGTCTACGTCGAGGGGCGGCTCCAGGTGGCCGACGTGGACGGCGATGGAAAAAATGAGCTGGTGCTGTTTGAGAACACCCCGGCACCTGGCTATCTCTTCCAAGACTTGCGCGTCTACGAGAAGGGGAAGCTCTCCAGCCTCCAGTGGAATGGCCAGTTCGTTGAGGTCTTGTGGGAGAGCCAAGAGCTGGAGGGCTACATTGCCGATTTCACCCTGGTGAGTCTCAACGGCGATGGGGCCCTTGACATTGTCCTGCTGGTGGTCCACCCGACCCTCCTCGGCTTCGGGACAGGGCGGAGCAGCCTGCTGGTCTATCCGCTCCAGGCCCGGGCCGATAAGGGTGAGAGGGGGGGACCCAGGCCGGGGCAGCCATAGCATTTTCGCGAAAGGGGGTGGTGCTGGGGAGAGACGAGGTCTTCACGGAATCCACAAACCCTGAATCAGTCAGTAGGAGGGAATCGATGAAAAGATTACTGATATTCTTGGGGGCAGGGGCGTTCCTGCTCTGCATCGTCACCCCCCTATTCGCTCAGCAGGTGGACATCAAGAGTACGGGCTGGATCCGGGTCCGGTACCGAGACTGGAACAATTTCTTGATGGATGACAACACCCCTACAAATACATCCAGTACAAGAAACCGACACTACTTCGACACGAGGATCCGGATGGGCGTCGCCGCCAACATCGAGCCCGGGCTGAAGGGGGTCATCGAGATCGAGCGGACAGACGACTTTGGCGCTCACTCGGTGTTCAATGCGAATGCATCGCCGAGCAATACGGCCACCGGCCTTGGGACACCTGGCAACACGACTGAGATCTACTTTCGGCAGGCGTGGGTGGACTTTGCGATTCCAGGGACCCCTATCCATATCGTAGGGGGCCGGATGCTTTACACCGTCGGCGGGAGCATCGTGTTTAGCGGGGCAGATAATGGCGTCGATGGGATCCAGGTCTACTCGCCGCTCGGGCCCGGGACCCTGACCGGCTATTACTTCAAGCCCCAAAACGGGGATACGTCGTTCGGGGTTACCGGGGCGGCGGACCGTCGATTCGCGAATAACGACTTCGACATGATCGGCGGGTCCTACAAGTTCGAGTGGAGTGCGCGGAATGGCGTCGAGCTTTATGGTTTGTACAGCCTCGATAAGACGCGGGCTAAGACCCTGATTGCGGGTACGGCAGCACTCCCTAACGCCTCGGCTGCCCTTTGTACGGGCGCTGGCACTGTTGGCACCTGCGGGCAGACCCAAGAGTGGTACGCCGGCGCAAACTTCTTCGGTGTCCAGGGCCCCTTCACCTATCGCCTGGAGGGGGCCTACATGGGCGGCACCGCCCGGAAGAACGTCAATGCTACTAGTGCTGTTACTTCTTTGGGGAACTCGGCCGGTGACATCGACCGGAGCGCCGGCATGGTCACCGGCGGGTTGAGCTATGCGCTCGTCCCCGAGCTGGCCCTGAACCTCGACGGCGGCTGGGCCTCGGGGGATGATAACCCGACGGACAACACCTACTCGAACTTCGCGGGCATCTATGGGTTCTTTCAACCAACCCTCCTCTTTTCAGAGGGGAACCCCTTTGGGAACACCGCGTTCGCCCAATTCGGGAATCCGACTACCAATAGATCAATCCTCGGCACCACCTTTGGGACCGCGGACTTGGATCTCGGATCGAACTCGGTAGCGACGGTGGCCAATAATGGCCAGCGCTTCTCTCCGGGCATGATCTACGCCAAGCCCGGGGTGAAGTGGGTCCCCGTCAAACAGCTCACCGTTAACGGGGATGTGGGCTTGCTCTGGGCCGCCGTGACCCCTGGTGGGGTGGACAGCTATATCGGCACCGAGATTGACCTCAAGGCCGCCTACCAGGTGTACAAAAACCTCGTCACCAACTTCTACTTTGGGTACATGTTCGCCGGTGGCTATTTTGACACGCCACTCGCGAACAACAGGGTGGACGACCCTTGGTTTGCCAGGGTCGAGTTCATCTTCACCTTCTAGGCCTGCTCTTGCCGGCCTTGAAGTCCAGGGCCCCGGGGTTCCTCCTCGGGGCCCTCTTTTTTCCATGTGTGTATTCGGCTGACTTCGGTTAAGTTAAGAAGGCTGGCGTCGGGTCCCTCTCTCACGCATAGATGAGTCCCCGCCAGTCGGTACCCGAGGCAGACGGGCAGCAAATTTTCGGAGGGGAGAGGATGTACCGCTGTCTGATTCTTGTCCTGATCCTAGCAGGGTGTGCACCGAGCCCGTTCACCCCACCAGCCGACATCTACCACCCGGCGGAGTATCCCTTGTATTTCGATGCGGTCCAAGCCGACCTGTTCTGGCGCTGTACGACCCCCGAGGGTGGAGGGGTACGGATCGAAGGCTACGCCCTGAGTAGCCTTCGAAGCAGCATGCCGATTTACGACTTCCAGGTCCGGCTCTTCGCCAGGGACGCTCAAGGGAGAATCCTCGCCGACCGGTGGACCTACGGGGATCTGATCAGCGCCACGAGATATGAGCCGATCCCCTTTGCGATCTCCGTACCGGCGACCGGTGAAGGGGTCCACCACGACCTGTTCTACTGGTTCCGGTATCCCGGCGGGGGGAACGGTGGCCGGGGCGCCCAGCGCGGCCCAGGGATCGTGCTGGTGCAGGGCGCTGGCCTTCAGCCGGTCTCCTGGACGATCCAGGATGTCTGTGATGAGAGGTGGCGGCCGAGAAGGAGGATGTGAGGATGCGCTGAAGCAAGGAGCAGCGCCCTCGAGGGACAGAGGCACATCCAGGCGCGCGACCCCGAGTCGGACAATCAGGCCGGCTCGGGGTTTTTTCGTTGATCCATGCGCACGCGGCATTCGCCTGTTGGCACAAAACGTGCAGCGATAGGCGTGGGAATTTCGATGATGATGATGGATCGGACAGAGACTTTCAATAATCCCGCCACAGAGGCGGCAGTCACCCCGTATCCCCTGGCCATCAGGGTCCTGACGGTCGGTTGCCTCCTTGTCCTGGCGACGGCCTGCGCCGCCGGGCCTCGGGAAGAAAGCCTCCGTACCCTGGTCACGGAGGAGGAGGAGCGAGCCCAGACCACAGAGTTAGAGCGGCGGGCCGCGCGGTTCAGGTGGAACCAGCAGGTCCGGCTCGAGCGGGTGCTCATGCGCCTCCTGCTGGCCGTGCCGGATCCGCCCCAGCTCAGCATCGAGGTGGGGGGGTGTGATGGGGTGAACGCCTACGTGGGCAAGCGAAAGATCCATGTCTGTCTCGGGATGCTCAGGTTTGTGAAGAGCGACGATGAATTGGCGGTGGTTTTGGGCCATGAGATGGGCCACCTCCCGACCTCCGCTGAGCAGGGTCTGGTCGGGGGGAGTTGGCGAGAGGAGGAGCGCGCGGCCGACATTCGAGGACTGCTGTACGCGCATCGCGCCGGCTACGATATTCGGGCCGGGGCCAAGGTCTTCGAGCGGATGGCCGTCGAGCTGTCTCCCAGCCGCTGGGACACAAAGCCGACGGGGCATCCAAGCCACGCCGAGCGGGTGGTGCTGGCTGCAAAGATCGCTCTGCTTCTCGATCGGGGTGGCGCGGGGAGCGATCTGGAGGCGTGGGTGAACCGGCTCCATCGACTGGTGGGCTCCTTCGACGATCTTCCCTAAGAATCCCCTCCTCGGCCTGCAACATTTCAAACATCGGACATCTTGGTTCACCGGCTCTGCGGGTCCTGTCGGAGGCCTCGCCCGTCCGTCCTCGGAGAATTAACGCGCCATTCATTGGGAATAGTCGGTTGCGAAATTCTCCTGCGGGCAGCCGGGCCTCGGCCTCCGCCACCCGCGAGCCGGTGAGGGAAGCAAATCCTGAGGGAGGCAAAAGCTGCTTTGCGCTGAGCCAGGGGGTCCCGCCACGCCAACAGCGCCTGCAGGCCCCGAGCGACATTGGCGGAAGTCCGAAGGCCTTCGGACCGCTCAGGGTTGCCGCGGGCCCGAAGGGTTCCGGGCTCCTACGGAAAGGCCCGGAGCGAGGGGCCCAAGGTGCTGCTCTTTTTTCTCGGACGCACGGAAGCCAGGTGTGGCGCGCCGCGGAACCCCTCCTCGCCCTTGGCGACTTCGGACATCGGACGTCGGACTTCGGACCCTCCGCCGCCGTGAACCCTGAACCGCGAACCATGAACCCCGAACCAATAAACGGTTGGACACCCCAGGAGGGTGTGGTAGCATACGGCGCTGTCATCTCCAAAAGGGGGCAATGCCAGAGTGAAGCGACGGACGATCCAGCCCACCTACACCATCCGTCACGTGTTTCGCGGTCCGGGTGGGGAGTGAGGCGATAGGCGGGATGGCTGACCTTGACCTCTTCCTCTTTCGGGCGATCAACAGGGATCTGAGTAATGCCCTCTTTGATCTCCTGATGCCGTTCATTACCGATCCCGGACCCTTTGTCGTCCCGTTCGCGGGTGCGGGAATCGGGCTCCTGATCTGGGGAGGCAGGAAGGGGCGGCTCGCGGTCGTGACGGCCCTGGTGTTGCTCCTCGTGTCCAATTCGGCGAATGAACTGGTCAAGTTCTGGATCCAGCGTCCCCGTCCCTGTAAGGTTCTGGAGGCTGTCCGACTCCTCGTCGGCTGCACCCACTCCCTCTCGTTTCCCTCGAGTCACGCCGCGAACATCACCGCCCAGGCCCTCCTCTTCGCCTACCTCTATCGACCGTTGGCCGTCCCTCTCTTCCTGATAGCCGCTGCCGTGGGATACTCCAGAATCTATGTCGGGGTACACTATCCCGCCGATGTGGTAGGCGGGGTCCTGGTGGGCCTGATCTGTGCTGCCGGCCTTATCCTCCTCGCGCGGGAAGTGGAGCGACGCCTCCCGTCCCATGAGCGCCGCGACGTGTCCGAGGTCCGAGGTCCGAAGTCCGAGGTCTAGAGCGCTGGTTCTTTCTCCAGACATCGGACGTCGGACTTCGCACTTCGGACGTCATTGGAGTTGAACCCGACCATCTCCTGTGCTATCGTGGGTGGCGTTCGCCCGCGCGGCCGTGAGGCTCCGTGGGCGGCGCTTCCTTCAGGAGTAGACCCCGTGTTGCGTGAGCTGGTTTTCGCCCCCGTAGCCGAGAAGCTCGCCGAGGTCGAGCGCCGGATTCAGGTGAAGATCTCGAGCCGGGCCGATCTCATCTCAGAAGTGACGAACTATGTGCTGGGGGGCGGTGGAAAACGGGTGCGCCCCGCCCTGCTCCTCCTCTCCGCCCGGATGTGCGGGTACGACGGGGGGGAGCGGGACGTGGATCTGGCGGTGGTGGCGGAGTTCATGCACGCGGCCACCCTGATCCATGACGACATCATCGATAACGCTCAAAAGCGCCGGGGGCGGCCGTCGGCGCCCGCGCGGTGGGGCCCCCACGTCTCGGTCCTGGCTGGGGACTTTCTCTACTCGCACTCGATCCAGCGCTTGGTGCGCGACGGCGACTTTCAGGTGCTCAAGGCCTTCGCGGACGCCACCGTGGCCATGACCGAAGGGGAGATCCTGGAGCTGCGGTGGCATCGGAATCCCGATGTGCTCCACCAGGACTATCTCACGATCATCACCTGCAAGACGGCGGCCCTGTTCTCCGCGGCGTGCCGGAGCGGGGCATTGATCGCCGGGGTGGACGAACCCCGGGTGGAGGCTCTCACGGAGTTTGGCCTCAACCTGGGGATCGGCTTTCAACTGGTGGACGATGCCCTGGACTTTGCGGCGAGCGAAGAGATCCTGGGGAAACCGGTCGGCAATGACCTGGTGGAAGGCAAGGTCACCTATCCGTTGATCTACGTCCTCCATCAGGATCACAGCCCCGAGCGCGATCACATCCGCCACCTCTTGTCCAATGGACAGCTGCAGGAGGCCGATGTGGAGCGGATTCGTCGGTATGTGACGGAGGGTGGTGGGGTCTTGGCGTCGGTGGAGGAGGCGAGGACGTACCTGAGGAAGGCGCGGCAGCAGCTAGTCCCCTTTCCCGATACCGTCGCCCGGCGCTCGCTCGAGATGTTGGTAGATTTCATCGTCGAGCGGCAATGGTGACGACCGAGGTCGCCGTGTCAACCAAGCGAGTGCTGATCGTCAAGCTGAGCTCTCTGGGGGATCTCGTCCATGCGCTCCCCACGATCCGCTGCCTCAGGGAAGGCCTGCCCGCCAGCATCACCTGGGTTGTGAATGCGGTGTACGCGCCGCTCCTCAGGTATGCGGCCGACGTGGATGAGGTCGTCTCCTTCGATCGCCAGCGTCCTCTCAGGGGTCTCTGGCAGGTGATCCGGCAACTGCGGCGGAGGGAGTTCGATCTCGTGATTGACCTGACCGGCCTCTTCAAGAGTGCCCTCATCAGCCGGCTGGCGCGAGGACGACTCTGCCTCGGTCCCTCGTATGCCCGGGAGCTCGCCTGGCTCTTCTACCATCGGCAAGTCGGATCGAAGGATCTCAATCGCCATGCGGTAGAAAGGTACCTTGACGTGGTGCGGGCACTCCAGGTCAAGGACGGGGATCGGGTCTTCCCTCTCGCGTTCCCGTCTTGGGTCCCCGCCGAGGACGGAACGAGGCCGGTCGTGGTCTTGATTCCCAGCGCCCGATGGCACAGCAAGCGGTGGCCGGCAGCTTCCTTCGCCGAATTGGCAGATCGGCTGCGCCGGGACGGGGTGCAGGTCGTCCTGGTGGGGGGTGAGCTGCCGAGCGGTGAAGACCCCCTGGCCAGGGTCGAGGGGATCATGGATCTCCGCGGGAGGACGTCCCTGTCGGAGCTCGGAGGGATCCTGCAGCGGGCCGATCTCGTCGTTGCCAACGACACGGGTCCCATGCATCTCGCCGCCGCGCTCGGCCGTCGGGTGATCGCCCTCATGGGGCCGACCGATCCCAGCCGGACGGGCCCATACGGGACAGGTCATCGGGTCCTTTCCACCCGGCCACCCTGCAGTCCCTGCTTCTCCAAGGTCTGTCGGAATCCGGCCGGACAGATCTGCCTTCAGGACCTGCGCCCGGCTGAGGTCTACGCCACTGCCGCGGATATGCTGAACACCCCTCCATGAGTCATGACCCGAAAACCATCCGGAACTTCTCCATCATCGCCCACATCGACCACGGAAAGTCCACCCTGGCCGATCGACTCCTGGAGTACACCGGGACCGTGCCAGCGCCGAAGATGCGGGAGCAGGTCCTGGACCAGATGGACCTCGAGCGGGAGCGGGGAATCACCATCAAGGCCAAGGCGGTCCGGTTGTGGTATGAGTCGCGGGAGGGGACATCGTACCTCCTCAACCTGATTGACACGCCGGGACATGTCGATTTCACCTACGAGGTCTCTCGGGCCCTGAGCGCGTGCGAGGGCGCCGTTCTGGTCGTGGATGCCTCTCAGGGGGTGCAGGCGCAGACCCTCGCCAACCTCCACCTGGCCTTGGAACACAACCTCACCGTCATCCCGGTGATCAACAAGATCGACCTTCCCATCGCCGATGTCGCCGCCGTCAGGCAGCAGATGGAGGAGATGCACCTGATCGATACCTCGGGGACGATCCTCTGTAGCGCCAAGGAGGGGATCGGGACTCGGGAGGTCTTCGAGGCGATCGTCGCATCCATTCCCCCACCGCAGGGGGATTCGAAGGCGCCGCTGAAGGCCTTGGTCTTTGATTCCTGGTTTGATCCCTTCCACGGCGTGATTGCGATGATCCGTGTCGTGGATGGATGTGTCCAGCCGGGGCTCTCCATCTACCTGATGTCGACCGGGGCGACGTTTGAGGTGAGCCAGGTGGGCGTCTTTTCGCCGGAGATGCAGCCGGTGGCAATGCTCCAGGCAGGAGAGGTCGGGTATTGCATGGCGGGCATGAAGGATGTCCGTCAGGTCCGGGTGGGGGATACCATCACCGAGGCGGACCGACCGGTCTCGACCCCTCTGCCGGGATTTCGGGAGGTGCGGCCGATGGTCTTCGCCGGGCTCTATCCGGTGGAAGGGGGTGAGTACCTTCGGCTGAAGGAGGCCTTGGAGAAGTTGCACCTCAACGATTCGGCCTTTACCGTGGAGCCGGAGAGCTCGGCAGCTTTGGGATTCGGCTTCCGGTGTGGGTTCCTGGGACTGCTCCACCTCGAAATCGTCCAGGAGCGGTTAGAGCGGGAGTTCGATCTCGAGCTCCTGACCAGCGCCCCGACCGTCGTCTATCGGATCCGGCTCACGGACGGGAGGACGCTGGAGATAGATAACCCCTCCCGTCTCCCCTCCCGTGAGCGTGTGTCCGCTATCGAAGAACCGTACATCCGGGCCGTGATCATGACCCCGGGGGAGCATATCGGTCCTGTCCTTGCCCTCTGCCAGGAGAAGCGGGGGGTTCGGGTGGGTCTGGAATACCTCCAGGAGCGCCGCGCCGTCCTCACCTATGATCTCCCTCTGGCCGAGGTCGTCCTCGATTTCTACGACCGGCTCAAATCGCTGACGCGGGGGTACGGCTCGCTGGATTATGAGCTGATCGATTACCGGCAGGGGGACCTGGTGAAGCTCGACATTCTGGTGAACGGGGAGCCGGTGGATGCCCTCTCTGCCATCGTCGTGCGGGATCAGGCCTATCAGCGGGGACGGCAGCTCGTGGCCAGACTCCGCGAGCTCATCCCCCGACAGCTCTTTGAGGTTGTGC
>JBOHQS010000067.1:0-10797 GCA_050732295.1 Methylomirabilales bacterium (SeqCode)
GGCGAGCTCGGACGGGAAGGGGTGGTGGTCGTCAAGGTGTGCCGGCCCCAGCACGATTTTCGATTTGACGTCCCGGTGATCGGGCCGACCACCATTGCGGTCCTCAGGGATGTGCGAGGGACGGCGCTGGCGGTAGAGGCGAACCGCACCCTGTTCCTGGATCGGGAACAGGCCCTTGGTCTCGCGGAAGAGGCCGGTATCACGGTTGTGGCCGACTAGCGTGGATGTCCGAAGTCCAGGGTCCGATGTCCGAAGTCAAGAAAGGCCTCGAAACATCCCCAGTGGACTTGTGAGCACGAGACATCGGACTTCGGACCTCAGATTGTGAACGGTGAACGGTGGTCGGTGAACGAAACATACGGGTGGCGGTCATCGGGGTGGGACATGTGGGCCAGCACCACGCCCGGATCTACCGGGAACTCCCGGGAGTCGAGCTGGTCGGCGTCGTCGACATCGATCGCGTTCAGCTCCAGGAACTGAGCAAATCCCTGGGCGTGGCCGCATTTCAGGATTACCGGGACATATTCGGTCGGGTGGACGCCGTCAGCGTCGCCGTCCCCACGGTTCTCCACGCCCCCATTGCCCGCGACTGTCTGGAGCGGGACCTTGACGTCCTCGTCGAAAAGCCCCTGGCCGAGACCTTGGAGGAGGCAGAGGAACTCACGGATCTGGCCAAGCGCCGGGGCCGGATTCTCCAGGTGGGCCATGTGGAGCGGTTTAACGGGGCGGTCCGCGCTCTTCATCGGATGGTCAAGATGCCGGGCTTCATTGAGTGCCATCGCCTCAGCCCCTTCCCGCAGCGCAGCACCGATGTGGACGTGGTCCTCGATCTCATGATCCACGATATCGACATCATCCTCAGCCTGGTGAAATCTCCGGTTACCCAGGTGCGT
Organism: Methylomirabilales bacterium (SeqCode); assembly: GCA_050732295.1. Classification (GTDB taxonomy): domain Bacteria; phylum Methylomirabilota; class Methylomirabilia; order Methylomirabilales; family CSP1-5; genus CSP1-5. The sequence continues at coordinate 894 of JBOHQS010000067.1, forward strand.
GCGGTCGGGGTGCCGGTCCTGACCGATCGCGTGGACATTGCTAATGCCAGGATTGAGTTCGCGTCAGGATGTGTGGCTAACGTGACCGCCAGCCGGGTGAGCGCCGAACGCGTCCGCAAGATCCGCGTCTTTCAGCCGGACACGTACATCTCCCTCGACTATGCGAGTCAAGAGATCAGCCTCTACCGTCGCCTGCCGGGAGACCCTACGTTTCATCCCCCCCAGCCTCCCCGGATCGTCAGGGAGGAGGTGGTCGTCGAGAAAGAAGAACCCCTCCGCCTACAGCTTGCGAGCTACCTCAGGTCGGTCCGGGAGCGCACGCGGCCAGAGGTCTCGGGAGAAGAGGCGGTGGAGGCTCTTCGGGCCGTGTCCCAGATCCTGGCCAAAATTTGACGATGAACAAGAAAATATTCATTGTGGCCGGGGAGGCCTCCGGAGACCTCCACGCCGCCGATCTCGCGCGGGCCCTCCTCTCCCTCGACCCGGAGGTCACCCTCTTGGGGATGGGGGGGGAGCAGATGCGGCGGGCTGGCGTGAAGCTCTTGGTGGATGCCAGGGAGTTGGCCGCGGTTGGATTCACCGAGGTCCTCTCACGCCTGGCGGCATTGACACGCGCTTTTCGGCGGCTCCGGACGGCTCTCGACGCGGAAGATCCTGCCCTCCTTCTCTTGATCGACTTCCCCGATTTCAATTTTTGGTTGGCGCGGGCCTCCCGGCGGATGGGGATTCCCGTCCTGTACTACAGCAGCCCGCAGGTCTGGGCCTGGCGCAAAGGGAGGATCCGGACGCTGAAGCGGCTGGTGGAAAAGATGCTGGTCATCTTCCCCTTTGAGGAGTCGCTGTATCGCGAGGCGGGGGTTCCCGTCACTTTTATCGGCCACCCCATGCTGGACCGTCTGCGGGACATTCCGAGTCGAGAAGAGGCTCGTCGCCGCATGGGGTATGATCTTTCGGATCGGATCATTGGCCTCCTCCCGGGGAGCCGTGAGGGCGAGGTGCGACACCACCTCCCCATTCTCAAAGAGGCTACCGCCCAGATTGTTCAAGCCGAACCTGCGGTCCGGTTTCTCCTGGCTGTGGCCGATTCGCTCCCCCCCCGCCTGGTCGAGACCCTCCTCCAGGGGAACGGTTCATCCATTCGACCGGTTCGAGGCCGGACGTACGAGATCATGCGGGCGGCAGACCTGTTGATCACAGCGTCAGGGACGGCAACCCTCGAGGCAGGGCTTCTCGGCACCCCCATGGTCATCATCTATCGGGTCTCCCGCCTCACCTGGTGGGCGGGCAGGCTCTTGGTGGATGTTCCCGCCATAGGGATGGTAAACTTAGTCGCAGGAAGGCGCGTGGTGCCCGAGCTGCTGCAGTGGGACGTTACCCCTGAGCGGGTGGCCAGGATCACCCTGGAGCTCTTGCAGAGTCCTGAGGCCCTCGAGTCGATCCGCCAGGAGCTCGAGCAGATTCGAGGAAGGCTCGGGGAGGAGGGGACCTCTCTTCGCGCAGCCCGGGAGGTCCTCAAGACGCTGTGTGAGGGGAGGGCCGGGAGTCGGAGGTGAAGCGAGCCTGGAAGGATCTCCGGACCAATCCGATTGTCATCGCCGTCCTCACCTGGCTGTCGGTGTTCCTGCTCCGGAACCTCTTCCGGTCCCTGCGGATGAGCTATGTGGGGCGCGAGGTGCTCGACCGGCTTATCCACGCCGAGGGGAGGCGGGTGATGGCGGCCTTTTGGCATGGCCGACTCCTCATGATGCCCTTTGCACATCCCGAAGTGTCGTGGGCGGTTATGGTCAGTCGGCACTCGGATGGGGAGGTTATCAGCCGGGTGGCGGAGCGATTCGGCATTCGACCGGTTCGGGGCTCGTCCCGCCGAGGCGGCGGGGTGGCCCTTCTCGGGATGGTGCGAGCCTCCCGAAGAGGGTATCATCTGGCCATCACCCCCGACGGGCCTGTCGGCCCGAGGGAACAGGTGAAGACCGGGACGATTGAACTCGCCCGCTTGGCGGGCACCCCGATCATTCCCGTTGCCTTCGCCGCGTCGCATGGAAGGTTCGAGCGAAGCTGGGACCGGCTTCTGATCCCGTATCCCTTTGGCCGGGGGGTGTTTGTGTACGGAGAGCCGGTTGTGGTCTCTCCGACGGCCGGCCCCGAAGAGGTGGAGAAGGCGCGGGGCGTCTTGGAGGAGGGCCTGTGTCAGGTGACGGCGTTGGCCGATGCGTACTTCAAAAATCAGCCATCAGCCGTCAGCACAAGATCCGACAGGAGCCTTTGATGGTGACTGCTGGTCGCTGACAGCCGAGAGTTTATCTCATGAGCGCCCTGTACAGCATCGGTCTCTTCCTGGCGTTGCTCACCTACCTGCCTCGTCTTCTCCGCCGCAAGGGCCGGAGCGGTCCGTTCGGGCTGGCGGAGCGACTGGGTCGATACCCTGAATCGCTCACCATCAGGCTGCGAGAGAAACGCCCGCTCTGGCTCCATGCGGTTTCGGTGGGAGAGGCGGTGGTGGGAGGCATTCTGGTTTCACGACTGCGCGTGAGGCGGTCGGGACTGCCCCTCCTCGTCTCGACGGTTACCGCCACGGGACGGGAGGTGGCTCGAGAGCGCATCCCTCAAGCGGAGAGCCACATCTACTTCCCGCTGGACTTCCCCGGACCCGTGGCCCGGGCCCTGACGGCCGTCAATCCCAGGCTCGTTCTCCTGACGGAGGGGGAGATATGGCCAAACTTCCTTGAGGCCTGCCACCTCCGAGGCGTGCCGGTCCTCCTGGTGAACGGCCGGGTCTCGCATCGGTCTTTCCGACGCTGCCAGCTTGTCAAGCCGCTCACCCGGCGGGTGCTCACGCGCATCGCGCTCTTCTGCATGCAGGGCGAGGGGGACGCCCGCCGGATTTTGGCGTTGGGGGCCGATCCGGAGCGCGTGGTCGTCACGGGCAACATCAAGTATGATGACGAGGAGGCGAATGACCAATTCCCCACTCGCCTTGCCCCTGTCGCGCGCCTCGTGGACGGTCGGCCGGTCTGGGTGGCTGGGAGTACCCATCGGGGGGAGGAGGGCCCCATCCTCCAGGCCTTTCGCGAGATCCGCACCGGGGTCCCCGGTTCGATCCTGGTCCTTGCCCCGCGCCACCCGGAGCGGATTCCCGAGGTCGAGATGCTCCTCCGGGAGGCAGACCTTCCCTTCATTCGTCGCAGCGCGCTTACCGGAGGCGCTGCCGAGCTTCCGTCGGTCGTCCTGGTCGATACCATGGGAGAGTTGAGTCACCTCTACGCCCTGGCCACGGTGGCGTTTGTGGGAGGCAGCCTGGTCCCGGCAGGCGGGCACAATATCCTGGAACCCGCCCGGTATCGGCGGCCGATCCTGTTCGGGCCCCACATGGACAACTTTGCCGAGGTGACTGAAGCCTTCCTCGGTGAGGGGACGCCTCACCGGGTTCGGGATGCCCCCGAGCTGGCGGCACGGGTCCTCGAGCTCTTCCGCGATCCGGCTGCCGCACACCGGATGGGGGAAGCCGCGTATCGCGTCCTCACCCGGAACCGGGGGGCCGCCGAGCGGACCGTTACCCTGATCGAGCGGTATCTGTGAATCCGAATGTTCACCGACACTATCGCCAGTGGATCGCCGGTCACGGCCCCTGGGGCCTCCCGGTGCGTGGTCTCCTGCGTGTCGCCTCCTGGATCTACGGCCTGGGTGTTCTGTGGCGTCCCGGCCTGTACCGCTCGGGTCTGCTCAGGCGGATTCGCCTGTCCGCCCCGGTCATCAGCGTCGGTAATATCACCGCTGGGGGGACCGGGAAAACTCCCTTCGTCATTCTCCTCGCACACGAGCTGAAAGACCGCGGACTTCGACCTGCAGTAGTGACGAGAGGGTACAGGGGGACGAAGGAGGGGAGGACGGTCGTTGTCTCGGACGGCCAGACCGTGAGCGCGGGCTATCCCGACGTCGGGGATGAGGCACTCCTTCTCGCGCGGAAGTTGCCCGGGGTTCCGGTCATTACGTCGAGTGATCGGGTCGAGGGATGCCGGGTGGCCATTCGCGAGTTCGGGGCCCAAGTGATCCTGCTGGATGACGGCTTCCAACACCTTCGGGTCGAGCGAGATCTGGACATCGTTCTCCTGGACCGACACAACCCTTTCGGATACGGCTATCTTCTTCCACGGGGGCTCCTCCGTGAACCCACAGGCGCCATAGAGCGGGCAGATCTCCTTGTAATGACCGGGACGGGCGATCCCCAAGACACTTTCCCTCGCCTCCGCGACATCACGCGGGCACCTATCCTCCATGCGGTCTACACCCCGACGGTCTTCACCGATGTCAAGACCGGGGCGGAGGTCGCCGAGGAGAAGTTTCGCGGCCAAGAATTCGTCGCCTTCTCTGGGATCGCGAACCCGCCGGCCTTCGGCCGGACACTTGAGTCCCTGGGGATCGTCCCGAAGCGTCATCTTATCTATCCCGACCATCACCCGTACAGTGCCCCGGACATCATCGCCATCGCGCGGTGCATGGAAGAGGTTGGGGCGAAGATTGCCCTGACGACGGAGAAGGATGCGGTTCGCATTGAAAAACTCCCGGTCCCATTTCCCGTTCTTGCAGTAGGGGTGAGCCTCACCCTCACGGGCGGCCAGCCGGAGCTGAAGCGTTTCTTGGATACCCTGTTTCCGTAAGGGTGCTGGACGAGGAGAGGTGATGAGGGTCATCGAGCGAAAGGTGGTTGATCCAGCCGGGATCCGCCGGATCCTGATCCGGGGAGTCAACTGGGTCGGTGACGCGGTGATGACCACACCTGCCATCGCCGGCATCCGCAAGACCTTTCCCCACGCAAAGATCACGCTGCTGGTGAAGCCGTGGGTGGCCGGGGTCTTTGCCGACAACCCCGACGTAGACGAGGTTCTTCTCTACGATGCGGCTGGCCGTCATCGGGGTGCGGCAGGACTGATCCGCCTGGCCCGGGAGCTTCGGGGATACGGGTTCGACCTGGCCGTGTTGCTGCAGAATGCCTTCGAGGCAGCCCTCCTGGCCTTCCTGGCCGGAATCCCGCACCGGGTGGGCTACAATACCCAGGGCAGAGGTCCCCTCCTCACCACGGTGGTGGTCAGGGATGGACCGACGCGCGGACTGCACCATGTCGACTATTACCTGGTCCTCTTACATGCACTCGGGTGGGTTGAAGGAGAGCGCAAGCCACGGGTGTACCCGAGGGCCGACGTCGATTCGAGGGCGGCAGCCCTCCTGGACGAGGCCGGGGTGAAGGGCGAGGAGGATGTGATGGCCTTCAATGCCGGATCGACCTACGGTTCGGCCAAGCGCTGGCCGACTGAGCGTTACGCCGCCCTAGCAGATCGACTGATCGAGAGCCTGGGAGTCTGGATCTTACTGGCCGGAGCGGCCTCCGATGGGGAAGTGGCCCGGGCTGTGCGGTCATCAGCGCGCCGTCCCGACCGGATCATCGATCTCACCGGGTGGACCGACATTCCGCTGCTCGCAGCCGTGCTCAAGCGCTGTGCCGTCTTTGTCACCAACGATACCGGGGCGATGCACGTCGGAGCGGCCGTTGGCGTTCCCGTGGTGGCCCTCTTTGGGCCTACCGATCCCAAGACGACATCGCCTGTGGGAACACACGTCATCTTGAGACATCCGGTCCCCTGCAGCCCCTGCCTTCTCAGAGAGTGTCCCATTGACCACCGGTGTATGACCGGGATTTCTGTTGATCATGCTGTCTCTTCTGTAATAGGTATGTATACGATACAGAATAAAGTTATACATTAACTGTCACGTCGATATAACAATGGATTCACCGGCAGTCTTTCTCGATCGCGACGGGACGATCAACGAGGACTCAGGGTATCTTGCTGATCCCTCCGAGGTCCGCCTGTTAGCGGGGGTCGGGCAGGCGCTCCGGCTGCTCCGAAAGGGGGGCTTTCACCTGATGGTGATCAGCAACCAGTCGGGAATCGCCCGGGGGCTTTTGACTGAAGCGACGCTCGCAGAGATCCACAAGAGACTCGAGAGCCTGCTTGAGGCAGAGGGGGTTACGCTCAGTGGAGTGTACTACTGCCCCCACCAGCCGGAAGGATCTTTCCCTTATCGGCAGATGTGCAGTTGCCGAAAGCCCCAGGGGGGATTGATCGAGCGAGCGGCGCGGGAGCATGGGATTGATGTCAACCGCTCTTATGTCGTCGGGGACCAGCTCGTCGATATCGAACTGGCGCGTCAGGTGGGAATGCCAGCCATCCTCGTCCTCACCGGGCAGGGGCGGCTCACGTTAGAGTCGGGACGAGTGCAGGCGGATTATATCGCCACCGACCTGACGGCCGCGGCCCGGTGGATTCTTGGGAGGCACGCCGGATGAACTGACAGGATACCCGAACCCTGCAAAGAAGGTTCACGGTTCAGGGTTCATAGTTCATAGAGGGAGATGGGGAGGGGAATGGTTCCTCCGCCATTGACCATGAGCCATGAACTCTGAACCACGAACGGGCCCAATGATCAGGCGGGCAGCGGTCGCAGATCTCTTCTACGCGGGAAGCGCCAGGGCGCTCCGGCCCCAGGTGAAGGACCTTATCCCTGAAGGGGAAGAAAAGACTGCGGCGGTGGGTGTGGTGGTCCCCCATGCCGGGTATATCTATTCGGGTGCGGTGGCCGGGGCAGTCTACGCCCGGCTGGACCCTCCAGAGTCGTGTGTCGTCCTGGGCCCGAACCATACGGGTCTCGGGGCCGCTGCAGCCATCATGATCTCTGGGACCTGGGAGACGCCGTTAGGAGAAGCGTCTATCGATACCGAGCTGGCCCGGGCCATCCTGGATCGATCCCGGGTGCTCGAGGAGGACGATCGGGCCCATCGGAAAGAGCACGCGATCGAGGTCCAACTGCCGTTCCTCCAGGTTCTGTTCCCCGACCTGCCGTTCGTGCCTATCTCCTTGATGAGTCATGAATACGGGGCGTGCCGCGATGTCGGACAGGCCGTCGCCGAGGCCATCCAGGCTTCGGTAAAACGGGTGCTGCTCATTGCCAGCACCGATATGAGCCACTACATCTCCCGGGAGCTGGCTGAGCGAAAGGATCGGATGGTTATCGACGCGATGCTGGATCTGGACCCGGAGCGGCTCCACGCCACCGTGCTGCGGGAGCGCATCAGCATGTGTGGCTTTCACCCCACGACCGCGATGCTCATTGCCGCGAAGGCACTCGGGGCAAGTAAGGCCGAGTTGATTCGCTACGCCACGTCCGGCGACACCACCAAGGATTACAGCTCCGTCGTCGGCTACGCCGGCTTGATTATTCGGTGAGGACACGCCCAAGAGGTGGCGGCAACCGGATCCAAATTGCACAAGTCAAGGATTGGTTGACATCTGGGGGTTACTGACCTGGTTCGCACGCAGCCTGGGGTTTTGCCGTGAGGCGTATGACGAGGATATAGAGAATTGCCAAGCCAAGCGCTAGCCCGGCGATCCAATGGAACCGCGAGGCCAAGACATTGACCATCTCGGCCGGATTGTCAAGGAGCTGGGGTTGGTCCCCGATCACCCGGGCGCCGAACCAGGCCAGGATGCCGCACCAGATGGCCGACCCGATAATGGTCATGACGCTATAGATCGTGAAGTTCATCCGGACCAGTCCGGCCGGTATGCCGATCAGATGCCGAACCACAGGGAGCAACCGGGCAAAGAACACGCTGCCGGCCTCGTACCGGGCCAGCCAGCGTTCGGCCCGGATCAGCTTTGCCTCGGGAACGAACACATACTTGCCGTAGCGGATCACGAGCGGCCGTCCCACCCAGCGTGCGACCCAATAGGTCGCCGCGGCGCCAAGGTAGCTCCCCACCGTCCCGGCCAGGACCACCCCCCACAGGCTGTACCGTCCCTGCACGGCCCAGTAGGCGGCCGGAGGGATCACCAGCTCACTGGGGACCGGAAAGATGGAGCTCTCCATCGCCATCAAGAGGATGATCCCCGGATAGCCCCAGTCGCGGACCCAGTGAAACCAGATGACTACGAAGGCATGCATGGCCCGTGACTCTACCTCACCCCGTCGATCTGTGCAAGCCAAGTGAGCGAAGGGCCGCACCTCGAAGATCGATTGAAAGTGCCTGGTTGTTGTAGCCCCATCTACGGATACTTGCCGTGGTCCGGGCCACATCGGGCATCGCGTCCTCTGGCGGACGCTGATGCGAGGGCCCACAATGCCAATTCAGGACACCAGGCCCTTGTGTTCCAGACCAAAACACAGCCCACAGGGAGGAAGAGGAGTTAACGGGGGGAAACCTCCTTGGCCGCCGAATATGTGTTTACAGATGAATGGGATGTCGATGCGCCCATCGAGGTGCGGGCGATCGCCTTTGTCACCCGCTTGATCGACGAACGAGTGGTCAAGAGGCGGAGGCTCAAGCGCATCCTTATCCACGACATCGACGCCGAGCCGTACATGGTTCGGCTCGCCCATTCCAGCAAACTCAACGTGGATTGGAGCTTTCTCGTGCACCTGCGCGATGTCGGACGCGAGAGCGCAGAGCGGTGGATCAAGGCCAACTTCGACAAGCTGGGCATCGAATCCTCGATAGACCTCCGGGCGGACTTCCTGTAACCTACTGCCGTCGCCAACAGACGCATTCGCCATTGAGGTCAGGCGTCACTGTTGTACGAGGAGTGCAGCGTTATGGCGTCCCCGGCGAGCTGCGACCACGGCCCAATCGCTAGAAATGGCCGAACATCGCGGAGGGTGCGCGCGTGAAAATGAAATCCGTGAACCGTGTCTTCCCTATCGTGCTCGCCGTGCTCTCCTTGGGTGTGGCTCCGGTGCCTGGAGAGGCGCAGGAGATGCCGATTTTCGATGCGCATATCCACTACAGCCACGGCGACTGGGACACCCTCAGCCCTCAGCAGGCCCTGGCGCTCCTTGACAGGGCGGGGGTGCGTCAGGCCCTCGTGTCGAGCACCCCGGATGACGGGACCCTGAAACTCTATCAGGCAGATCCAAAACGCATCATTCCCTTTCTCAGGCCGTATCGGACTCGTGGAGATATGGGGGGCTGGCACAGCGACCCGGCGGTGCAAGCGTATGTGGAGGAAAGACTCACGCGGGGGGTCTACAAGGGCATCGGCGAGTTTCACCTCTCGGCGGCGGACACCGATAAGCCGGTAGTCACGCGCCTGGCTGAGCTGGCGGCGAAGCAGCAACTTTTCCTTCACGCCCATGTGGACGAGGTCGCGGTCGAGAGGTTGCTTACGCTGTACCCCGAGGTCCGCATCCTTTGGGCCCATGCGGGGATGTCGTCACCGGTGAAAGAGGTGGGTCGCCTCCTTGACCGGTATCCGAAGCTCTGGGTGGAGTTGGCGCTGCGCTTTGATGTGGCGCCCGGCGGCAATCTTGACCCGGAGTGGCGCACTCTCTTCCTCCGTCACCCGGACCGCTTCATGGTCGGGACCGACACGTGGACGACCTCACGGTGGGATTCACTGGTGGAGGAAGCACGAGCGACCCGTCGGTGGCTGGGGCAGCTTCCTCGCGATGTGGCCGACCAGATCGCCTATCGGAATGGCGAACGCCTCTTCGGCCGCCGATGAAAGCGTGTCTCGTGGGAGGTGCGTAACATCCGCTTGCTTTTCGTATGTATCGGCAATATCTGTCGAAGCCCGATGGCCGCGGGTCTCGCTCGGCGAATGCTTGAGGGGCGCGGCGAGGCCGAGAGTGCCGGCATTGCGCCCTTCGGATACCGGGCCGCCGACGAGACCATTGGCCTGATGCAGCGTGAAGGGATCGATCTCTCTGATCACAGACCACGACAGGTTGTGGATGTATGTTTCGAAGACTACGACTATGTCGTGTCGTTGGACCCGTACGTGTATCGGCACTTGAAAGAACGCTGTGGGGTCGCGCCAAAGAAGCTTGTCTCATGGGAGATTGACGATCCGTACGG
>JBOHQS010000068.1:0-6154 GCA_050732295.1 Methylomirabilales bacterium (SeqCode)
CGCTCCAAGGCTGAGGCCAGGGCAAGAGGCTTCTTCGTGAGGTGGGCGGCCGTTGCATCAGCGACGAACTCCCGGGTGCGCGAGATGGCCATCTGAATAAGCAGGGCAGCGATCGGGGCGAGCATCGACATGACGAGAAGACCTACGACGCCGCCTCCCCGGTCCTCATCGTCGCGACCACCCCCGAAAAATGTCGCCCACCTGGCCATATTGGCGAGCATCATGATCACCCCGGCCAGCGTAGCAGCAACCGCGCTGATCAATGTGTCCCGGTTCGTGACATGACCCAACTCATGGGCCAGCACCCCTTCGAGCTGGTCGCGGTTCATGATCTGCAGGAGCCCTTCGGTCACCGCGACGGCGGCGTGCTCCGGGTTTCGACCGGTGGCAAAGGCGTTCGGGGCCGGGGACGGAACGATCCAGACCTTGGGCATCGGGAGGCGCGCCCGCTGGCTCAGGGACCGGACCAGGCCCACCAGCTCGGGGGCCTCCGCCTCGGTGACCTGCCGCGCCCTGTACATCCTCAGGACGATCTTGTCGGAAAACCAGTAGGCGCCGAAATTCATCAGGAGGGCAAAGAGGAAGGCGATCATCATCCCCTGAGTCCCCCCGAAGTAATTCCCAAAGACAACCAGGAGACCGGTCAACGTCCCCAAAAGAAAGATCGTCTTAAAGGTGTTTGCCATGGCCTACATTTCTCCTTTGATATCCCACATCCATGCGACAATCGACTGTCGAGCAGCCTAAGATATCATCCCACAGGTGTCAAGGGGATTCGACCTCGCGAGGCGGGGTCCGCCGGCTCAAACCCCGCCGCCCGACCGGGACGAGACCCGGCCCTTGCCGGCGGTGAAGCAGCTCCTCTCCCACCATTTTGAAGACCGCCTCGAAGGCCTCGGCTGCCTCCCGGCGCATCTGCTCCATGCGGTCCCGCATATTGAGGATGACCTCGACACCGGCCAGATTCACCCCGAGCTCGTTGGTGAGCCGCAGGATGAGATCGATCCGCTCGAGATCCTCTTCGGAATACAGCCGAGTGTTCCCCCCGGTCCTCGACGGCCGGATCAACCCTTCCCGCTCGTAGGTCCTGAGGGTCTGGGGGTGCACATCAAACATCTCGGCCACTACGCTGATCATGTAGAGAGGCCTCTTTTTCCTTGGCATGTCCACCACCTCTGCGGACACGTACCACGTCCGACGGCAGACCCCTTACCTCTTGAGATCTCGCCGGGGGTCCACGGGATTCAACCGGGCGAACTCCCGGAGGAGTTGTTGAGACCGTTCGTCGAGGTTCTGGGGAACGACCACCTTCACCGTCACAAACTGATCCCCTCGCCCGCTCCCTTTGAGATGCGGCACCCCTTTTTCCCTCAGGCGGAAGACCCGGCCACTCGAGGTGCCTGGCGGAATCACCATGGTGGCCATCCCGTCCACCGTCGGAACCCCAACCCGCGCCCCCAGTGCTGCCTCCGTGATGGTGATGGGGATGGTGAAATAAATGTTGTCACCCTTCCGTTCGAAGAGGGGGTGGGGTTGGACCCGGGTCGTCACGTAGAGGTCCCCGGGCGGACTCCCATGCCTCCCCGCCTCCCCCATGCCGGCGAGGCGAATCCGCGAGCCGGTGTCCACGCCAGGGGGGATCTTGACCTTCAGCTGCTCGGTGCGGTAGACCAGTCCCCGGCCCCCACAGCTCTGGCACGGGTTGAGGATCACCCTTCCGCTCCCCTGACACCTGGGGCAGGGGGATACCATGCTCAAGATGCCCCTGGAGACCTGTCGTCGTCCGCTGCCTCCACAGTCGGGACAGGACTGGGGGGCTGATCCGGCGGCCGCCCCGCTCCCCTGACAGACCTCACAGGGCACGTGCTTTTGCACGGTGATCTCAGGTGAGAGCCCTCGGATGGCGTCCTCAAAATTCAGGTCGATGGAGTAATGAAGGTCCTCTCCCTTCCGGGGAGCCGTCGTCGTCCTTGGCTGACCGCCAAGGAGATCCGAAAAGAGATCGCCAATGTCCCCAACCCCACCCCGAGCGAAATCGGCAAAAGGGCCGAAGTTAGAACCGAAGCCGGGACCGGCCCCCTCTGTGGATGCCGAGGCAAACGGCTGATGGCCAAACTGATCGTACTGGCGGCGCTTGCCCGGATCACTTAGAACTTCGTATGCCTCGTTCACCTCTTTGAACTTCGCCTCGGCCGTTGGATCTCCCGGGTTGACATCGGGATGATACTTCCGGGCGAGCCTTCGATACGCCCGCTTGATCTCACGCTCCGGGGCGTTTCGAGGAACCCCTAGGACCTCATAGTAATCCCGCTTGGTCATCGCGATCTACCTGGAAAAGGATACAAGGTCCCACTCCCCTCCGGAAAGGTCATGGGCCCTGAACTCCCGCAACGCTCTAGGCAACTTCCACCTTGATGGTGCGCGGCCTCGCCTCCTCCTTCTTGGGGAGACGAATCTCCAAGACCCCCTCCCGGTAGGTGGCCTTGACCCCGGCGGTGTCCACCACCGAGGAGAGGCTGAGCGTGCGATGGAACGGACCGGTGAAGCGCTCCCGTCGGTGGTAGCTCTCCTCCTTCACCTTCGCGTCCGGCTTCCACTCGCCACGGAGCGTGAGGATACCATCGTGGATGGAGACCTCGATCTCCTCCTGCCGCATCCCGGGGAGCTCTGCCCGGATCACGAAGGCGTCTTGCCCCTCGTAGACATCCAGAAGAGGGACCCATGTCGCCTCCCCCCGGTACGCCTCCCGGCGCCGGCGGCCGAGGAAGGTGTCCAACACTCGGTTCACCTCATCCTGAATCGCCACGGCGTCGGCGAGAGAGCCCTCCCTGCCGACCCGAGGAAATACCGCATTCGCTGTCATTGTATTTTACGCCTCCTTTCGTCTCACGACCCCCCGACGGGCGCAGAGCACCGCCGTGAAATCGACCCGGCACCCCGCCCGCAGGGCTATTTCACGTCGATCTTGATCTGCTTCGGCTTGGCCTCCTCAGCCTTGGGGATACTCACGTCCAAGACCCCGTCTTTGAAGACGGCTCGGATCTTGTCGGCCTGAACAGCGGCCGGCAGGGTGAAGGCCCGCTGGAAGCCCCCGTACGCCCGCTCCACCCGAAGGTAGTTCCCTTCCTTGACCTCCTTCTCCGAACGCCGCTCGCCCTTGAGGGTCAGGACGTTGTCCCGGACCTGGATGTCAATGTCGTCCTTGCCGAGGCCAGGCAACTCTGCCTGGAGAACGATGCTGTCGGGCGTTTCATAGATATCCACGGCCGGTGCCCAGGTCCCGGCTGCCATCCCCTCTCCTTCTCCCCGAGAGCGGTCCAACGTCTGCTCAAAAAGTCGATTCATGCGCTCCCGGAGCGATATCAAGTCTTGAAACGGATCCCACCGCACAATCGCCATGGTGACCTCCCTCCTTGCCTCTGCTGAATCTTGCCTGTTACTTCTTGCCACCACCGAGGTCCTCAAACTCGGCGTCCACCACCTCCCCTTCGGCCGGGCGATCGCCACCCTTCGCCTGCCCGCCGGTCTGGGCGCCGGTCCCCTGCTCCTGGCTTTCGGCCCGCCGGTACATGGCCTCGGCCATTTTGTGGGAGGCCTTCGTGATCTGCTCGATGGCCTGACGGATCTGATCAGCCTTTCCGGATTCAAGGGCCTTCTTCCCCTCCTGCAAGGCCGCCTCGATGCCGGAGATTTCGCCCATAGGGATCTTCTCCCGGTTTTCGTTGAGCATCTTTTCCGTCGTATAGACCAGAGAATCGAGCTGGTTCCGGGCCTCGATCTCCTGTCGACGCTGCTTATCTTCGGCGCCGTGGGCCTCGGCCTCTTTCACCATCCGATCGATCTCGTCCTTGCCCAAACCGCTGGAATGGGTGATGGTGATCTTCTGCTCCTTGCTCGTGGCCGTATCCTTCGCGCCGACATTCAGGATGCCATTGGCATCGATGTCGAACGTCACCTCGACCTGAGGAACTCCTCTGGGGGCCGGCGGGATCCCGACCAAGTGGAACCGACCGAGGGTCCGGTTGTCCCGAGCCATCTCACGCTCCCCCTGCAGCACATGAACCTCGACCGAGGTCTGATTGTCCGCCGCCGTCGTGAAGGCCTCACTCTTGCGCGTCGGGATGGTGGTATTCCTCTCGATGAGTCTCGTCATCACGCCACCCAGGGTCTCGATCCCGAGGGACAGCGGCGTCACATCCAGGAGAACCACATCCCGAACCTCGCCACCGAGCACGCCGGCTTGAATGGCAGCACCGATCGCCACTACCTCGTCCGGATTGACCCCTCGGTGCGGGTCCTTGCCAAAGAGGTCCTTCACCCCCTGCTGCACCCGCGGCATCCGGGTCTGTCCTCCCACCAGGATCACCTCGTCGATCTGACCGGGTTTGATCTTGGCATCCTCCAGGCACTGGCGGACGGGACCCAGGGTCCGGCCGATCAGATCCTCCACCAGTTGTTCCAGCTTCGACCGCGTCAGCTTCATGCTCAGATGCTTGGGCCCCGAGGCGTCGGCGGTGATGAAGGGCAGATTGATCTCGGTCTCCATGACCGTGGACAGCTCACACTTGGCTTTCTCCGCCGCCTCCTTCAGGCGTTGCAGCGCCATCCGATCTTTGCTGAGGTCAATCCCCTGGTCCTTCTTGAACTCGGCGACGATCCAGTCGATGACCCGCTGGTCGAAGTCGTCGCCGCCCAGATGCGTATCCCCATTGGTCGCCTTGACCTCGAAGACCCCCTCCCCGATCTCCAGCACGGAGATGTCAAAGGTCCCGCCCCCGAGATCGAAGACCGCGATCTTCTGGTCCTTCTTCTTATCCAGTCCGTAGGCCAATGCGGCGGCTGTCGGCTCGTTGATGATCCGCAGGACCTCGAGCCCCGCAATCGCCCCTGCATCCTTCGTCGCCTGCCGCTGACTATCGTTAAAGTAGGCAGGCACGGTGATGACCACCTTGGTGACCTTGTCCCCCAGGTAGGCCTCGGCATCGGTCTTGAGCTTCTGCAGGATCATGGCCGAGATCTCGGGGGGTGAATACTGTTTATCCCGGGCTTCGACCCGGGCATCCCCACCGGGGCCCTTCACGACCTTGTACGGAACGACCTTAATCTCCTGGAGGACCTCCTCGTACCGGCGGCCCATGAAGCGCTTGATCGAAAAGACCGTATTCTCGGGATTCGTGATCGCCTGACGCTTGGCCACCTGGCCTACCAGGCGCTCCCCATCCTTCGTAAAGGCCACCACCGACGGGGTAAGCCTCGCCCCCTCTGCATTGGGGATAACAACAGGCTCTCCCCCCTCCATAACCGCCACGACCGAGTTCGTCGTTCCGAGATCAATCCCAATCACCTTAGCCACCTCTGGGCCTCCTTCTTGGTTAGTGATTAGCTTCCAAGCTTAAAGCTTATTCGATCCATAGTATAAAACCTGAGTCGATATTTGTCAAGTACATCGATTGAAGATT
Source organism: Methylomirabilales bacterium (SeqCode) (assembly GCA_050732295.1). Classification (GTDB taxonomy): domain Bacteria; phylum Methylomirabilota; class Methylomirabilia; order Methylomirabilales; family CSP1-5; genus CSP1-5. The sequence continues at coordinate 5,460 of JBOHQS010000068.1, forward strand.
CAAGTTATTGATTCTTATGGCAATGTGCTCATAACAAGGGTGGGAGAGCTATCTACTTTCGGAGTGCAACAGACGTCGTCCATTCGCCTGAGCGAAGGTCTCGCCGCCCGCTCTCGCTGAATGAGCAGGCGGAGCGAGGGCGAGACGAACTTGACAGGCCTTCACCTTTCTCCTAGAGTAGGAAGCCTTCTGAGGCGGGCATGGGAAAGACACCTCGCCCTTGACGGCCGCCGCCCTCGCCCCAGCACCCGTTGCCCGATCTGGGCCCAACGGACCCCAGTGGCGGACCCCGACGCAGAGGTGCAGCACCCGATGTCGGACCTTGAGGGGCCGGTAAAACATATCGTTTTCTTTATCACCACCGCCTCGGCCGAGGAGGGAGAGAGAATTGCCAGGTCTTTGCTGGAGGAGCGTCTCGCCGCCTGCGTCAATATCGTCCCCGCCGTTCGGTCCTTCTTTTGGTGGGAGGGGAAGGTCCAGGAGGAGGCAGAGGTGTTGCTCATCGGCAAGGGGCGAGCTGATCTCTTCCCAAAGGTGCAGGCCCTGGTGAGAGCGCTCCACTCATACACGGTCCCTGAGATCATTTCCTTCCCCATCACCTCTGGCTTGCCCGATTACCTGTCGTGGATCGACGATTCCACCCTCCCCCCCGGGTTCCGGTGAACCCGCCTCGGTTTCCACCCATACAGCAGAAG
>JBOHQS010000068.1:6254-10547 GCA_050732295.1 Methylomirabilales bacterium (SeqCode)
TGAGGCGCTTGACTTGATCGAGGAAGAAGGATATAAGGCCACCCAATGCATTCTTCCCGCCCTCCTGCACGCACCGGGGCGCCTGGGCGGGGAAGACCCGGCCGCCTCGGCACCCCAGGGAGGAGCGGGTGGATCGTAATTCTATCCTCGCGTGGTGGGTCCCGATCGGTGGCATTCTTCTCCTCACGGGATGCACCCTCTCCCCTGCGCGCTACGGTCCCTCCCCATCCTCTCACATTTGCTGTGCCACTCATGACGATCCACTCCTTCCCTCGCAACCATCCAGGCCTGCCATCGCCGCACCATGGCCTGTTGCTCCCCCTTGGGCGATCGACGGGAAAGATGGCCGATCAGGCGATCCCCTATTGATGGAAATCCAGGGGCTCGTCCAACAGGCCAAACGTCAGTGGGAGGAAGGGAAAGGTCATGAGGCGATCGCCCTCCTCACCCGGGCCCGCACGCTTCTCCTGAGCGATGGGGTTCCTTCGGCACCGGACGCGGGGCACCGCCAACAACTACTCGAAGGTCTCGAAGCCCTCTTAGACGAGTTGGCCGGTATCCGCGCGATGCATGCGACCCCCTCTGAAGGGGAGGCCTCGCTCGTGAGCCCCGAGGACGTGACGGCCTTGGAGAAGGCATTTCCACCGACAGCAAAACCGGAACTTCCTTCGGACATCCCTTTGGAGATGCGCCACGACGTTCAGGCTTACATCGAACTCTTCACCACGAAGAAACGGGATTTGATCGCGGAGGCCTTGGAGCGCTCCGGGCGCTACCTTCCCCTGATGCGCAAAATCTTTGCGGAGAAGGCGCTGCCCGAAGACCTGGTGAACCTCGCCTACATCGAGAGCGCGTTCAAGCTGTACGCCTACTCCCGGGCGAGGGCGGTAGGGATATGGCAGTTTATCAAGGGGACGGGCCGCAAGTATGGCTTGAGGATCGACTGGTGGGTGGACGAACGCCGGGATCCGGTCAAGGCCACGGCGGCGGCGGCGAACTATCTCTCAGACCTCTACGCGATGTTCGAATCCTGGCCGTTAGCCATTGCCGCGTATAACGCGGGGGAGGGCAAGGTTCTTCGGGCCATCAAGCGCCAGGGGACCACCGACTTTTGGAAACTCAATCTCCCCCGAGAGACGAAGTACTATGTGCCGGCCTTTATGGCGATGACCCTTATCGCCAAGAACCCCAAGGCGTATGGTTTCCCGCCCCCCCGGGAGGAGTCGTGGCAGGTCGATCAGGTCCCCCTCTCTCAGCAGACGGATCTCCGGCTTCTCGCGAAGGCGGTGGGGGTCAGCACGCAGCAGCTGCGGGACCAGAATCCCGAGCTCAATCGGCTCGTCACCCCCCCCCAGGAGGGCTATCTCCTCAATCTCCCCCCAGGAACTAAGGCCCTCGCCCTCGATGCCCTCGACCGGCTTGTCCAAGCGCGGCGTCCTGAGTGGCGCCACCACCGGGTTCGACCGGGGGAGGCCCTTTCCACCATCGCCCAGCGGTATGAAACCACGGTCGCGGTCTTGATGGAGATGAATGGGGTGCAGAACCCCAATCAGATCCGGGCCGGCACCAATCTCACCGTTCCGGTCCCGGCGCTGACCCTCGCCGAGACCTCCACGACCACACAGACCACGAACAACAGACCCGCCTCGCACTACAACCTGTACGTCGTCAAACCGGGCGATAGCCTCTGGGAAATCGCGAAGACGCACCGGGTCAGTCCCAAGGACCTCGAGCGCTGGAACAACCTGCAGGGATCTCTCATCCATCCCGGCCGCACGCTCCTGATCTATCCGGACTGACCGTCGAGACCTGGCCCTCTTTCCCCCGCCCATCAGCGACCCCACGGATACCTCGGACTCTCGGCGGCTCGCCTATGACGTTGACTCCCTCCGCCCCGTATGATATGGGGACGGCAGGAGGACCGCGGTGGAGCGGATAACGCGGCGAGCCGAGGAGATCACCGTCCGACGGTGGGAAGATTTTCTCAGCAGCCTCTCCAAGCGCTTTGGCCCCCTGTCAGGGAAGGTGGTGTTCGAAGGGACTCCGGATGTCTCCCTCCAAGACGTGGGCGGACTTCGGAGTGCCAAGCGGGAGGTGGAAAGCCTGGTCTTATCCCTCAGGCGGCCGGAGCTGTACCGGCGCTGGGGGACGAAGCCGATCAAAGGGGTGCTCTTCTATGGTCCTCCGGGGACCGGCAAGACCCTCCTGGCCAAGGCCTTGGCGCGGGAGGCAGAGGCCATCTTCTTTCACCTCCGGATGCGGAGCATCGCCCTGAAATGGTCTACGGAGGCGGGAGATCTCTTTCAAGAGCTCTTCACCGCCATCCGGGGGAATGAGGGCGTGGTCCTCTATCTGGATGAGGTTGATGCCTTAGCCTTCGAGCGGATCTTTGGCACCGAGGAGGCGAGAGGGGCAAGTCGACGCGCGATCAACGCCCTCCTGGAGAATCTGGAAGGGCTCGATGCCCATGAACACGCCATGGTGCTGGCCTCCACCAACCAGGCCGATGCCGTCGATCCCGCCCTGATCGGTCCGGGTCGCTTTGACCGCCTCATCGAGGTCCCCCTGCCGGATGGAGAGGAGAAGCAGGAGATCCTCGAAATTCACCAGAGGAAGGCCGAGGCCTTGGCGGGCCGACCTCTGTTTACGCCGCTCGATTTCGACGCCATCACGGCGCGAACGGCCAAGATGAGCGGGGGCGACCTGCACGAGATCGTGCAGCGCACCCTCGAGGAGAAGGCACGCCTCGAGGGGTCCGGTCACGAACCGGGCCTGGTGGAGACCCAGGATCTGCTCCGGGTCATCGAGGAATATCGGAAGATCAAAGAGGTCGTCGAGAAGATCCGCTACGGACAGTATCTCTAAGATTAGGACCTGAGGCGGCTACGAAAGGGAGGAACGGGTGGGGCGTCCATCCTTTGAGCCGGCCCGGAAGCTCATTCACCTCTTCGGCGGTCTGATCCCCGTCATCTACCTGCTCCTGAACCTCACAAAGCCCCAGGCGCTCCTCATCCTGGGGAGCCTCGCCCTGCCCTTCATCGTGGCAGATGTCCTGCGCCTGCGGTGGCCTGCCTTGAACCCGTGGTTCCTCCGCCTCTTTCAAGGAGCGATGCGACCCGAAGAGGAGAGACGCCTCACAGGATCCACGTATTACCTTGTGGCCTGCTGGTTCACGATCCTGATGTTCGAGCGGACCGTCGCCGCTGCAGCCTTGTTGGTCCTCGCCTGTGCGGACACCGCCGCGTCAGTCGCCGGGCAGGCCATGGGAGGCTACCGGCTCACCAAGGGAAAGACCCTGTCGGGAACAGGTACCTTCGTGGTGACAGCCTTTCTCGTGACCCTGCCCCTCTTCCCGGCCCCCACCGCCTTCGCAGGGGCCATCGTCGCGGCGATCACCGAGTGCCTCCCCCTGCCTCTGGACGACAACATCACGATCCCCCTGGCGGCCGGCATCTCCCTGACACTCTTGCACCCCATGTGAGGACGCCACCCTCGAGCCTCCCCTTTTCGCCGGCCAACCGGACGAACTCCAGAATCTCACCGATCTGGAGGATGTAGCTCTCCAGCCTTTCGCGCCCATCGACGACCGCCACAGCCTGGGGGGGGATGTTCAAGGCCTGCCTGAGGGCGGCGCGGACCTCTCCGACGCTCCGCCCTGCAATGTTGACATCGAGCGAATGGACCCCGTAGATCACCCGCACCGTTTCCTGGGTCTCCGTGGGGGAGGCCGGACGGACTCGCGTCGCCTGCTTGAGAGGTTCGGTCATCACTCTCCCTCGCGTCTGACTGGGTTGCTCTTCCCCTCGAGGATGTCGAGGTAGACCTCGCCGTATGTGAGTCTCCCTTCGCGAATCCCATAGAAGGCGTTGAGCATGGCTGAGGCAATGGCGAGATTCGCGAAGAGGAGCTGGGGCGCACCGCGCGCCATCAGCTCCTCGCACGACATTTCCGCAGGCGAGCGATCCCGGGGGTTTTGGATTTCCGGATGATACCGCGTGATCGGGGCGGTCCGGTCCCGACCTCCCTCGCGCATATAGACCTGAACGTTTCCGTCGGTGAAATCATTCCCCCCGGAAATTAACGTGACGGTCGCAAGCTTCTCGCAATAGTCACTGACGACCTTCCGGGTCTTGTGGTTATCCACCCCCAGAAAAATCGTGTCGCCCTCCTGGATGTGCTGGGCGATATTGGCCTCGCTGATGTACTCGGGAACGGCTCGGAAGGCCAGCCGCTGAAATTCGCGAGCGATCTCGGTCGCCTTGACCTTCGCCTTATTCCCCAGCGTCCCAAAGG
>JBOHQS010000069.1:0-10464 GCA_050732295.1 Methylomirabilales bacterium (SeqCode)
TGGCACTGAGCCGCCAGAGGCGCCGCTCGCTGTGCGCCGGTGTAGGAGAGGTGCGCTGGATAAAGACCCGGGAGAGGAGGCGCTTGACGTTCGTATCCAGGATGGGGCTGTCGATGTGGAAGGCAAAGCTCAACAGGGCCCCCGCCGTGGAGCGACCCACTCCGGGGAGGGCGCACACCTCCCCGAAGGTTTTCGGAAAGTGGCCCCGGTGGCGGCGGATCAGCTGTCGGGCCGTCCTGTGCAGGTTCCTCGCCCTGGCGTAGTAGCCGAGCCCCTCCCAGGCCTCGCGCACCTCGCCCGGTCTTGCAGAGGCCAGCTCCTCTACGGTCGGGTACCGCGTGAGAAATGTGTCGTAGAATCCGAGGACCCGCTCCACCTGGGTCTGCTGAAGCATGACCTCGGACACCAGGATGCGGTACGGGTCCCGGGTCTTCCGCCAGGGCAGGTTCCGACGGTGGGACCGATACCACCTGAGGAGTCGGCGCTGAAAGGTCCGCTCGAGGCCCGGGGCGATCCCCGTTCGCCTCACCCGTCCTCCTGTACGAGGCCTTCTCCCACTAACGCCTCGATCACGGGGCGGTCAGCCTCGAGGAAGTCAAATTGAGAAAGCTCCTCCCGCCTCACCCATCGGATGCTCGCAAATTGTCTGTTGCGAAGCACACCGGTGTAGCCCGGGATGTGAAAGACGTACAGCTCGACCTCCCGGTCGGGATAGCGGTGCTCGAGGCGACAGAGGAGCGGACCGATCTGTGGCTCGATGGAGAGCTCCTCCCTGAGTTCACGGCGAAGCGACTCAGCCGGGGCCTCTCCGTCCTCCACCTTTCCGCCAGGGAACTCCCACCGGTATTCGCCCCAGCTCCCCTTTTGCCGCTGGCAGATCAGGATGCGCCCCCCTCGGGTGATGATCCCCGCTGTCACGACCATCGGCATCCGCATCCTCCGGGAGCGCAGGGCAGGTGGACACTATCAGATCACCTTGGGACCGTCAAGGCGTGCACCAAGACAGGGGGGTTGGCTTGAAGAGTCGGACCTGCTACGATACCGGGAGCCCCGAAAAGAGGTGACGAGCATGGGAGTCAGCGAAGAGCGGTTTCCGGTGGCGAGGCGGGTCGGGACGATCTGCGGCAGGATGCTGGCCCGATTCGGGATCGGGACCTTTCAAGGCTACCCGGTCCTCTTCGCCCCCGTCTATCCCAACGTGGGGGCGGTCCCCCTCGGACCGCTCGGCCTCGGGATCGAGTCCTTCCTGGTGTGCAACAGCTTCGTCTGGCGGCAGCATCTGAAGGGACGACGCTGGGCGACCTCGATCCTCATGCACGAGGTGGGGCACCTCAAGGATTTTGCGGCGCATCCCTGGCAGCTTGTACCGCTCATTCTTTTTCGGATCGGGGCCCCCCACGCCCCTTCGGTTCGGGTCCTTCTGAATCTCTTGTACCTCTACCTCGAGGGGAAGGCCAATCTCCGGGCACTGGAACAGGGAGCCTCTCCTGTCATCCTCGCCGTGAGCTACCTGAGCTACCTCCGCGCCCTCCGCAAGTCTCTCACGCGCTCCCGCCAGTAGCCACCATGAATCTCCATCAGTGGCTTGTTAGTAAGTCTGGCGCCGACCCTGAACCGTGGCGCGTGCAAGGCCTGGACACATTGCGTAGGCGTGGTAGTGTCGATAGGAGTCACGGGCATCATTGACAGGACGACAAGGGCGTAGTCAAATCCGTGCGTGGGCTGCTGATTAGCTACACGTGTGACCTGGACACTCGAGAAGAAGGAGCGAGATCATGAAAAGAGCTTATGGGATACTTTCAGTCCTTCTTGGCGCGACCTTGCTTGCCACCGCCTGGGCGCAGCAGAAGGCCGCGGAAAAGTCGCTGTATGAGCGGTTGGGCGGAGAACCTGCCATCACCGCCGTCGTCGAGGATTTCGTCGGGCGAGCCGCCGCTGACCCGAAGGTCAATTTCTTCCGTGATGGGAAGTACAAGGGCATTGATGTCCCCCGGCTCAAGCGACAGCTCGTGGAGTTTATCGGCAAGGCCACCGGCGGTCCGCAGAAGTACACCGGCCGAGACATGAAACAGGCTCACAAGGGCATGAAGATTACCAACGCGGAGTTCGACGCCATAGCCGCCGATCTGACCGCGAGCCTCGACAAGTTCAAGGTCCCCGCGAAAGAGAAGAATGAGCTGCTCACGATCGTTGGCACCACGCGGAAGGACATTGTTGAGGTGACATCTCAGCCCGGTTCCGGCTCAGCATATTAGAAGCTCCTCCTGTCTCACCGGGTTGTAGTGCTGGCCCATTTGTTGATGGTGTGGACTCCCGCCGGCATCGAAGAGAAGGACTTGACCCAGCTCGTAAAGCAGGCCGCGGCGCTGAGGCCGAAGTCATGACCGCTTCGGTTCCGGTGGCGCGGGGAGTATACTGAAATCATGGCCAACGAGCGGCGCTACCAGCTCCAATCGGAAGAAGCGAACCGGCAGCTCGAGACCCTCCTCGCCGGGCTCGGCGTTCACCAGGAGACGTCGCAGTACTACGCCCAGATGCTGACTACCGTCCTCAAGCTGTTCGAGGACGGCGCGGAGGTCGGTGACCTGAAGATTGCCAACTCCGCCCTGAAGGAGCTTCGCTACGCCTTCAAGGTCTTCTCCCAGTACCGGACGATGCCTAAAGTCACCGTCTTTGGCTCGGCGCGGACCCCGCCGGACCACGCGATCACGCTCCAGGCGAACGACTTCGGCCGCCGGATGGTGGAGGCGGGATGGATGGTGATCACCGGAGCTGGCAGTGGCGTCATGGGGGGCGCCCAGGCGGGGGCGGGACGGGAGCAGAGCTTTGGCCTCAACATCCGGCTCCCTTTCGAGCAAGAGGCCAATCCGTGGATCGCCGAGGACCCCAAGCTCATCACGTTCAAGTATTTTTTCACCCGCAAGCTCTTCCTGCTCAAGGAATCAGCCGCCGCCTGTTTCTTACCCGGCGGCTTCGGCACCTGCGACGAAGTCTTCGAGGTACTGACCTTGATTCAAACCGGCAAGACCTCCATGATACCGGTGCTCCTACTCGACATTCCTGGGGGAGGCTACTGGAAGGCCTGGGATGCATACGTCAGGGAGGAGATGGTCGGGCGGGGCTTCATAGCGCAGGAGGATGTCCACCTGTATCGCGTCACCGAGACGGTGGAGGACGCTGGGAGGGAGATCCTCGACTTCTACCGGGTGTTTCACTCCCACCGCTTCGTGGGGGAACACCTCGTGTTGCGAATCCACCGGTCGCTCAACCCTAAGGCCCTTGAGGCTCTCGGGCGGGAGTTCCAGGACATTCTCAAGGGGCCGGTCCTGTCCCTTCCGGGACCGCTCCCGGCAGAAGACGACGAGTGGCCGGAACTCCCGCGGCTCATCCTTCCCTTCAACCGGACGGGCTATGGCCGGTTGCGCCAGCTGATCGACTTCATCAACCGCTCGTAAGGGAACGGCACGAGCGTCCGGATGCCCCTTGTCGCGCCGGGGCCGCCGGGACTCCTGCGGGGATGGGATCGGACGCATAATGGGACCGGAGCACCCATGAGGGTTACCAGACGGTCGGTGCTCCAACTGGCCGGGCTCGCGGCGATGGGGATCTTCGTCCCGGCCTGCCGCGAGATGCTCTCGCAGATCCTCTTTTCGCCCGATGCCACTCCGGGGAAGCCGGCGTCACTCCCGGACAATCCCTTCCGCTCAGGATCGAAGAGTCTTGTGGCGGTCGTCCATGGGGAGGATGTCTCGAGAATGGTGGAGAGGGCGGTCGACCTCATCGGCGGCATGTCGCGGCTCGGGGTCTCGGGTACTCGCACTCTGGTCAAACCCAATGTGGTCTGGGGCGAGCCTCCGCCGGCCACCACGGACCCGCGGGTGGTGAAGGCCGTGGCGTTTTTGGCGAAGGGAGAGCGACCAGCCTCCCTGGCCGTGGGTGACATGTCGGCTGTGATGTCGCTCCCCACGCGTCGCCATCTCGAAAAGACGGGGATTGCGGAGGCGGCCCGCGAGGCGGGCGCTGAAGTGGTAGCCTTCGATGAGGGGGAGTGGGTGAGTGTGGATCTCCCCCAGGCGCAATATGCGAAGACCGTCTACGTGGCCAAGACAGCCTACGAGGCCGAGCGGCTGATCAGCGTCCCCGTGATCAAGACGCACCGGAGTGCCAGCTTCAGTTGTGCCCTGAAGAATACCGTCGGGTGCGTCCACGGCAAGAACAAGCCGTGGGCCTACGGGCGGGACGGATGGGAGCCAGCGGTGGCGGAGCTCAATATGGCCGTTCGCCCCCACCTGTTCGTCGTGGATGGGCTTCAGAGCATGATTCACGGCGGGCCCTGGTCTGGTGAGGCCGCGCCGACCCGGGTCATCCTGGCGAGCGGTGACCCGATCGCCACCGATGTCGTAGCTCTGGGGATCATCAGGGCTTTTGGGCGGTGGGAGATGGTGACGTCAAAGGGGGTCTGGGACCAAGTCCAGATCCGTCGCGCGATCGCCCTCGGCCTCGGGGCAACCGGCCCGGATGAGATAGCGCTGGTCGCCGAGGACCTGACGGGCCGAGACCCGGACTTCGGAAGGCTTGTGGCCGACATCCGGAGACAGGTTGGCCTTCTTCGCTAGTGCCGTTCCAACTTATTGCGCCGAACATCGGGAGGAAGTCAGCAAGCGTCCTGGTATTGGCTTCAGACACCTTTAACTCTCGTCTTCACGGTTTAGCCCCGCGATATTCAGGATCCTTTCCCTCCAGAAACCACAGGTCCAGGGAGCGGTCCCGATACAGGATGTACGTTTCGCCGTCCGAGGCGAGGACTTGGAAGTACTCCTTTTGCACCCTTTGCAGATCCTGCCAGACCCACCGCTTCAGGATGTGGACCACGTCGAGCTGGCCGGCGGTGGAGGACCGAAAGGCACGGGGAGCCTCGGCTCCCCTCGAGCCTGCGTAACATGACACTTGAAGCGGTTCGGGAATCGCCATGACCTTCGCCACCGCCTTGCGCTCGGTCTGTATCATGCCTCCGCCTCCCGGGCAACCGGCAAAGACGTTCGCTCTGCCGGGTGACGGATGGTATAGTATTGAGGCGGCCGCATGGACCTTCTTCGCAACTACGAACCCTGACCATGAGCCCTGAACCGTGGCGCACGAACCATGACCCAAAACTCAAGACCCTGAACCCTGACCATGAACTATTCTGGCGCCCTCGCTTACCTCAACGGGCTTCAGCGCTTTGGCATCAGGCTGGGGCTTGAGAACATCCAGCGACTGGTGGATGCTTTTGGCCATCCTGAGGCGGCCTTCCGGTCTGTTCACGTGGCCGGGACCAACGGCAAGGGGTCCACGGCGGCCTTCACGAACGGGATCCTCCGGGCGGCAGGCTTCAGGATCGGCCTCTACACCTCGCCTCATCTATTGGATTTTCGCGAGCGGATCCTGGTGGATGGCCATCCCATCGCCGAGGGGGAATTGGCCGTCCTCACCACCGAGGTCGCTGGTGTCATCGACCGTCTCTTTGCGCCGTCGCCGCTCTCCTCCCCCACCTTCTTCGAGGCAGCCACCGCGTTGGCGTTCCTCCACTTCGCCCGTGCCGGTGTGGACTGGGGGGTCATCGAGGTTGGTCTCGGCGGCCGCTCCGATGCGACCAACATCCTGCAGGCGGAAGTCTCGGTCATCACCAACATCGGGCTCGAGCACCAGGAGCATCTCGGCGACACCCTGGAGAGCATCGCCGCGGAGAAGGGTGGGATCGTTCGGGGGGGGGGATCAGTGGTGAGCGCTGCGGAGGGCGCGGCCCTCGAGGCGGTCGCCCGCATTGTCCGTGAGAAGGGGGCGCGACTGGTCAAGGTTCAAGACGAGTACCGGGTGAAGTACCTGGGTCGCTCCGAGCGGGGTGAGGCCTTTCGGCTGGTGGGGAGGCTCAGGGAGTACGATTCCCTTCAGATCCCCTTGCTGGGCAGACACCAGATCCTGAACGCGATCACGGCTGTCGCCGTGGCGGAGCTCCTCGAGGAACAAGGATGCGCGGTGGGGGAGTTTCCGATACGCGAGGGACTGGCGTCCGCCTACTGGCCTGGCCGCCTTCAGCTGATCTCGGCCCGGCCCCGGATTCTCGTGGACGGGGCGCACAACCCAGCAGCCATCCAGGCCCTCCGGTCCTTTCTCGAGGAGGAAAAGCTGCCGGGTCGCCTCCTCATCATCTTCGGCGTCCTCAAGGATAAGGCCTGGGAGCAGATGCTCAAGACCCTGGCTTCCCTGACCTCGACCGTGATCCTCACCCGCCCCGAAAGCGACCGAGGGGCCGAACCGGGAACTTTGGCTGACGTCGCCGCTCAGTACTTTGCCCAGATCGGGATCGCCGAGACCATGGCGGAGGCCCTGGCTACGGCCCGCACCCTGGCCGCTCCGGAAGATACGATCCTCGTCACCGGCTCTCTGTACACTACCGCTGCCGCCTTGCGTGCCCTGGGCTTCACCTCAATCTTCTAAGCCAGGCCGTGATTGAATCCAGACCCCTCGTGCCGAGGTGTCATACACCTGTGCTCCTCTTCCCTTGCGGCGCGGTGGAGTCCGGCCTATTTTGTGCGTCTCTTCGGCTGGAACGCAGGTTGGGTCGAAAGGATGGCCCGCAGCAACGCTCGGTGGCTGACAGGTTTTGGCAAGACGTGGAAGGCCCCAGCTCGCAGGGCCTTCTCCCGATCTTCGAGGCTCGTTTCGTGCATCATGAGGATAACGGGGAGTCGCGGAGAGACCTCCTGGATGATCGGGAGAGCATCGGTGCCGTTCAACCCAGGGAGGTGGTAGTCCAACAGCATGACATCGAACTCGTCGGCGAGGAGGGCCCGCACCGCGTCGGCGACGGTGGTATGTATCTGCGTGGAAAACCCCTTCGCCGTGAGAAACTGCGAGAGGGTCTCGGTGGTGTAGTAGTCGTCGTCGATGATGATGATTCGCATGGTCCCTTCCACTCGTGATCACTTGCTAGCAAGGACGGTGCCAAATATGGGAAGATCCGTCCTTCGGCGGGTGGGGCTATCTCAGCTGGTGGGAGGGGCGCCGGGCCGAGGGGGGGGCATTCTGCCCGAGGATTACTGACAGACTGACTATTGGCAGCGTGAGTGCTGCCAGCCTGTCTCAGCGGCGCTCCTGGGGTTCAGGGATATCGATACGGTAGGTGAGGAGTTTGCGATAGAGGGTCTTGGGGTCGATGCCCAGGATCTGCGCTGCCTGTCCCCGGTGCCCCTTGGCCTGTTCCATGACCCGGAGGATGTGCTGCCGCTCGACATCCCCGAGGGTGGCGAGGGCACCGCGCGAGGCAAGGGCCCCTCGGGACGCCCGGTCTACCTGGAGATCCAGGGGGAGATCCTCCGCTTCGACCTGGTCTTTGGGAGAGAGGATCAGCGCCCTCCGCATGACGTGCTGCAGCTCGCGGACGTTCCCCGGCCAGGCATATCGGGCGAGGAAGTTCATCGCCTCGTTGCTGACGGTCTTCTTGCCCAAGGGGGCGAAGAGCTGCAGAAAGAAGCGGGTCAGGACCGGGACGTCCTCAGGCCGCTCCCGGAGCGGAGGAAGGTGGATCGGGATAACGTTGATACGATAGAACAGGTCCTCGCGGAACCTTCCGGCCTTGACCAGTTCCTGGAGGTCCCTGTTCGTCGCCGTGAGGACCCGGACGTCGACCTGTCGCTCCCTGGTGCTTCCGACTCGGAAGAACTTGCCGGTCTCGATCACCCGCAGGAGCTTGAGCTGCATGGTCTGGGAGATCTCGCCGATCTCGTCCAGGAGCAGGGTGCCTTTGTCCGCGACCTCAAAGAGGCCGGCCTTCGCCGTGTGGGCCCCGGTGAACGCCCCCTTCTCGTGCCCGAACAGCTCGCTCTCCAGGATGCTCTCCTGGAGCGCCCCGCAGTTGATGACGAGAAATGGTTTGTCCTTCCGCTTAGACTTCTGGTGGACGGCCTTCGCCACCAGTTCCTTGCCGGTCCCGCTCTCGCCGGTGATCAGGACCGTCGAATCCGTGGGCGCAATCCGGACCAGCATCTTGAGGATCTGCCGGATCTTCGGACTCGCGGTCACGATCTCGGGAAACGGTTCTTCGTGTCCCAGGCGGGTCTTGAGGTAAAGATTCTCGCGGACGATCTGCTGCTTTTCATACGCCTTCCGGATCAGCAGATTCAGCTCGGCCGTCTTGCAAGGCTTCGTCACATAGGTGTAGGCGCCGAGCTTCATGGCCTCCACGGCGGTCGGGATGGTGCCGTGTCCGGTGAGGAGGATCACCTCGGGCGGCAGGGCCATCTTCTTGACCTCCTTGAGGACCTCCATCCCTCCGAGCTTGGGCATCTTGAGATCCAGGATGAGGACGTCGAATTCCTGGTCCTTGAGCTTGTCAAGGGCCTCCCGCCCATGCGAGGCCACGTCGGTGCTGTGTCCCTCCCGCCCGAGCTCGGTCTTCAGCACCCTGGCAAAATTCTTCTCATCGTCAGCAATCAGAACCCGGATCTTGCCCTGTTCGTTGCGCATCATCCCCTCTCTCTGATCTGGCCCTTCGCGGCGGGAAGCTGGATTCGCACGACCGTCCCTTTCCCCTCGACTGAATGGATCTCCATCCGCCCCCCGTGGGCACTCACGATTCCCTCGGCGATATAGAGGCCCAACCCGGCACCCTTTCCGGGGGGCTTGGTGGTGAAGAAGGGTTCAAAGACCCGAGGCAGGAGCTCGGTAGGGATCCCCCGGCCGGTGTCCTCGATCTCCACCTGGACGCCGCGAGCCGATGGCGAAGACGGGGTCCTTCGCGGTGAACCGCGGAGGGCCCACGCCCCGAGTCCGGCCGCCTTCGCCCGGATGGTGAGGCTCGCGCCCCGGTCCATGGCCTCGAGGGCGTTGATCAGGACGGTCAAGAACGCCTGACGAAGCTCTCCCTCGTTGCCCAGAAGCGGGGGAAGCCCGTCGTCGAAATCCCGGATGACGGTAATCCCCTGGCTTCGCAGTTGATACCCGACGACACGGAGGATCCCCTCGAGGAGGAGGCGCAGGTCGGTAGGCCGCTGCTCCCCGGTCCCCTCTCGACTCAGGTCGGAAAGCCCGGCCAGGATTCCCTTGCATCGATACACCTCTTCCTCGATGATCCGCAGATAGAGGCTCAGCTCCTCGGCGTCCTTCCGGGCCGGCGGAGAGCCTTCGCTGTGCTTCAGGAGCGCCTCGGCACAGGAGGCAATGGTGGCCATGGGGTTGTTCAGTTCGTGGGCAATGCCGGCGGCCAGCTGGCCGATTCCGGCCAGCTTCTCGCTGGCCAGGAGTTGCCGTTGTATCCGTCGGCGTTCAGTGATGTCCTCGACGAGGGTAATCACGTGAGTGACCACTCCCGGGCCGCTGGTGAGGGGGGCCTTGCTGATCCGGAAGGTCCTCCGGTCCCCCTCCAGTACCGATTCTTCCTCCATCTGAAGCGTAGCCCCGGTCTCGAAGACCTGGCGGAACTCCTCCTCGATCCTACCGCGCCGCAACGAGGGGAGGACCTCAAAGAGATTCCGACCGATCACCTCCTGCCGCTTCATCCCCCAGGGAGCGGTCTCTCGGGTCCGGTTCCAGGCGACGATGGTGAAGCTTCGGTCGATGACGTAGAGGCCCAGGGGGAGACTATCCAGGATCTTTTGGGTGAGGGCCCGCTCGCGCACCAGTGGTTGTTCGGTGAGAAAGAAGAGCGCGCCGCCGTTCCAAGCAGTGGCCTGCAGGTGGAGTCCCCCGTCAGCCAGGACAAGCTCGGCTGTGCCCTGCTTCTGTCCGAGCTTCTCCAGGAGGGATCGCACCTGGGATCGCAGCAGCGGGGGGAACGCAACAGTCACGCCCTTGCCCGGAGAGTAGCGGCGGGGGAGCCTCAAGAGAGTCCACCAGGCTGGATTCGCGGTGACGATCTTGCCGGCGCGGTCCGAGGCAAGCACCCCCACGTTATCCAGGCGCGAGAGGAGGGTGTTCAGCAGACGGTCCCGTCCGAGGTCATCGGCGCGACCGCGCCTGTGTGACCTCGGCTTTACCTTCCGTCCTGTCCCCTTGACGCCCGGCCTCCCCATACCGGTGCTATGATACCCATCTCTTCCAGGTTTTGCAAGGACGGGGAATCAGCAGTCAGCAGCCAGCCTCCGGGCGCTAGACTGGAGACCGGAGCTTGGAGACAAGAGCCTGGACCGCAGAAAGATCCATCCTAGGTCCCTCCTCTCCAGTCTCCAGTCTCCGGTCTCTCATGATCAGGTGGACATTGACCGTCAAGCGCCAGTCCGATATATTCTAGGAACTTACTCACGGAGGTCGAAGGATGCATTTTCCAGTGCGGCGCCCACGGCGTCTTCGGCGCTCGGAAACGATCCGTCGCATGGTCCGCGAGACGATCGTACGGGTGGACGATCTCATCATGCCCCTCTTCGTCGTCCACGGTCGCGGCATCCGACGAGAGATCCCCCCCATGCCTGGCAACTACCAGCTCTCCGT
>JBOHQS010000070.1:0-10272 GCA_050732295.1 Methylomirabilales bacterium (SeqCode)
CGGCTGATCTCGGCGGGAGGCGAAGACTGCGCGAGGAGTTCCTTGGCCCGCACGAGAAGCCGCAGTTGACGTGCCAGCATCCCCAACATCCCCAGGGGCTCCTCTCCCTTTTCCAGGAGGTGTCGGAGACAGGACAAGGCTCCATTGAGGTCCCGGCGGCTCACCGCGGCCGTGAGCTCGAAAATCCCCCGCACCCTCCCCTGGCCGACCAGGGTCTCTACCGCCTCAGGGTCGATCTGCTCTCGCTCCCCGACGAAAAGGCAGAGCTTGTCCACTTCCTGGCTCAAACGCAAGAGATCCGGACCCTGGAGCGTCAAGAGCAGTCGCTCCGCCTCGGGAGTCAGGGATTTCCCCTGTTGTCGTGCACGCTGCCGCATCCACTGCTGACACTGCCGCTCACGCCCTTCCACGCCCTTAGGCAAGGCGAACCGGAGGACCTTCCCCACCTCCTCGATGCGCTTGAGTCCGCGGTGCCCGTGCTCCAGCTTGTCAGCCACACAGATGAGACACGTGGTCGGGGATGGGGCGTCCAGATAGGACAGCATCGCGTCCCAGACCTCACTGCGGAGCCGGTCTGCCTCTTTCAGCACTACGACCCGCCGCGGTGCAAAGGCGGGAACCGTCCGACAGCGGGTGGCGAGATCGGCGGAAGCTGTCTCGCCCCCTGAAAGGATTTCCAGATTGAGGGTCTCCATCCCGGGAGGCAAGAGAGCCCTCAGCAGGCGGGAGACAAACTCTTCGCGGAGGAGGACTTCCTCACCCAGCAAAAGATACGCCGGAGCCACTTGGCCCCGGATCACAGCTTGGAGAACCGGCTCTAACAGCGTCGTCCCTCAGAAAGGGTCCACCACCCTGGTGACGACCTTATCGGCAAGATCACGAAGGGCCCGACGGATCGCATCATTCTCCGCCACCTCGGTCCCCGTAATCCCGGGGGGGGTAGAGTAGTATGCCTCTCCCCGGACCTGCTCATTCGCCAGCTCAACCTTGTCCTTCCGCTGGATCACCTGCACCCTGAGGACGACCGCCAACCGGAACCGTTGGGCGATATCCTGCGCATCGAAAGCCACCGGATTGTTCTCAAGGGCGACAATCGCGGCCTTCATCGTCACGTCCGCCTGTGTCTCGTCCGCCACGACTCGACCCCCGGCGCTGAGGATGCGTTGGGTCAGGGCTTGGGTGCAGGCGGTCTCGAGTCCGGGCCGAAAGGTCCCTGTGTTGCTGACGGCCAGATGGATCCGTTGCAGGTCGCTCGGAAGGTTTGCCTGACCGCGATAGCCGCACGCCCCCCCGCCCAGGGCGATGACGATAACGGCCACCGTTGTCTGAATCGTCCTCATGCACACTCTTTCGATCTGCGCATCGCCCACTGGAATGCTAGGATGCTGAGACGTTAGGACGCCGGGCGTCCTTCGCATCCTCGCTTGCTAGCCTCCATGCGTTCTAGCGTTCGTCGGTCACAATGTTGACCAGCTTCTTGGGAACCACCACGACCCGGACCACCCGTCTTCCCGCGAGCCACGTCTGAACCCGGCTGTCCTGCAGCGCCGCCGCCCGGAGCGCTTCCTCTTCGGCATCGGCGGGCAGTACAAGGCGGCTTCTGAGCTTCCCATTGACCTGGACGACCACCAGGATTTCCTCTCGCTGAATCACCTCGGTGCTATACGCAGGCCACGATGCTTCAGAGATGCTCCGGGAATGGCCGAGGCGCTGCCACAGCTCTTCCGCCAGGTGCGGGGCAAAGGGAGCGAGGAGAACGAGCAGGGTCTCGACCGCAAAGCGCGCCACCGCCCTTTTTTCTTCCCGTTCCTCTGGCGCGCCGCCGAGATCAAATTGCCCCAGACTGTTTACGAGCTCCATGAGGGCGGCGATGGCCGTGTTGAAGTGGAAATCCCGGTCGAGATCTTCGGTCACCTTCTTGATGGTGAGGTGGGCTTTCTGGTAGAGCGCCCGGCCCACCGTCAGGGCGGCGAAGGAGACGGGTTGGACCGGACGACAGAGCTCCTCCACCCATCCGTCCACCAGCCGGTACACCCGGTTGAGGAACCGGAAGGCCCCCTCGACCCCTTTGTCGGACCATTCCAGGTCCTTCTCCGGCGGCGCAGCGAAGAGGGAGAAGAGGCGGGCGGTATCCGCCCCATACCGATTCATCAGGTCGTCCGGGTCCACGACGTTCTTCTTCGACTTGGACATCTTCTCGGTCCGGCCGATTTCCACCGGCTGGCCACAGACGGTACACTGCCCCATGGTATCCACCTCGTCGGGGAGTCGGTAGCCATGGGTGGGGCACCGGTAGGATTCCTTGCAGACCATGCCCTGCGTGAGGAGATTCACGAACGGCTCATCAATCGCAACCAGCCCCAGGTCCCGCATCACCCGGGTAAAGAATCGTGCGTAGAGCAGGTGGAGGACCGCGTGCTCGATCCCCCCGATGTACTGATCCACCGCCATCCAGTGCATCACCTTCGCGGGATCGAGGGCGCGATCCTCCTCCTTGGGGCTGCAGAAGCGGAGGAAGTACCAGGAGGAGTCGACAAAGGTATCCATGGTGTCGGTCTCTCGGCGGGCCGGCCCTTGACACGTCGGACAGCTCACGTGTACGAAGCGTTCGACCCGGGCCAGCGGGGACCCCCCCTTCATGGTGATCTCGACGTCCCGGGGGAGCAGAACCGGCAGATCGCGCTCGGGAACCGGGACCGTGCCGCACCGGTCACAGTAGATGATGGGGATGGGGGTCCCCCAGTACCGCTGTCGGGAGATCCCCCAGTCCCTCAACCGGTAGTTCACCGCCCCCTTGCCGATTCTCCGCTCTTCCAGATATCGGACGACCGCCTTCCGCCCCTCAGGACTCGGCAGTCCGCTGAAGGGGCCCGAATTCACCATGACCCCTTCGCCTTCATAGGCCTTTTCCAGGTCCGCGGCAACGACGGTGCCCTCCTCCGGATGAATGACCACCCGAATCGGGAGGTGATATTTCTTGGCGAATTCGAAATCCCGCTGGTCGTGCGCGGGCACCGCCATGACGGCGCCGGTCCCGTATTCCAGCACGACGAAATTGGCGAGCCAGATGGGGATCTTCTCTTGGGTCAACGGATTGATGGCGAAGGCACCGGTAAAGACCCCCTCCTTTTCGGTCTCGGCCGCGGTCCGGACCAGGCGGTCTTCCGTCCGCATCCGCTCGATGAAGCCTTCGACCTCCGGCCATCCGCGGGCCAGCTCCCGGGCCAGTGGATGCTCCGGCGCCAGCACCATGAAGGTGGCCCCGTAGAGGGTATCGTGCCGGGTCGTGAAGATAGCGATGGGGGGGCCGCCGCTCACCATCGGAAAGTCCACTTGGGCGCCGACACTCTTCCCGATCCAGTTCCGCTGCATCGTCTTGACCCGCTCGGGCCAGCCTGGCAATCCATCCAGCCCTGTGAGGAGCTCCTCGGCGTAGGCGGTGATCTTCAAGAACCACTGATCCAGCTCCTTCTGGATGACCACCGAGTCGTCGCGCCAGCACCGCCCCCCTTCCACCTGTTCGTTGGCGAGGACCGTGTGGCAGACATCACACCAGTTGACCAATGCCGGCCTCTTGTACGCGAGCCCCTTCTCATACATCTTGAGGAAGAGCCATTGATTCCACCGATAGTACTCGGGATCGCTACACGTGATCTCGCGATCCCAGTTGTAGGAGAGGCCCATCCGCTTGAGTTGCGTCCGCATATATGTAATGTTGTCGACCGTCCAGGTCGCCGGATGCACCCCGTGTTCGATGGCCGCATTCTCTGCCGGCAGGCCGAAGGAATCCCATCCCATCGGGTGGAGCACGTTGTGGCCGCGCATCCGGAAGTACCGCGCCACCACATCTCCGATCGCGTAGTTGCGGACGTGCCCCATGTGGATCTTCCCGGAAGGATAGGGGTACATCACCAGGCAGTAGTATTTCGGCTGTGTGGCGTCTTCCGTCACCCGGAAGGCCTTCCGCTCCTCCCAGACCCGCTGCCACCCGGCCTCGACGCCTTTGAAATCGTACGATCTGGCCATGCCGATTTTTTCTCCCGTGGTGGTTCCGCCTATAGATAGCACAGGCATTGGGTCGGCGCAACTCCCGGCCCTCGACCTTGCCTGCTCCCCTGAACCGCTTGAAGAGCGCGGAACGGCATCCCGCCTCGCTGAGGCGGCACGGCGCGCGCGAGCCCTCAGATGGGAATGCGCTGTTGGCGGCAGTAGTTGGCGAGCGTCAGAACGGCGGTATTCAGGCGCTGGAGGCGGAGATTTTTCTTTCGGATCGCCTCGGCGTCGCCTGGCGGAGGCGTCTCTCCCCGGGCGTCCCGGAGGACCTGTTGGAGGCTGGTGTTGATGGTCTTCAGGTCGGCGGGCGTGTACCTCTTCAGGGATGTCGTGGTCAGCGAGTGAAAGCCGTCTCCAATTTCCCGTGCTATGGCGAGAGGATTTCCAGTGATGGCCATCTAATACATCACCTCTATGAGGGATAAGCCGTGAGGGGGCGCCGTCCGCCCGGCCCTCTGGCGGTCCTTGGATTGCAAGATTCGCTCCAAGTCTTCAGGGCTGAGCTTGCCTCTGCCAACGTCGAGCAGCGTCCCCACGATGATCCGGATCATGTGCTTCAGGAAGCCGCTTCCCGTGATGATAAAGTGGAGGTGATTCCCCTCCTGTGCGAAGCGCGCCTCGACCACGCGGCGCACGGGGTGGGGCGGGCTGTCGTCGGCCGCCCGAAAGGCGGAAAAATCGTGCTCGCCGATCAGAGACGTCGCCCCCTCGGCCATGGAGGCGACGTCTAAAGGATCAGGGATGTGGAGAACACAGTGTCGCTCGAGGGCAGACGGGAAGGGGGCGTTCCAGATGGAGTACCGGTAGGTTTTGTGCGTGGCGAATCGGCGGGCGTCAAACTCGTCAGGCGCATGTTCGACGCGGTACACCACGATGTCGGGCGGGAGCAGGCCATTGAGGGCCCGCCGCCATGTGTCGAGGGCAAGACCCTTGCTCGTCCGGAAGTTGGCCACCTGGCCCAGGGCGTGGACCCCTGCGTCGGTCCGCCCGGCGCCGATGACCCGGACCTCCTCGCCTGAAATGCGCTTCACGGTCTCCTCGAGGGCCCCCTGAATGGTTGGCAGCCCCGGCTGGACCTGCCAGCCGTGATACGCGGTTCCGTCATATTCCAGGGTCAACGTGAGGTTCTGCACGAGCCGAGGACCTACCTCTTCACCCCCAAGACCAACTCGGCGATCTGGATGGCGTTGAGCGCCGCCCCCTTCCGGAGCTGATCCCCCACGACCCAGAAGGTGAGTCCCTTGTCACTTGAGAGATCCTCCCGGATTCGGCCGATGTAACACTCATCCTTCCCCGCGGCGACGATGGGCATGGGGTACTGGCCCTTGGCCGGATCGTCCCACAGCGTGAGGCCGGGGAAGCTGGCGAAGAGCCTTCGGGCCTCCTCCACCGTTACCTTCCGCTCTGTCTCCGCGGTCACAGAGACCGAGTGGGCGACCCAGACGGGGACCCGGACCGTGGTCGCGGCGATGCGCATCGTCTCATCTTCCAGGATCTTGCGGGTCTCATGGACGAGCTTCATCTCCTCCCGGGTGTAGCCGCTGGCTTCGAATATATCCACCTGGGGAATGAGGTTAAAGGCGATCGGATGCGGAAAAACCTTGGATTCCGCCGGCTCCCCCTTCACCCATGCGAGGACCTGTTGCTTGAGCTCTTCGAGCGCCTGGGCTCCCGCCCCCGACACCGCTTGATAGCTCGACACGATGACGCGCCTGACCTTGGCCGCCTCGTGGAGCGGCTTCAAAGCCATGACCGTCACGACGGTGGTGCAATTGGGATTGGCGATCAGCCCGCTGTGACGCCGGGCGGCCTCGGGGTTGATCTCAGGGACCACGAGGGGGACGGTGGGGTCCATTCGAAAGGCGGAGCTGTTGTCGACCACCAGCGCGCCCGCCCTGACCGCCTCCGGAGCAAACTCCTTACTGCGGCTGGCGCCGGCAGAGAAGAGGGCCAGCTCGATCCCCTCGAAGGAGCGCTCCGTCAGTTGCTCGACCTTGACCTCTTCTCCCTTGAAGTGGAGAACCTTCCCCTCCGACCGTTCCGAGGCCAGCAATCGGAGGCCGCGCACCGGAAAGTTCCGCTCGGCGAGGATCGAGAGCATGGTCTGCCCCACCGCCCCCGTTGCCCCCGCAATCGCCACCCGGTACCCGCTTCTGCTCATCGCTTCGCTCGCTCTCGCGCGCCGTTCACAGTTCAGGGTTCATGGTTCAGGGCAAAAAGAAGGATCTCGAAGAACTGGAATTCTCTCCAACAGTGAACGCTCAACCCTCAACTCTGAACTCTGAACCGCGCGGCTCAATGGCCGCGCATGTACGGGAGGCCCTTCGCCACCCGCTCGATCTCCTCACCCGCCTCTAGCAAGACGGCGGTGGCGTTCCACGTGCCTGTCAGGAGCTGCTTCCGGGCCGCGTCGGGAAGCCTGGCAGGGATGGTCCGGTCGCCCACGCGCACCCGTTGGGCCTCCACGTCGAGCACGATCTCGCGCTCCGCGTGGTGCGCGACGGCCCCCATCAACCACTCGACATCCTGTAGGGCTACCGTCAGACACGGGATGCCGAGGGCCGTAGAGTTCCCGAAAAAGATCTCCGCAAACGATCCCCCCACGATCCCCCGGATGCCCCAGCGCTTCAGCGCCTCTGGAGCGTGTTCCCGGGAGGAGCCGCACCCGAAGTTGAGTCCCACCACGAGGATCGATGCCCCCTGGTACCGGTCCTCGTTGAAGGGATGGTCAGGCGCCTGTAAGCGATCGTCCACAAAGACGTGCTGTTCAAGCCCCTCGAAGGTGACGCTCTTGAGGAACCGGGCGGGGATGATTCGGTCGGTGTCGATGTCGTTGCCGGGCAGGGGGATCCCGCGGCCGACGATCTGCCGCCGAACGCTGTCGCGACTCACCGGAGCAACTCGCGCACGTCAACGACCTCCCCTGCGATAGACGCCGCCGCCACCATGGCCGGGCTCATGAGGAGTGTCCGCCCCGTGGGAGAGCCCTGCCGTCCTTTGAAGTTCCGATTGCTGGACGAGGCACAGATCTCGCGGCCTTTCAGCTTGTCTTCGTTCATACCGAGACAGAGCGAGCAGCCCGCCTTGCGCCACTCGAATCCGGCCTCCTGAAAGATCACGTGAAGCCCCTCGGCCTCAGCCGCCGCCGCGACGGCCTGCGAACCTGGGACCACCAGTGCGCGCACTCCCTTCGCCACCGTCCGCCCCCGGGCGACCTGGGCGGCGGCCCGCAGGTCTGAGAGGCGCGCATTCGTGCAGGAGCCGATGAAGGCCACGTCGATGCGGGTCCCGGCGATCGGCTGACCCGGCTTGAAATCCATAAAGGTCAGTGCCTCTGTCCAGGCGGCGCGGTCCGTCTCCGGCGCCTCCGCCGGATTCGGGATCCGGTCCCCGACCCCCACCGACTGCCCGGGATTGATCCCCCACGTCACCACAGGCTGGATCGACCCTCCGTGGAGCGTGACGACGTCGTCGAATGTGGCCCCCGGTTCTGTCGCCATGCTCCTCCACCAGGCCACCGCCCGATCGAAGGCTCCTCCCTGCGGCGCAAAGGGACGTCCCTTGAGATACCCGAACGTCGTCGCGTCGGGATTGACATAGCCCGCCCGGGCACCCCCCTCAATGCTCATGTTGCAGATGGTGAGGCGCTCCTCCATGGACATGGCCTCAACGGCCGACCCGGCGTACTCGTAGGCGTAGCCCACGCCGCCCTTCACACCGAGCCGCTGGATGATGGAGAGGATCACGTCCTTGGCGTAGACGCCGCGCGCGAGGCGTCCCTCGACCCGGATCTGGCGCAGCTTCGGTTTGGCCATCGCCAGGCACTGCGTCGCCAGCACGTCCCGCACCTGACTCGTGCCGATCCCGAAGGCCAGCGCCCCGAGCGCCCCGTGGGTCGAGGTATGGCTGTCGCCGCACGCGATGATCATTCCCGGCTGGGTGAGACCCAGCTCCGGCCCGATGACATGGACGATGCCCTGCCGACCGCTCTGCAGATCGAAGAGCCGGATGTCGAACTCCTGGCAGTTCCTGACCAGATGGACGGTCATCTCCTCGGCCAACAGGTCGCCGAAGGGGCGCATCTGCGAGGCGGTTGGGACAATGTGATCGATGGTGGCGAATGTGCGCTCCGGCACACGGACCTTGAGCCCCGCCTCCTTGAGCATCTGGAAGGCCTGGGGGCTCGTCACCTCGTGGATCAGGTGCAGCCCAATGAAGAGCTGCGTTTGCCCTGAGGGGAGCATCTTCACGGTGTGGGCACGCCAGACTTTGTCGAGCAGGGTCTCACCCATATGATGGTATTCTCGCAGATTTCACCGCCGTGGACAAGCGGTGGGCCACTCGTGAGTGGCGCTCGCATCAGACACCCTGACGCACCTCTTTGGCGGGGGGCGCCTGGCGTCCGACGACCCGGTTGATCGCGTTCAGATACGCCTTGGCGCTGGCCTCGATCACGTCCGTCGAGGTCCCGCGGCCGATGACCGTCTGGCCGTCAACCTCGATGGAGACCATCACCTCTCCCAGGGCGTCCTTGCCCGAGGTGACCGCCCGGATGCTATAGTCCTTCAGGCTCGGGTGGATCCCGGTAATCTGATCAATGGCCTTGAAGGTCGCATCGACCGGTCCGTCCCCCCATCCCGATTCCTGGAAGATCTCATCGTGCTTCTTCAGGCGGATCGTAGCCGTGGGGATCATATTCGTCCCGCTGGCGAACTGGAGGTGCTCCAAAACGTAGGTTTCGGGAGTGGCCAGCACCTGCTCTTCCACGATGGCGAGCAGGTCATCGTCGAAGACCTCCTTCTTCTTGTCGCAGAGCTCCTTGAAGCGGACGAAGGCGCGGTTGAGATCCTCTTCGTTGAGATCGACCCCCAGGTCCTGGAGTCGCTTCTTGAGCGCATGGCGGCCCGAATGCTTGCCCAGCACCAGGCGACTCTGCGGCACGCCCACCGATTGCGGCGTCATGATCTCGTACGTCAGCGCGTGCGAGAGCATGCCGTGCTGGTGGATGCCGGCCTCATGGGCAAAGGCGTTGGCGCCGACAATCGCCTTATTCGGCTGGACCGGAACGCCCGTGATGGTGGTGAGCAGCTTCGAGGTCTTGTAGATCTCCTCGGTGTTCACCCCCGTCTCCGCATTCAAGACGTCGCGCCGGGTCCGAATGGTCATCACGATCTCTTCGAGCGAGGCGTTTCCCGCTCGCTCCCCGATGCCGTTGATGGTGCACTCCACCTGTCGCACCCCTTGCCGAATCCCTTCCAGGGAATTTGAAACGGCCAGGCCCAGGTCATTATGACAGTGGGCACTCACGATCACTGTGTCGATGTTGGGGACGCGGTTCATGAGGGTGCGAATCCGCTCCCCATACTCCCACGGCATGGCGTATCCTACCGTATCCGGAATATTGATGATCGTCGCCCCGGCCTTGATGGCCGCATCGACCATCTGACAGAGAAAGTCCGGATCCGTCCGGCAGGCATCTTCACACGAGAACTCCACATCGTCCGTGTACCCGCGGGCCCGCCGCACGGCCCGGAGCGCCGCCTCCATCACCTCTTCCCGGCTCATCTTCAGCTTGTACTGCATGTGGATGTCCGAGGTGGCGATGAAGGTGTGGATCCGGGGCCGCTCCGCGTGCTGCAGGGCCTCCCAGGCCCGGTCGATGTCCTGGTCCCGGGTGCGGCACAGGCCGGCAACCGTGATCCCCTCTCGAATATTCTGGGAGACGACCCTGACGGCCTCGAAGTCATCCGGGGAGGCGATAGGGAACCCTGCCTCGATGACATCGACGCGCAGTCGGGCCAGCTGACGGGCCAGCTCCAGCTTCTCCCGCGTATTCATGCTGTACCCAGGAGACTGCTCTCCGTCGCGTAACGTGGTGTCAAAGATCAAAATCCGCGTCGCCATCGCTTGCTCCTCTCGTCATGCCACTACAACATCACCGTGCGGACACGATGACCCTGGGGGTCTGTCCGATTGATCGACGAATGAGAATGAGTGCAGTGCACGCCGGGGGAACCCTCCCTCACGGGGAGCGAGGCTCCCCCGGCGTAAGCTCGAGCTCTTCACCAAGGAGGACGCGCCTGCGCCCGAACGGGAGGTAGCGGAGGAAACCGGAGAGGGCATAGAGGAAGAAAAGGCCGAAGAGGAGGAGGCTCGGCTCCGCGGCGATGATCAACATGGCCAGGAGCAGGCTGACGAGAATCGTGAAGGGACGCCGTC
>JBOHQS010000071.1:0-10219 GCA_050732295.1 Methylomirabilales bacterium (SeqCode)
CACGTCGCCATCGCGATCGAGAGCGCCCACCTCTTCCAGCGGATGGAATTGACCAATCGGAGCCTGACGGCTTTGAATCGCGTGGCCCAGACCGTGAACCAGTCGCTGGACCTTCAGGAGATCCTCGATGCCGTCCTGGATGCGACGCTGAAGGCGGTCGGCCTCGAGGCGGGTAATATCCGCCTGTGGGATGAACGGGAGGGGGTCTTGGCTATGGCCGCCCACCGGGGAATGAGCGCCGGGTATGTCCATCGGATGCGGCACTTCAGGCCGGGAGAGGGAGTTGCAGGCAAGGTCTTCGAGCGGAGGGAGGTCTTCCTCGTCGAGGACCTGCGGCAGTATCCGCATCTGAACGATATCGCCCAGAAAGAGGGGGTCCGCTCCGTGGCCAGCATCCCGATCCGCTCCCGCGAAAAGGTCGTCGGCGTCATGAGCATCTTGAGCCACGGCCAACGTCTGTTCACGCCCGCCGAAATTGATCTGTTGACCGCGATCGGCAACCAGATCGGGACCGCCATCGAGAATGCCCGCCTGTACCAGGAAGTGCGACTGGCGGCCGTAGAGCTCGAGGCCAAGGTCGAGGAGCGCACCCGCGACCTGGAATCCCTCAACACGCGGCTTGAGGAAGCCCTACGCATCGCCGAAAAGGCCTCCCGCCACAAGTCGGTCTTCTTGGCCAATATGAGCCACGAACTCCGGACCCCTCTGAACGCCATCATCGGCTTTTCCGAGCTTCTCGAGGACCAACACTTCGGTTCCCTGAACGAGAGGCAGCAGCGCTACGTCGGCAACGTGCTCTCCAGCGGGCGACACCTCCTCGCCCTCATCAACGATGTCCTCGACATCTCCAAGGTCGAGGCGGGAAAGATCGAGGTGCAACCCGAGGTCTTTGCTGCAGGGCTGGCCCTGGAGGCCGCGATCCGCGAGGTGCGGTCTCAGGCGATACGCAAGGGGGTGCGGATGGAGCTGGAGATCGCGGAGGGGCTGGCCACGCTCGTTGCCGATCCCCTCCGGTTCAAGCAAATCCTCTACAACCTCCTCTCGAACGCGGTGAAGTTCACCGATCCGGGTGGAGGTGTTCGCGTCTCCGCCCGTGTGGTTCATGGTGCACCGTTCATGGTTCAGGGTTCAGAGTTCAGGGGTCATGGGGGTGAGACGATTCACCATGAACCACCCACCATGAACCATGAACGGCACGGAGATTTCGTCGAAATCTCCGTGGCCGATACGGGGATCGGGATCAGAGCCGAAGACATTCCGAAGCTCTTTCAACCCTTCACCCAGCTCGATGCCTCGCTCGCCCGGAGGTACCAGGGGACCGGCCTCGGCCTGGCGCTCACCAAGCGGCTCGTCGAGCTGCACGGGGGGCAGATCTGGGCAGAATCCGAAGGCGAGGGCAAGGGGAGCACCTTCACCTTCACCTTACCGCTCCGAGGCCATGTCGCCGGCTAGTCCCGTTCCAACTTTCCCCGCCCAATACAGAGGCGTCTCATACCACAATCAGGCTTGCCGCCTTCCTACCGTTTGCCCTGCGCCATGCGGCCGCTCTCCGGCAAGCGGTGTAGCCACACGAGGGCGGCTACTCCGAGCGTGGCGGCGAGGCCTGCGCTCGAGAAGCCGAGCCCCCACGATAATCCCGGCGGCGCCAGATCCAGGACGCCTCCGAACACCACCGGGCCCAGGACCGCTGCTCCGTACCCGAAAAAGGTGTGAAGCGCCTGGGCAGAGCCCATCGTCCTGGCTTCTGCCAGCTCCGTGACCCCGGTGGAGTAGACGGCGGCGTCCGCAGCAGTGGCAAAGCCGTACACCATACCGAGGCCCAGCAATGCCCCCCACGATGCATCCAGCATCCAGCCCATGAGGAGAGAGATAATCCCGCTCAAACTGAGGAGCAGGATCCCCGCAGACGTCCTTCCGATCCGGTCCGAGAGGAGGCCACCCAGAAAGGGCCCTGGGGCAGCCGTGACCAGCATTGCCGCCGCCGCGCCCGCTCCCAAGGCCGCCGCCTCCGTAGGCGCCATCCCTCGGGCGAGAAGCACGGCGACGAGGAAGGGGGAAAGCCACACCCGCGCCACATAGAGCTCCCAGGCATGCAAGGCGTACCCTGCGGTTAGCAGGACCAGGGGCTTGCTGCGCAGGGGCTCCAGGGTGAGCCGCCCTGAGCCCCTCGACGCATCGGGGAATTCGCCCCCCCCGGTCCCCAGGAGCAGGTGGGCGACCGCGACCCCACTGAAGGCCAAGAGCGCCGTAATCAGATAGGACGTCCTCCACCCGAAATGGGGCAGGAGCATGCTCATGGCTGCGAGGGAGATTGAGGTCCCCAGGTGGAACGCGCTGATGAACAACCCAACGGCCATCCCCCTCCGCCCCCGGGCAAAGTACGCCGACACGATGCGGATCCCCGGCACATAGACCCCCACGAGACAAGGGCCGGCGATGAACCGGAGCAGGGAGCCGCTCACAAAGCCTGTGGCCCACAAGGGGAAGAACAGGTTGGTGATGACGCTTCCCCACACCGAAAACAGGAACAATCGCCTGGGGGGGAAACGATCCGTGAGGGGGATGACGAATAGAGCCGCCAGGGCCAGCCCGGCCAGGGTGTTAGAGTAGATCGTCCCCGCCTGAATGTTGCTGAGCCCCCACTCCTTCCGGATCAGGGGAAGGGCGGCCACGTAACTCGCAAACGGCAACTGGACCAGGGCCATCACTCCGCTGATGCCCGTGAGCCACAGGGCATCCTTCCAGTGACGGCGTGACGCTGGTCCGAACAGTTGCTGCTCGTGCATGCC
This sequence comes from Methylomirabilales bacterium (SeqCode), assembly GCA_050732295.1. Lineage (GTDB taxonomy): Bacteria > Methylomirabilota > Methylomirabilia > Methylomirabilales > CSP1-5 > CSP1-5. Next base: position 2,790 of record JBOHQS010000071.1, read on the forward strand.
TCTGTTAAACGGGGCCTTCGTGTGTGTGGCGCCGACGTCGCGGGCAGAGTTCGCATGGTTGAGACCTGAAGTCGTGGGGAAGATCTACCGGGCAACCTCTCTGGACGTCCCTGAAGACCATCGATCGGGGATCACCCGATAGCGGGCCACATCCACGTCGGCGAGCTGCTTGGCCTTGAGCGCCCGCTGCAGTTGCCGGTAGTAGATGCGGGCCGTCGCCGCATCCACCATCTCGCGCTGGCCCGTTACGGGATCGGCGTAAGCAACCGCCCCCAGATTCCGCTCCTGATCGGCGGTGGCATAGAGCTCCAGGATCTCCAGCGCGCGCTCCACCGAGTTGATCCAGCGGGCCCTGAAGGCTTCGATGGCCGATCCTTTGGGCTCGGCCGGTCGCTGCCCGGCCTGCGGAGGATTCATGATGGCGTTGACGCGCTCGGCCTGCTCCGGCGTCACGAGTTTCCCGTGGAATCCTAGATTGGCGGCAAAGAGGGACTCCTCGTCCAGGTGGGTGGGATCGCTGAATCCATCCACGGCATCGATGTCGGCGGCGGCCGTGGCGGCCACGAGCGCCGACCGGTAGTAGTAATACCCCTTCGTCGTCGGATCGGTGAGGGCCTCTTTCGGCTGTGAACCCTCGAAATCGAGCAAGAGCCACATCATCCGCCGGCTGGCAGTGGCGATGGCATGGGCCTCGTCCTCCACGGCCTCGGGCGTCCTGAGCCGCGCCCCCAGGGCCACAGAGCCGACGGGGAGGCCGACCTCCCGTTCCATCACGGTGAGGAGACCGGCGGCATGGCGAATAGCGCGGGGCTGATCGACGGCTGGAAGGACCACAGCCTGGACGCGCTCTTTGAGGAGGAGCAGCAGGTGCTCGAGGCTTTGCACCACGCCGCGCCCGTCGAGGGCCATCTGGAGCCCCAGCACCTGGGACTGTCGCCCCGCCTGGGTGCAGAGTTGGACGAGCGTCTGCTGCGCCTCGCGGCGGTCCGGCCCGAGGATATCTTGCACATCGACGATGACCATATCAGCCGGCGAGGTGAGCGCGGCCCGGAGGCCATTGAGATCGTGGCTGGTCACTGTCACCACTGACCGGCAGAGGGCGACAGGCCGGGGGATGAAGACGAGGGGGGGGAGGATCGGCTGCTCGTCCTCGGCGAGGCGCGCGAGTCGCGCAAAGTCAAAGGGGGTAATATCGGAGTACGGGAGGCGCTTGCGGAGGACGGGGGGAAAGGCTGCGGTATGACGGGCGATTCCCTCGATATGCGCGGGGTGGACGCTTGACTTGCGATGGATCCCGAGGGCAATAGCCCGGACGGTGTCCACCGCGGTGTCATCCGCATTGAGCGTCACTGTTATCCCCGTTCCTGCCGCTTTGCCGGTCGCCCGGGCAGCCTCGACCAGTTTCAGGAGCGGGTAGCGCATGTAGGTGTACTGCTCTTGCTGGACGATGCTGCGGCCTCCCGTGGCCGCCGTGTAGTCCACGACGCCTAGGTTGGCCTCCTCGACCTCGGGGGCCACCGCCAGGATCTCCTGCGCCGTCAGGATCGCACCGGGCAGCTCGGTCTGGACGAAGACCTTATGGCGGCCGAGGGCCCACCCTCGCTCCTGCTGGAGCGCCCGGAGGATCTGGACCGCGACCCGGACATCCTCCGGCCCCTCGACCTTGGGCAGGTAAATCCCCGCAATGAGGTCCCCGATCTCGCGGATGACGTGGAAGTAGTCCCCCGCCGCCCACTTGGTCCGGAGATTGTTGGGCCGGACCAGGATCATCTGTCGTTCGGGGAATCGGCATTCCGGCTTGAGCAGGAATTGCGTCCCGGCCCGGACAAACTGCTGCTCGAGCTGCTCCGCCTTGCCCGCCGGCAGGGCATGGGTCTTGAGGAACTCCAGCTCCTCTGCCGTAATGGTCTGGCCCCGGAGCGCTCGGACCAGGAGGGTCAGGCAGGTGCGGGCGATCTCCTTGCGAGTCGGAGCGACCGCATCTTCGAGATCGAGGAGGAGGATGTGGGCGGGCGATTGGACCGCCTTGATCAAGAAGTACCAGTTATCACCCGGAAAGATGTGTTCAATGGATCGCGGGGCGTATTCCCAGGCGAGCTGCCCTATCGCTGCCTCGCGGGTCGCACCCGGATCGACCCGCTTCAGGGCATGCCACCGCTCTTCGACCTCGGCATCAGCCTGGTCCTTGTCGCCTTCAAACGCCGCTACCACCTCGTCCCAGGTTCGCTCGTCCACGGCCCCGTCCTCCAGACGCTCCAAATTGCCAGGACGGTTGGTCTTCCGGTATTTCTAAGCGGGCCTTGGATTCAGGACTCTCTTCTTGGTGTCGCCCTGGATGACCTTTGCTGTAGGAAATAGACGTAGAATTATGTAAGCAAAAGGATGATCGGTCAAGCCCTTTTCTTTTTTCCTTGGGGAATGAAGCGGAGTCCTTGTGCGGGTTAGGAGGAGAGTTCTGACCGGTTCATGAGCTTGATCACCTGGCCCTGAAGAAGATGCGCCCCCCACTGGTTTGTCACCGCAATATCGATCGGGACGATCCGGACCCCTTTCCCCTCCTGTAAACGGCGGATCTCTTCTGGCGGCGGGGCCGTGGCGGCAAGACTGAGCTGGTCTCCGGGCTCGATCGGCCCGCCGAAAGTAAAGACCCGGGCCGAGAGGAGGAGGTGGCCGGGTGAACTTTCGGCCGAGGCCATCGCCATGGTCCCGAGCGCGAGGAGGGGGCTCAATTGGTGTGGGTAGAGGGGGCCGAAGAGGGCCTGGGTGGCGCGCACCAGCTCGGGTGTAATGGTCTTGGTGAAGGCCTGGTGGCGGGGAGTGGCCGGATCGGTGAAGTCGTATACGATGGGGGGCACCGCGGGGGTGACATCTTGGGCCCAGTGTCTCAGCCAGGTGAGCTCTGCGGGGGGAGTGGTGCAGATCTCGCCCGCCTTCTCCCGCTTCAGGGTCGCGGTCCCATCACAGACGACCTTGCCCTCGTGGTTGACCGCGCTCACGCAGAGCACCGCCTGGCCCCCCTCACCGACCTCCTGCACCTCGGCCAATGGCGTGAGACTGTCCCCGAAGTAAACCGGCGCCCGGAAGCGGGCCGTGAGGGCCTCGACAGCATAGGCTGGCCGGAGGCGCCCCAGGCTGGCCAGAACGTGACAGACGGTGAAGAGGCCATGGGCCACCAGCCCGTGAAACCGGGACTGCTCCGCATACGCCCGGTCCAGGTGATAGCGGTTCCGATCCCCCGAGGCCTTGGCGAAGGCCTGCACCATCCAGGGGGTCACAGAGACCGCATCCCCCGGGGGCCGCTCCCCGGCGAAGAACCACTCGCCGATCTGCTCTCCCCCGCCCGGGCTCAGCGCAGCCAAGAGGCGCTCGCGGGTCCCCACGTACCTCTTTGCCTCAGCCTCCGAGAGCTGCTTGGCCTGGAGCGCCCGCTCCAGTTGCCGGTAGTAGACCCGGACCCTGTTCGCATCCACCAGTTCGTGCCGACCGGTCACGGGGTCGGCGTAAGCGACCGCCCCCAGATTCCGCTCCTGATCGGCGGCCGCATAGAGCTCCAGGATCTCGAGGGCCCGCTCCATGCTGTCAATCCATTGTGCCTGAAACGCATCCACTGCCGGTCCCTTCGCACTCCGAGGTGAGTTCCTTTCTATCAAGGCGGGGGTGTGGCGGACGCGGGTTGCAAGAATCGCTCCAGTCCGGGACTACCAAAACCAGGGCGGCGGTGAGTAGTGAGGGAGGGTCGGAAGCTGGGCAAGCAATACGCCGATCAGGGCGGGGTGGCCCTGATCGGCGCACCGTGGGGAACTCGGAGAAGCGTAATTCTCGTCTCTAGCGCGCCCAGCCGGCGACGCTGGGACTCCCTGCTGGCTCCGGCCGACCGGCTCTGCTCGGGATCTCGAGATCCTCGACGTATCTTGCGGACTTGCCGTGTGTCTCCTTCAGGTAGACGGCTTGAAGCGAGATGCCTTGAGCCCTTTCCAAGACGTGCTGAGGAATCGTGATGGAGGCGTACGCCTCGGCCCCGGGGCGCAGGTCCCGTGGCGTCACCAGAATGCGGAGCTTCTGCAGGGATTCGCTTCTCCCCCTGATCTCCCCCACGAGGATCATGTCTGAGAGCAGCTCTCGGCCTAGGTTGACCAGGCGAAGTTGGATCGTCCGGGGGCGTCCTTCCCACTCCACCATCCCTGCCGGTTCTACCCGGAGAGTCCCCTTGCCCCGGAAGAGCGGAGGGCTCGTCTGCGCCGCAAGGGGGAAGGCATAGACCAGGCGTTTCAGCGGAGGGTCGGCGACGGGGAAGCCCAGGACCTCCTGCAGAAAGAGGCGAAGCTCGATCTTGTGGGCCGCCGGCAGGAGCGTCGCCGGGATCTGAGTCCGGATGAACTCCACGTCGTCCCGTTCCAGGCGGCTGAGCGTGGTGAAGGGACGCAAGAGGTCAAGCCGCCGCCCGGTGTTGTCGAGGATGTGCGCCTCGACCCGACGAAGGTCCCAGCGGTCCACCGAGGCGTTTTGTAATTCGTAAACCAACACGAGCCCTTCAGGCTGAGGCTCTCGACTGACCTCACGGACCTGGATGTTTATGGCTTCTGCGTCACGGTTCCCCACGATTCCCAGCAGCAAGAAGCCGAGGACAATTCCACTCAGCGTTCGCATGGCCTGACCCCCCTTTGCAGCATATGACGGAAGACCTCTATGACCTCATTCACTCGAGCCCTTCGATATAAGATACGGATGGGGGCGACGGGTTGGATTGGTCCCACGCATGTTGCATGGCGCGTGTGGCTGCACCCGGAGCGTGGACGTACAGTTCGGCGGGAGTTGGCTTGGTCGTCCCTGACCTGGGCGGCGGGCTCATGGCGTCCCTCACCTCCCGAAGGCCCTGGGTTCGGGGTAAAGCAGCGCGAGGAAGGGTTATCTCTGCGAGAGTGTAAGTGTCCCTCGCTCGGCCGAGGATGTCAAGGGCCGATCACCGGCGCGGACGTCCGATCGGAAACTTTTGTCGGGCGGCGATGGCATCGAGGCCGGCGCGCGCGAGGGCAGCCGTTTCGGACGAGGGGTCGAGATCAAGCGCGTCGAGGAAGTGGTGGTGCGCCGAGGTCGCGAGGCTGGGGGAATTCAATTGCACCGAGCCTGCCCCCACGTGCGCCTCGGCGGCGCCCGGTCCCTGCGGATAGTCACGCAGGTGGCGGCGGTAGACGGTGAGCGCGGCGCGCGGGTGGCCGTTCTGCTGCAGCCAGTCGGCCAGCGCGAGCGAGTCCTCCGGCTGCAGCACGCGCCGCGTCTGATCGGGCGAGAGCGCGAAATACGCCTCTGCCGCCCCGGCGAAGTCGCCGCGGGCGATCGCTCGGGCAAGAGAGTGCGCGGGCGCCTCCTCGCTCTCGGCGGCAGCGGACACCGCCCGGTACTCGGGCGGGCGTCCGGTAACCGCTCGTCGGTCCATCACCCATGCGACGAGGAGTCCCGCGAGAAAGCCGCCGATGTGGGCGCCGTGCGCCACCCCGCCCCCCGTGCCGCGCGTAATGAGAAAAGGGAGCAGGTTGTCTGCCAGCAGGTAGAGCCCGAGCACCACGCGGGCTGGCACCATGAACACATTCATGAAAAAGGGGAAGAGCACGAACAACAGCCGAACCGTATTGCGCGGAAACCAGAGGAAATAGAACCCGAGGACGCCTGAAATGGCACCCGAGGCCCCGATCAGCGGCAGCGGCGACGTGAGGGCGAAGAGGGTGTGAAACAGCGTGGCTGCCAGCCCGGTCGCCAGATACCAAAAGAGATAGGACACGCGCCCCAGGCGCTGTTCGACGTTGTCGCCGTAGATCCACAGAAAGAGCATGTTGCCGAAGAGATGCAGGAAGCTGGCGTGCAAGAACATCGCGGTGAAGAGGGTGGCAACCACCGGTGCCGCCGGTCGAAACCCGTAGTGAAAGACGAAGAGATCGTACGCGGAGGTGTGCTCCAGGATTCGCTCTACTGGGACGGGGGGTCGCAGGGTTTGCCCCACGACGCGGAGGTACTCCCAGAGCATCGGGTCGTTCGGGTCAGGCGCCTGCGCGCTGAGTGGCAGCGTGATGAGGAGATACACGGCACAGTTGGCGAGGATGAGGGCATACGTGATGAAGGGTATCCCCCGAGGGTTGGGCGCATCACCGAGTGGGAGGATCATCGTGAGGGCTCCGCGAGCAACCGGTGAGGTCTGTCCCCGGGGGTGATCGATGACAGTTCCGAGATCGACTCAGGGCAGTCCGGTAGGACGCGGCGCTATATCCGATAGCTGCTCTGCGCCCCGGCGTGGGTCCATTGGGACTCGGCGACGCGCGGCCTTTCCGCGGTGGTGTCGCCCAGGGCAAGCGGCTTGCCCGCCGCGCGCCAGGCCCCCGTGCCGCCGTTGACGCTCGTCACCTGATCGATGCCCATCTGCACCAGGAACTGCGCTGCCCGGTATGAGCGCATCCCGCGCTGACAGACGACCATCACGGGTCGGTCACGCGGCACCTCGTCCAGACGGGATGCCAGGTCTGCCTGGGGCAGGCTCACCGCCCCGGGGACGTGCCCGTGCGCGTACTCCTCCGGCTCGCGGACATCCAGGACGACGGCGTTCGGTGGCCGGGCTTCCAATGTGTCGATATCGATCTCCCGAACGGGAGCGGCGGAGGTCAGCATGGCCCACGCCATGTCGGCCAGGCCACGGTTGGTCGCCTCGATGGCGGTCATGTTCAGCGGGCGCGCCGGCACCCCATCGACGAGGGTCGAGATGAAGGCCCGCCGGTCCAGTCGAACCAGCGGATTGTACAACCGCTCAAAGCCGATGGTCGTGTTGGGGCGGCCACACATCCCCTTGCCGCATGGCCCCTCGAAGTGACCGGGGAAGACGGCCACCCAATCCGGTAGCTGGAGCAGACGCGACACGCTCTCGTGCTGGGCGGCGGCATCCCCACCGCCAAAGTCTGGCCGTCCTACGTCGCCGACGAGCAGGGAATCGCCCGTGAGTACCATGGAGGGCTCCGGGCTGCGGGGCGGGTTCACGATCAGAATCGAGATCAGCTCCGGGCGATGTCCGGGCGTGTGCAGGACTCGCAGGCGCAGCTGTCCGAGGGGCAGTTCGTCTCCGTCCTTGAGGGGCCGAGATGGATAGGCCACTCGTGCCGACTCGTGCAGGCACAGCTCGGCCCCATGCTTGGCCTGAAGCTGGCGCGCCCCCGACACGTGGTCCGCGTGGACGTGGGTGTCGATCACGTACCGCAGCCGAAAGGTGCGCTCCCGCAATAAGCCTTCGTACTGTTCTATCTCGATCGACGGATCGACGATCGCTGCCTCGTGCGACTGACGGGATGCCACCAGGTAGGATGCGCACCCACAGCGTTCGTCGAGGATCTGCTTAAAGTACATCGCCTCTCCTCTGTGACCCCGACGTAAGTATTTCCCACGCTGGAGAGGGT